>JAEEZZ010000119.1 GCA_016292255.1 Oscillospiraceae bacterium
CACCAGAGTGATGTATGTTACAGTATCCAATCTGTGACGTACATCACTTTTTTTGCGAGGCTGCGTAGTTGACCCAAACCCCTTGCCTGGTGTTCACGGAGATCTCCGGAACAGGCAGCGGAAGATCTTCCGGGATCGTAACGGGGCCGACTACGTTGTAGTGAATCGTCAGCCGCTGCTCCCAAACGCCGTCAACTTTTTCAGCCTGATATACCTCGATGTGGTCGATTAGCTCGTTGACCATCGTTTGGGTCAGCTTTCGTACCCTGGTGTACTTGCGGACGGTGGATAAGAACATATCCTTCGTCAGCGTTTTCCCGGAGCTTTTTTCCAGGGCTTTTCGGGCGGCCTTGATTTTCTCGGCAAGCTCCTTCTGTTCGGCGTCGTAGCGTTCGGACATTCTGGCAAAGCGCTCGTTGGTGAGCTTGCCGGAAATGTTGTCTTCGTAGATGCGTTCAAACAGCCTGTCCAGCTCGCGGTCTCTGGCCTCCAAGGCCCATAGGTTCTTCTGCTGGGTCTCACGGTCGGCTTCCGCGTTTCGGATTGAGAACTGCATGACGGCCTCAGCGAACTGATCCTCGTAGGCTGTTGCGTATTTGGTCAGCCGGCGGATCTCTTCAAGGACAACTTGTTCCAGGAAGTCAACCCGAATGTAGTGGGTGCTTTCGCAGGTGCCGCCCCGGTTTCCCTTGTAGTTGGAGCAGTTGAAAAACCGGATTTCGTGATTTCGCTGGTTGAAGTGTAAGTGCATATTGCTTCCGCAATCGGCGCAGGTGACGAGGCCGGAAAATAAGCTGACCTCGCCGTCCAGAGCCTTGCGCTTGCGAATGCCCTTCCGCTTCGCCTGAGCGCGTTCCCAGGTTGCGCGGTCTATGATCGCTTCATGGGCGTTTTTGAAGACGGCCCAATTATCAGGATCATTCGGGAGCCGCGCTTTGAGCTTATAGCTCTTGGAGTAGGTTTTGAAGTTGATTAGATCGCCGGTATATTCCTGATTCGTGAGGATCCTGTTTAACGAGGCACAGTTCCAGTTGGATGGGCCTTTTTTCGGCAAGCTGCCGCGGCCACGACCGATGCCCTTTTCCCGCCAATAGGCGGTGGGCGTTGGAATACCGGCTTGCTCCAGCTCGCCGCAGATCTGCTCCGTGCCTCTTCCGGCCAGAAACAGATCGTAGATTTTGCGGACAACCGCAGCAGCCTCCGGTTCAATGATCCAATGCTTCGGATCGTCCGGGTCTTTGATGTACCCGTAAGGCGGAGGCCCCAGCGGTTCGCCGGAGTTGCCGCGCACCTTGTTGCTGATACGCTTTTTTTTGGAGATATCCCTTGCGTACCATTCGTTGAACAGGTTGCGGATCGGGGCCAGCTCATTCTCGCCTTCGTTTGTGTCGATGCCGTCCGAGATCGCCACAAGGCGGATCTCATGCTGCGGGAGAAACTCTTCGGTCAGTCGCCCGACCTCTATGTAGTTTCTGCCCAACCGGCTCATGTCCTTTACGAACACAGCGGCGGCATGATCTTTTTCCAACTCGGCTATCATCGCCTGATAGCCCGGACGGTTCATGGTGACGCCGGATACACCGTCATCGGCAAAGATAACGATGTTGGTGTACCCGGCGTCTTTTGCCGCCTTGGTTAAGAGCTTCTTTTGATTGCTGATGCTGTAGCTTTCACCCTCCAGATTATCGTCTCTGGACAGGCGGACGTAGAGGAACGCCGTGTTGTCACGGCCTTTTTTGCTGTTACGCTTCATAGCGCCTCCTTCCTCGCAGCCAATACTTACACTGAGAGTTTAGCACGTCTGCAAGGTTTTGTCACAGGTCGTGGATGATGCTTTTTCATCATTGACGATGAGTCGGATGAGCAGCGCCGAAAAATCAACGCCGGAATCTTTGCTGTACGAAGCAGTTACGAGATAGCGGCGGTTTTCAAAGCGATAGGTTGCGGATTGCTGTGACGGTTCAGAGGCGTTTTTGGGTTTTGTAGGTTTCATGTTTTGATCTCCGTTGTCTATTCTCTCTTCCCGACAACTGGCACAACACAGGCCGTCCTGGCGGACTGTCCCAGCTCCGAGCCGCCGCTGCTTGTGAGACTGGCGAACGGCTCCGAGCTCCCCCGCGAATCAGTGGGAGGCCGTAGGAGAGGGTCGAATAACCTGCGAGGTCACGGCAAGCCGGATTGCCGATCCGGCTTTCAGGCTGAACGGTCAAACGCTCGGTCGGACTTGTGCCGACTGTCTCCGCGCGTTCGCCTGGATGCTCGCTCACAGGTTTTGTACCTGTATCATGGCTTATTCAGTTTTCAAGGTGCAGGAGGGCTCCAAAATGTCCCTCTAATAATAAGCAGAAAAACGGGCCAAAAATTAACCCATTTTCTCGGAATGAGAAAAATTTTTTTGAAATTTTTGCCCCGATCCTGCGGAAGCGTTCGATTTTATCCTTTGACGGAGCTGAGGGGAACCTTTTTCCCGTTACAATAGAGGGTGTATCCGCGGGCGACCATGCTGGCAAGTGTCTGCTTGGAGTAGCCGCAGAAGGGGAGGCTGGAGGTGCAGCCACCTGGGCGGGTGGCGTGCTTAATCACCCATTCTTGATCGTTCTGCTTGTTCATGTTCACCGGCTCCTGTGTGTTTCTCTGTTATCTGGTTGCAATTATACCCGGCTTTCGATATCGGCGCAAGTTTGTCAAGCCTCTTTTTGGAAAAATTTTTGAAAAAAACAGGGCAGCTTGCGCCGCCCTTGTGGAAGTGCGTTAAAAAACGCCGGATCCGGAGATTCGGTGTCGTGCCTGGTGAATGGATTTTACCACAGCGGAAGGCGAAACGCCTTCCTGCTTTGCGACTTCGCAGCGAGATTTACCGCATACGACGCACAGCCAAAATCTGCGGAACTGTGAAGGCGTGAGCAGCTCCCGCAACTTGGCCAATGCTTGATGAAGCTGCGCGCGCGTTTCCGCAGCTTCGTATCGCGCAAGGAGCATAGCCTCCGAACTGTCCGCTGCGGCAAAAAGCTGAGGGTGATCGTCAAGTAAAACCGTGTTCGCTTTTTCCCGGCGCTCCGCGCTCTCTCTGAGGCGGTAGTCTTCGTCTGAAACGGTTTTCCAAAACGTAAACTCCTGGTCGTCTTTGAAGTGTTCGGCGGTCAGAAAAATGTTCGCGCCGCAGTACGACGGGCAGACGATTGCCGTCTTGTTTTTCAGGTTCATCGCGTAGTCACTGACGTATCGTTTCACAAGCAATCCTCCATGTGAAAACGGACAGAAATAGGCGCGATTCACGAACGACAAAAATTATCGAAACCGTCCGTCGCGATCCAACCGCAAATGCAATCAGTTTGTCACTTTTGTTGCGGGAAAAATGAAACGGAACAGCCCGATTTGTCGCCGCCGTCCAAGTATCCGTTCGGCCACTTTTCCGGCGAGCGAAAGCGGCCTAAAACAGTCCGCCTTGATAAATCCGCGAAAGCGGCAAAAAGGCCCGTTTCACTACCGGCAAGCAATGCATGTGTACGTACACATGCGAAAAAATGTCCATTTCGGCCCCCGGCCTCGACGGACATTTTCTGCTTGTTGGGAAGCGTCCCAAGCCCTCGAATGTGCCTACGTCACAGCTACGCGATTTCTCTGAAATCGCTGAAAAAGGTCGCCGTTTCGGCGGCCTATTTCGTCTTCTCCTGCGTCGATTTTTCCTTGGTTTCGATTCCGAGAATTTGCTCTATATTTGCTTTTGCGGTGAGCAGCTCCCGCATCTCTTCACGGCTTTTTCTGTACTCTGAATAAGCCGCTTTTTTCTTGGAAAGCAGCTCCGCGTATTCGGATTTCAAAGCCTTCATCGCGGGCAGTTTTGTTATACCGAGCTGATCAAAAAACGCCTTTGCCGCCTGGTGCAAAATGATCTCGCTTTCGTGTGCCGAACGGAATTGTTTGGAGTATCCGCCCTTGCGATAAGCGACGTATGTTTCCCGCGTTCTCGCGTAATCCACGATGTTTTTTTCCAGCGCGGCAATCTCCGCAAGCCGCTGTTCCGCAGACTTGATTTCATCGGATAGTGTATGATATTTTTCGGCGGCGCGCGCGGCCTTTTCGGATAGTTCATCATAGTCCATAAGACCGTTCTGCTGTAAAAAAAGAACGGTCTGCGCCATTTGCTTCAGGTTGTACAGCTTCGCCCAATTCTCATACCCGGCGCCTTTTCCCTCCGCGAGCTTCGCCTCTACGTCGATCAAGAGATTGTTCTGCTTTTTCGGCGGCGTGGAAACCGGTGCGGAACGCTTGGGCGTATGCTTCTTTTTGCCGGAAATTACTGCTTTAATATCCTCTGCGGAGTAGCCGTGGCCGAGCGTGTCCATGCGTATGCCGCGCTTCTGAGAACCGCCCCGGAAGGATGGGTTTGCTGTCCCTTTTGTCTCGTATCCGGCCAGCCGCATGAGCGCAAGAAATGCGTCAAAGCTGGCTGGATTTTTGGCAAGTGCTTCGTCGATTGCAAGGCAAAGACGATCCCGGTGAGAGAGCCTGGAAACGTCTCCTTCCCACTTGTTATAGGTCTGGCCGTAGCCCTCCGGCTTTTCGATAATGGAGTAACCGTTTTCAATACAGATTGTATCACTTAGACGCCGGATTGCGCGAGAGCTATTCCAGAAATTTCTGAATTTTCTTGTGTGGGACAGCGAGACAGAATTGATTATTATATGGTTATGGATATGCTGCTTGTCGATGTGTGTCGCAACGATAAAAGCGTTCCGGTTTTTGGTGAACCTTTTTGCCAGTTCATACCCCAGCCGGTTTGCTTCCTCCGGTGTGATTTCGCCGGGCGCAAAGGACTGGCGCAGGTGGTATGCGATCACATTATCCTTACCTCGGACGCGACCTGTTTTCTGCTCATACAGGCGCTTGGAAAACAGGAACTCCATGTCCGCGCTTCGGGTGTCGCATTGGTACCCGGTGACAAGCTGGAAGCCGTCCGTCTTGTCCGGGTTTTCTACGTATTCGATAATGTCGCTGATCGCCGTGCTGATGCTCCGGCCCTCGCCAACATGCAGCGGTATTAGGCGTGTTGTGGCCATTATTATGAGCCTCCTTTGCGTCGTTCAATAAAGCCTGATTCCGAAGACTCCCGCTGCGGCATCCAGAACCTTTCTCTTGTCAGCAGGGGTCTGACTTTGGAGAAACGCTGTCTCCATTTTTGCGCGACGCGTAAGCTCCAATGCAAACGGATTATCAATCGTTTCGCAGTATGTACACGCTTCGGCTAACCGTACCGATTTCATTCTGCGCGGTGACCGAAGCTCCTTACTGTGGGATTCAGTCCATCGCGCGGTAATTCGATCACGCTTCCATTTAACATCTTCAATAAGCATTTTTATTTCTCCTTGGGACACCATTTCGGTGTTGTTTTTCTGGGAAACTCAGCTTTCCCAAATCCGATAAATCCGGGCATAGATTGGATCTTTTTTTGCCTGTAATAAGCGTCTATATATCGCTGGTTTTCGTGTCCGCAGTAATACTCGGTTCGGGTGTTGCCAAGCCTTTTATGAGATCGTAAACATTCACAACTGATGCACATACACTTGCTCATTTGTTTTGCTCCTCCAATTAATCGTGGGATAAATCAATCCAGGACAGACGCAGGCGATCACTGCCTCTGTCCTGGATTATATCGGATATTGTTCGCCAGTGCAAGGATGGCAATTTTCTAAGGTTCCTCTCTACTATTATGTTCTCGCTTGAGAGCACTACCGTTTTTCGTTGCTTGTTGTTTTTTGTATTCATTGAGACGCTTAAGTAGAGAGGGTTTGCTATCTTTGTTCGTATCAGCTTCTAATATTGAATCAATTTTTTCTTCTTGAACCATTCCGTGGTCTTCTTCAAAACTTAGTAGTATTTTTTTTGCTTGTTGTTCACTGCTCCGCGTTTGCTGGTATAACAACTCATAGTTTTTCTTAGAAAGAGCTTTTTGGATGAAGGCAAGGGACCGTTGCGGAAAGCGCTCCCATCCTCCATAGAGTGCTTTGACCGCTTTATCAATCATTTCAAAGCTGATAGGAGCGCCCTTCTTTTCATGCTCGTTTAGAATACCGACTACATCCGAAAGATCATTCTTATATTGTCTTCCAGCACGAAGCTTCATAGCAATCAAGTATTCTCCGGTTATCATTCTTACATACAGAACCTGGTTGAAAGTTTTGTAGAAGACAGAATGCGAATTCAGTCGGGAGGAATAAGAGTCAGTCATGATAAAATCAGCGTTCAGCCAGTCCTCAGGCAGCCCATTACGAACGGCTACACGCTGAATTGCATCCTTCATTATGGATGCAGCGGGTAAAATCGCATCAATGTCCGTAGTCATATCTCGGAACCCGTAGCTCTCGATAACGGCAGCTCCGCCGATTAAGATAATTTCAACCGGAGTGTTTCTGCCTCCAAGCTTTTTGTATTCTTTGGATAATTCACTCAGATAGCGATCCAGATTATCTTTTGTAAATACTTCCATTTCTTCAGACAACATTTCTGACCTCGCTTTCTACGATATTGTAACGCAAAAATTCCGGGATTGCTTCTCTAAGAGCTTCCTTCTTTGGCTCGTCGCTTTCTTCAGTCAAAGATAGAACAATGACGCCTGCAGGGTAGATAATCTCGCCAAGCTTCTGCTTCCGCAGCTCGTCATAATCGGAGCAGAGATCAATATGGTTTACCCGGCTGATATAATCCACCATCGCTAAGAGATAGAAGCACTCTGGATACCATTTTTTATCGTAGTATTTTTGAATTTCATCTTTTTCCAACACATCTATTATGAAATCAAGGTCACCGAGCCTTTTGAGCCTGTGGCAGACGTTGCTCTTAAACAGTTCAAAAGAGCAGCGTTTTTCCAGATAAGGATCTAATAACTCTTCCATTGAAACATGGAGATCTTTGGCTAAACGATACACTGTTTCCGCACTGCATTTTGCCAAGTGTGTTTTACCGCTGCAAATATCGTTCAGCGTTGTATAAGGCACACCGCTGCTTTTGGCCAAGCTGTATTTCGATATGCCCCGCTGAGATAATAGCTCCGTTAATAGCATTGCTAACGCCTCCCTTGGTTTTTTCTTACTCTTATTATATCGGTATACCGCTATAATGTCAAGAAGGGAGCTACGAAATCTTTGTGAACAATATTAAATCTGACCTTTGCTCAATTTGTATTAAAAGCCATTGACCAAGCGCCCGGAAACCGCTATAATTATCATATCAAAAAATCCGATCGTCAGATTTGATACGCAGAGGTGAAAGAAATGCTATATGGATACGTAAGGATCAGCAAACCGAAGCAGAGTATTGAGAGACAGATCAGAAATATCAAGTCCAAATACTCGGAGGCGGTAATTGTCGATGAAGCATTTACGGGCACGACCACATCCCGCCCCAAATGGCAAAAGCTGTATGCAGCCGTCAAGGAAGGCGACAGCATCGTATTTGACAGCGTTTCCAGAATGAGCCGCAATGCCGAGGAAGGATTTGCAGACTACGAGAAACTGTATCAGAGAGGCGTAGATTTGATTTTTCTGAAAGAGCCACTAATCAATACTGCCACGTTCAAAAGCGCTCTGGCGTCCTCTGTGCCGCTTACAGGGACAAACGTAGATTATATTCTTGATGGCGTTAATCGTTTTCTGATGGAGCTTGCCAGGGAGCAGATACGCCTTGCCTTTGAGCAGGCCGAAAAGGAAGTCTCTGACCTTCACCAACGCACCAGGGAAGGCATCGAGACGGCCAGGCTGAACGGAAAGCAAATCGGCCATCCCACAGGCGTCAAAATCACGACGAAGAAAAGCATCCAGGCAAAAGAACAAATCCGAAAGTATTCGCGAGAATATGATGGTACGCTGAACGATACGGACGTTATACGCCTGCTGGGAATATCCCGGAACACGTTCTATAAGTATAAACGAGAAATGAACAATAAATAAAATGCCGGGGCGAATGCTGCGGAGACCGGGTTAAATCCGGTTTCCGTGACATTCGCCCCGGCTTGGGGTTGATTGGTTGTTTTGAATTGTACTCTCGCCCTGGGACGTTCCTGTGCCTGTGAGGGCTACAGCAGCTCGTTGAGCTTGACCATCAAGCTGTCCGTGGCCGCCTGGAGGCGCTCCTGGGACTGCCGGAGATCCTCCAGGTCGGCTTCATAAAAGCGACCGGTTTCGTTGACCCGCCGGGTAAGCTGATTGAGGTTCGCACCGGAGCGCCGCACGTTGCTGACCAGATCCCGCAGCTCCGGCAGATCCAGCCGCACTACGTAGCCGTCGATTGCCACCTTGCGAAGATAGGCGCTCATGTTGCGTACCCCAGCCAGTTCCATTTTACGCTGAATCAACTCATGTTCTTCCTGAGAAGCCCAAAAATTGATCTTTATACCGCGCTCTCGCTGCGTTCCCATATCACAGATCCCTTTCTTTCTTTTTTGCCGTCTGGCGGTTGGCCGGAGTTTCAACCGGCTCTTTGAGCTTGCCCCGGACAGAAGGCTTTACGGTACGCAGCGGTTTACTGCGATCCTCGGAGCCGTGAATCATGGCGTAAAAGCCCTTCTGCCCCTTAATGGCAGTAAGACACAGAGAATTGAAGGGTAAATACTGCTGGAGCTTCGTTGTATGCTGAGAGCCTGCCCGGAGCATGAAGTCATCCGAGATCTTAACGGTATAAAACTTTCCACTCGGACTGTTCGGAGCCGGAAGGGAACGAAATGCCTCCAAAATCCGCGAAGCCTCTGCCTGAACATCCTGGGTGGACAGACGCTTTTGGGACAGCAAATACCGCCGACGGACGGCAGTTGCCGTCGCGTCAATCAAAACAGGATGTGAGTTCAAAACCAAATACTTCATGCCTGGATAATCCGGGATCGGGACACCTGACGCCCAGGTTTTGTTTTCACCGGATATTCTGGCGTCCCAATCATGATTACGGATCGTATTGGCCAGGATACACATGGTGCGCTCAAAACCGTAAGGACTTAGGATCTGGTTATAGGCTTCTTCGCTGATGGCATATCCATCAAAATTGTCTGCAATTACGTCTTCGATCCAGCTTTTGCAGGACTGATTTGCCGCTTGGGATTGCCGAAACAGATCTGTCTCGTCGTGTGCCTTGGCATAGTCAAAACTTTGCAAATAGACCGGAGTGTTTGCGTAGGAACCGATTTCTTCGGGCATATTTACCGTACCTCCTCATGACTATTCTTCTTGCGGTCGGGCTCCTGAGTCTCCGGCGACTTATCCAGGCTCAGCGCATGGTTCAGCTCGACCAGCCGGGCGGACTTTTCGGCCAGCTCCGACTCAAATTCAAAGGGCTTGCCGATTTCCTTTTCCGCCAGAGCCTGCTCCTTGCGGAGTGTTTCCAGGTGCTGTTCCGCAGCCGTCAGACGGAATGGCATCCTGGCCAGCGCATTTTCGATACGGGTCAGGTTGCCCTTGGGATCGGAACCGAGCTCCAGCCGGTGAGAGGCTTTTCCCCGAAGGGTCAGCATCAGCTTCCGTTCCCAAATGTCAAATTCCACTTCCATCTTAAAACCGCGGTAGCTGCCCACGTCGATGGGCTCCGCGTTGCGAACGTCCTTGCAAGCGTCCAGAAGCGCGGCTCCGGCATTTTCTTTGTCGGTCAGTAGATCTCCGCGGATTTCCATGCCTATGAAGCCGTCCACAGGCAGCGGATGGGCCGCCAGGTCTATCATATCTGCCTTCAGCGCCTGGATTCCTTGCTCCGTCTGCCGAATGCTCTCCGGGTACTTTTTCAGGATCATATCCTGCATCCGGTACTGCTGGCTCTGATGGGCCGCCTTCATGATCCGCAGCCTGGATACATCCACGTCCAGATCCATGCGCTCCTTGATCCTGGGATCGCCGGCACAGAGAGCTTTCACTTCCGCAAACGAAAGGGCTGTCTGATCCACGTCCTCGATGGAACGCACCGGGCTCTTGCTGGTCATGATCTGACCGATGTACTTCTGCTTGTTCTCCACGGTCTGCCACAGGTAGGCGTCGAAGGTGGCCTCTGTCACGTAACGGTAGACGTGAACCTTTTTGTTTTTGTTGCCCTGGCGCTCAATGCGGCCCTTCCGCTGTGTGAGATCCCGGGGCCGCCAGGGACAATCCAGATCGTGAGAGGCGATCAGCCGATCCTGGACGTTAGTGCCAGCACCCATTTTGGCTGTGCTGCCCAGCAGAACGCGAACGCTGCCTTTTCGCATCTTATCAAACAGTTCCCGCTTTTTGGCTTCTGTGTCGGCGTCGTGGATAAACGCGATCTGCTCCGGCGGCATACCTCCGGCAATCAGCTTTGCGCGAATATCGTCGTAGATGGAGAAACCGTTGTCGGCGCTTTCCTCCAGAGACGGAACGAAATCCGGGGAGCTGGGTTCCGGAGCGTCCTCCGGCTTTGCGGCTGCGGACTTTTTGCGCTGCTTGCCCTTCGGTGTGGAAATGTCGCAGAAAACAAGCTGGGTCAGCTTGTCCGCGTCGCCTTCCCGCCAGATCCGCAGCACGTTTTCTACGCACAGATTGACCTTTGTTCCCGGCTCGTCCGGCAGCATGGGATTCACGATACGCTGATCCAGGCCCAGCTTTCTGCCGTCTGAGGTAATTTTGAGCATATTGTCCTCTTTGGGATCAACCGCGCCGCTGTGTACCCTGGAGGCCCTTTCGGAGAGGGACTGCATCATGGATTTTTGCAGCTCGGTGGGTTTTGCGACGCAGTTGTGATATTCCACCTCTGGCGTCGGCAGATCAAGCTGGTCGGCGGTTTTAATGTCCGCGACCTCCTTGAACAGGGTCATCAGCTCCGGCAGATTGAAGAATTTTGCGAAGCGGTTTCGAAGCCGATAGCCGGAGCCTTCGGGAGCCAGCTCCATTTGCGACGTGGTTTCTCCGAAGCGGGAGGCCCAGGCGTCAAAGATGCCCATGCCAAGCTCCTGCATCCGTTCGTATTGCAAATACTGCTGGATGATATAGACCTCCGTCATGGAGTTGCTGACCGGCGTGCCGGTGGCGAAGATCAGGCCGCGGCCCCCGGTGATTTCGTCCATGTATCTGCATTTGTAAAACAGATCCTGGGACTTCTGCGCCGAAGAGTTGGAAATGCCGGCCACGTTCTGCATCTTGGTGTAAGTGTAGAGGTTCTTGTAATAGTCGCTTTCGTCTACGAACAACCGATCCACGCCCAATTCCTCATAGGTTACGGCGTCGTCGCGAGGCGCATCCTGGAGCTTTTGCAGACGGGTCTCCAACTGTGTCTTGAACTTTTCCATCTGTTTGACCGACCAGCGGGAGTGATTATACTCGGATTCCATTTCATCAATCGCTCCCGTCAGATCGTTGATCTGTGTCTGGATCAGCCGGATCTGCCGTTCCTTGGAAATCGGGATCTTCTCAAACTGCGTTTGTCCAATGATTACTGCGTCATAGTCTCCGGTAGCGATACGGGAACAGAAGCGCTTGCGGTTCTTGGGCTGGAAGTCTTTCTTGGTGGTAACAAGGATGTTGGCCGACGGGTAGAGCCGCAGAAATTCGGAGGCCCACTGATCTACCAGGTGGTTCGGTACGACAAACAGGGACTTGTTGCACAGGCCAAGCCGCTTGCTTTCCATCGCGGTGGCTACCATCTCGAAGGTCTTGCCTGCGCCAACCTCGTGGGCCAGAAGGGTATTGCCGCCGTAGATGGCGTGGGCGATGGCGTTGAGCTGATGCTCCCGCAGCTCAATTTCCGGGTTGATGCCGCTGAAAACCAGGTGCTTTCCATCGTACTCACGAGGACGGGTGCTGTTCATTTCCTCGTTGTACTTCTTCACCAGCGCTTCCCGGCGTTCCGGATCCTTCCAGATCCAATCCCGGAACTCTGAACGCATCCGTTCCTGCTTTTGCGCGGCCAGCGTTGTTTCCTCCCGGTTCAAAATCCGGCGCTCTTTTCCGTTTTCCTCAATCGTGTCATATACTGTAACTTCCCGAAGGTTCAAGCTGTCCTCAAAAATATCGTAGGCGTTTTTCCGATCCGTTCCCCAATTTTGCGTGACCTGGAAGCCGGTTCGTTCGTACTTGTCTATACCTTCGATCTTCCATGCGCCGGTGTAGGGTGAAAACTGGATCGTCACCTTGCGGCGCTGCCATTGGGAGGTCTTGAAGGTCTCAAACATGAACTGCCGATAATACTCCGGGTCGATCCAGGTACTGCCGATACGCACGTCGATCTCCGAAGCGTCCAGATCCTTGGGCTGGGCGCGGCGAAGAGCCTCGGCATTGACTTGGAAGAAGGGATCCGCCTGGGCAGCCTGCTCCGCCTCCCGGAGCTTCTTCCGCACGTTGCCCGAAAGATATTCGTCTGCGGGCTGCCAGCCCTGATCCCAATGCTCGCCGCCTTCATCCAGATCAAAGGGGCCGGAGGCCGGGTCTTTGAAGATCACGCCTTGCAGATCCGTGACAATTCCCCGGACGTGATCCGGGCCGCCCAGGAGCTGGGCCATAAACGCAAGATCAACCTCGGCCTTCTGGCCAATCGAGACAGCCAGCGCCTCAGAGGGCGTGTCCACCCGATCCACGGATCGCTGCTGCTTGATGGTGCGCCGGAAGAAAATATCCGCCTTCCCGGCCAGATTGCCGTCCTCGTCCAGCTTTTCCAGGGAGGTCATGAGATAGTAGGAGCTGTCAGCCTCAAAGGCGGCACGGTTGGACTTGCTGTTAATCAGGCCGTATTTCATGGTGAAGGTGTCGTATAGCCGGTTCAGCGCGATCCGGTCACGATCCAGCACGTCCTCGGAAACGCCTGCGTCAAGCTGGTGTTCGATGGTGCGCCGCAGGCAATCACGCAGGCCGATCATTGCCTTGATCCGATCCTTTGCGGTTCCGGTTTCCTGGGCGGGGATCATGACGCTGCCGGTTCTGAAATACAACTCGCCGCCCACCAGCGTATAGGAATAGTTCCGCACGCTGGGATCGGCGGGGATCGCGTCGGCCAGCTCTGCGCCGTCCGCCAAGTCAATCAGCTCCGGGGGGCGATACAGACCGCCGACGTTCTTCACGGCATCCTGGAGGAGAACGGACAGCTTCGCGCCGGGGACGGGCGCTACGGTATAATCCATGCGTCCGTATTGGGTGCTCTCCGACGTGGGAACGCCCAGCACCATTTCCGGATGATCCAGGAAAAACTGATTGATTTCATAGACGAAATCCTTGCGCTCAATGCGGCTTACGTTTGCAGGGGAAATGTAGGAGAACTCACGCTCTTCGTTTTTCGCCCGATAATTCAGGGTATTGGCATATCCTGCGCTCACCTCGATTACCTCTGCGGTATATTCCTGCGGGGGGTATCCCGTTGTGAAGGTGATTACGTCTCCGATCTTCGCCGGGGCACTGTCCGGGATATTCTTCGCCGTGGAGATCCATTCCGGTTCTTCCAGAGAAGGCTTGGCCCGCTTTTGCAGGAAGATAATGTCGGATACAACGTCCGTCCCGGCGTTTGCCCGGAATGCGTCGTTGGGCAGACGGATCGCGCCGAGCAGCTCCGCACGCTGGGCAAGGTAGCGGCGCACGGTATCATCCTTGGCGTCCATGGTATAGCGGGAGGTCACGAAGGCGACAATGCCGCCCGGACGCACCTGGTCGAGCGCCTTGGCGAAGAAGTAATTGTGAATGCTAAAGCCCAGCTTGTTATAGGCCCGGTCGTTCACCTGGTACTGACCGAAGGGAACGTTGCCCACAGCGAGATCATAGAAGTCCTTGCGATCCGTGGTCTCAAAGCCTGCCACGGTGATATTTGCGTTGGGATAGAGCAGCTTTGCGATACGCCCGGAAATGCTGTCCAGCTCCACGCCGTAGAGCCTGGAATCTGACATTTCAGACGGCAGGCAGCCGAAGAAATTGCCGACGCCGCAGGCGGGCTCCAGAATGTTTCCGGTGGTAAAGCCCATGTTCCCCAGGGCCTCGTAGATCGAACGGATCACCGTGGGGCTGGTGTAGTGCGCGTTGAGTGTAGAGGATCGCGCTGCAGCGTATTCCTCCGGCGTCAGAGCTTTCTTTAATTCCGAAAACTCCTTGCTCCATTCGGCCTTCCGGTCGTCAAAGGCATCCGAGACGCCGCCCCAGCCGACGTAGCGGGAGAGTATTTCCTGCTCCTCCGGAGTGGCGTTCCGGTTTTCAGCCTCAATCTGCTTCAGTGTGGTAATCGCGTCCATGTTTGCCCGGAACTTTGCCTTGGGGCCGCCTTCGCCCAGATATTCGTCCGTAATCCGGAAGTTTTCCGGCTGCACCTGGATCGGCTCCTGGAGTTCGCCGCTGGTGACCGTCTGCATCACAAGATTGGGCGCATCGCCGGATGCCTCGCCATTAACCACGGTGGGAATGTAGGTGATCTCCTGTGTCTGCGTTGGGACGGGGACGCTCTCCGTGACACCTGGCTGCGGGAAACGCTCCAGCAGACGACGGAAGCTCTCGTAGCTCTCCGACCGGAGGATGGGATAGACCAACGTGGGATCCCGAAGCGTGATATGGTTGTCTGTCAACTGCTCCACAAGGAACGCCTTGCCGTCCTCCAGGTACAGGGTGTCGCCTACGTCTACCGGCCAGCGGGATTGTGCCGCCTCCGGCAACTGCGCCGGAGCTTCCGCTGCCGGGAGGAAGCTGCCATCCCGGATAAGCTGAGCAATCCGAAGCTGCACCTTCTGCCAGGGCAGGACGGTTTCCGCATCGCCGGTCGGCGTGATAAGCGTTAGACCATTTTCCAGTCGGGCGCGGTCAAAGGCTTCCGGGCTGTGAGATATAAACTCGTTTTTCAGCCATTCGGCTGCTCCGCGTTCTCTGCCGTGGGCGGCCATGTACTTCATGACCGCGTTTCGGCTGTCCTCACGCCCGTTCCAGGCCCACAGGGCGTCGTCGATTTCCTCCTGGTTCATTTCCCGCAGGGTGGGAGCTTCTGCCGGGGCTTCCTCCGGGATCATCGGCTTGCCGCCAAAGGCCCGCCAGCCGTCAGCACCAAACTCCGCTTCATGTGCGTCGATTGCCTTGTCCGCTTCATGGTCGATGGACAGATAGCGTTTTACGCTGTCCCCGGATACAACGGCTACGTCGTACTTATCCCGAAGCGTTTCAACGGCCTCGTCCAGCTTGAACTCCGGAATAGCGGTAAAGGTAACTTTTTCCGGGCCGACGAGATCTGCCAACTCAAAGTCAACCCTTGCAGCGCCGTACAATTCGGCAATTCGGTCTGCGTCCTTGCCATACGCCTCAAAGGCAACGCCAAAATGAGAAAGAAGAATGCCGTCCGCGATGAACGTATCGGACTCCTTGATCTGCTGCCATGCAGCGAAGCGTTCTGCCTGGCTTGCGGGCTGGGCGGGCTGTTCGTTCGACAGTTCACTTGCAATAGGCTCCGCCTGCGGCGTAATCAACGTCGGCTGGCCGTTTTCATCGAAGGCATACTCCACGTCCTCACCGTCGCGCTCCGCAATGGCCCGGAACCGGACACGGCCCTGGGCCTCAATGTTTTTGAACCACTTTTCCGTGAACGCAGAAAGGTCGTTGCGGAGCTTAGGGATCCACTTGCCGGGTGCCGGATAGACCTCCTGGTAGAGTGCGGGGCTGCCGTCCTGCCGGAAGGTCAGCGGCTCCAGCGTCCCTTTTTCGGTATCGAGACGGAAAGACATTTCGGGATCGTACATCAGATCCCCATCCTGCGTGTAAAAATGGGAAATGGAGATTTCATCGGCCCCGATGCGTTCAATCGTAAGCGGCATCATTCCGTCGTCGGCAGGCGTGCGCAGTTGCAGATACCGGTACTCGCCGTTGACGATTTCCGGGAAGAGCCGGGCGAAGGTCTTATAGTTCCGTTCTACTCTCGTTCTTCCGGCCTTTTTCTCCGTTTGCAGATGGGCAAGCGGAGACGGATAGCGTTCCACGGTTCTTTCGTCGTGGTTTTCATCTTTGTAATCAACGGTGCTGACGTTCCAGCGGCTGTTGAGCTTCTGAATGCTCTCAACCAGCAGCGGCAAAAGAACGGAGCACATCGGCAACCGACCGTCAGGTGTGAACCTGGACGCCAGGGGAAGCCGCAACACCTCCGCAGCCTTGCCCGCAGCGTCACCGAGGATCTCATAGTGATCTCCGATGCGGAGCAGAATCATCCCATCCGGCATCTCCCGCTTGGCGCTCATGTAGGTCTCCCACAGCTCCGAATGACGGGAGGCCGCAGCCTGCTTCATAGCTGCAAGCTGGTCTCCGAGTACGCCGGACAGATCTTCCGCAGGGATATCCCGGCCTATTTTCAGGAAAATCATATCATGGGCGAACAGGAAATCCTCTGAAAGTGCAGCGCTCGGCGCGGCAATGACAACGGCATCCTCCGGCTGTTTTTCGACGCCATCCAGGTGGATATCAGCGGTAAGGCCGTCCGGCGCATAGAGATAGAGCCTGGAGTCTTCCTTGCCGATCAGAACGGCCTCTTTGCGGGAAGTAGCAGCCTGGGCCGCCTCGACGTGGGCGGCTTCAATATTCTCAGCCGGTTCCGTTGGAGCCACCGGGGGGACGCTTACCGCCGGCTGCCTCTTTTGCGGCAGAAAACGGTTCATGCGGATCAGCGTCTCGATCCGCTTGGCCAGGTTGACCCAGGAGATTGTAACCTCCGGGCAATCGCCTTTTTTGAAGCGCAGGCCCTTGGCATCGTGATCCTCCCAGCTATTGTCAGCGCCGGAAAGGGCGTGGCTATGACCGCCTGTGCCGTATTCGTCTTTCAAAAAGTCTGACTTGTCCTTGGGATCGTGCAGGGATGTGAAATAGTTGTAAACCCGCTGACGTCCGCCCTCGAAGCCGCTGCCACGAGAAGATACCGCTTCGTCGATTTCATCCTCAGTGATAAACGGCGTATGAGGCAGCTCCTGCGCGGTCTGGGGAATAGCGTGATCCCAGGAAACGAACAGCGAGGCGAACCGGGCTTGAAGCTGGTTGATCTTGTGGTAGTGGAAGCGAAGCATGGAATGATCGTCCATGTATGCGGCAATAAATGCGTCCAGATCGTTTTTGATCTCAAACGCCTTGTTTGCGTCCCGGAGGGCCTCGGCCAGCCGGGCCTGTTCGTCCGGGTAGCGGCCGCCCACGTAGGGCCGAATGGAGGAAAGGTATTTTTCCGGGCAATCCTCGCTGCGGTCATAGTAGAGAAACAGCAATGCCAGGGCAATCTCGTGGCATTCGTTGCCATGGGCCTCTACGGCCTCCACGTTGGTTGCAAACTGTCCGTCCCCGTACAGACGCCAGATCCGTTCCAGCGTGTCGTTCCAGGGAATCGTCTGCGCAAACGGCGAGTACCGGGCGGAAGTGCCGCGGGAAATCCGAATGCCGCTATCGTCATACCAGGCAGCGTATTTTATGCCGTCAACCACGAGACCGTACCCGCCGTGGTATTCCCGGCGCAGGACGCCTGTGAGCGCCTCACGGGCATTTTCTGTGATCCAGGCGGTATCCGGGCTGTACCAGGGATAAAGGGCGGCAATGATGTGCATCCGGCTCTTGGCGGTATTGGAGCCGTGCCGCAGGAAATCGTCGATCACCTCCTGGGGAATGGAAGAAGCGAAGGGCGCAGCCTGTGCGCTCTCCGCTTCCTGAATGATTTGTAATTGCTCCGCTTCGGTGGGGAACAGGCCAAGCTGCTCACCGGGAGCCGGTTCGCTTATGCGTAGATCAGCTCCGCGTAGATCGTCTCCTCCACGCTGGCCCGAATGTTGTTCATCATCCCGACCCATTTCATCTGATCCCTGGCTTTCAGTTCCTCCGTCACGCCCTGGGCCTTCGCCATCTCCGGGATCATCCGATCCAGGCGCTCCTGTGCCAGCTCCTGCACGTCCCTCATGTGCGTCCAGAGCGTCCCGTGAAGAACGTATTGCTGATACAGACTCGGGCGATGCTTCTTCAGATAATCCCGCCGCTGAATTCCCCAGGGGAAGATGGGACGCTCGTCCTGCGTCAGCTCCGGCTCCAGCACGATATCCGGGATCCAGACCTCGCCCTCCAGGTGATAGCTCAGACCGTTCTCCGGGTCGATCATGTGATCCGTTTTCCTGGTCAGCTCCGCGTAATACTCCAGGTCGTACTTCTGCTCCTTCTTCTGCTCGGTCATAATTGACGCTCCTTTCCGCGCCTCTCAGGCGCTCACGCTCATAGCTTTTGACAGCCCCTTCGATGGTTCGCAGCACCTGCGCTCCGCACTCGTTGACCGCTCGGCCCAATTCGCCAATCGCATCTGGCGTATTGAATTCTGCAATCCGGTGAAACACTGCGGGATTAAACTCCGGGGCAGAGTGGAGCCCACAGCGATGGACGGCCATATAGGTTCCGCTTTCCGTCGCGGCTTGCAGGAATGCGCTCCTGATTTCGTCTTCATCATATCCGGCCAGAAGAGAATTGTCAACGCTGCGGAGGATGTCAAGAGAATTATTTTCATAAAATTCTGCGGCCTGGATAGAAAAAATATCCTGGATCTGCGAGGTCAGAACGTCCGCAGCCGTGGAAACGGCGTCGATTCCCTCCTCTGCGACCACGCCAAAACGCTGGGCCAGCGCATCGGATACCGTCCGGAAGTGTTCCGGCTGGAGGTTCCACAGGTAGGGTGTCAGTGAATTTGGGCCGGTTCCGGTGTCGGTAATGTCAAAGACGTGCTTCAGCCGGGGATAGCCGCCGCTTTCGTCAATCAGGGCAATGCCGTGACCGCCGCGCTTCACATACCGCCGCATCCTGGTATTCCAGGTATCGTAGTCGGCGCAGGCCGTCGCGCCGGGCCGCTGGGCGAAGATCAGAAGCTGCTCCTGAAACGGGTATTTGTACAGCCTGGCCGCCGTGCGGAGAAAGGCTGTCCAGTTATCCTGGTTCCAGGTGATCCTTCTGGCAGTGTCTTCCGCCATCTTGACGTAGTATTCCAGTTTTTCGTTGGGCATGGTACGCTCCTTTCGATGGGTATTATAAAATCAGCAGAGCCGGCCCGAAGTAATCGGGTCGGCTCTGTACGTCTTGCTGTAATCACGATGGGAAATCAACGGTCAGATCAAGGTTGGAAAACTCGTCGTCGCTCATGTTGCGCAGATGCGCCAGCGCGGCCTCGACGTGGCCCTGCAACTCCACGTCTGACGGTATTTCGGGGTTGATATCCTTGGCCATGTCCGCAATGATATCGATCAGCCCCTGCCGTGTTCCGGCATCGTTCATGAGATTATAAATAGCCATGAGCTGCTCTTCCTCGTATTTGATGGTGCCAAGGTTCTTTTTCTTGTTTACAGTTTCCATTTCAAATGCTCCTCTCAACGCGCTTCGGGCGCTCTTTTCGTTGTTGATGTTGTTCCTGCTCCGTTTCTTCCCGCAGCCGCGCCCGTAAGGAAGGGCGCTCCGTCTGGGACTGCTCCGGCTTCGGCGGCCCCTGATCTTTCGGGCCGTTGTTGATGATTCCGTCGATCATGCCATAATCATCTTCCATTGACATCTCAGCGTTTTTCAGATAGTTTTCCGGCTTTTGAAAATCCGGAATCTCCGTAAAGCCAACGCTATCGCAGTAATGATAGGATACCACACCACTGTGCCGAAATGCAACGATGTCGCTGACGGAAAGACTATGTCCGCCGAAATCGTGGGGGCGATCCAAGTTGAAAACGCGGAAGGCATCTTCCGGGGTTTTGACAGGATAATCGGCACGTGTGCCGGTGTAAATCAAATCATAATGCTCCCGAGTTGGTTCCATCCCAAGCTGTTTGAGCGAATCAATATCTGTGAACAGTCGATCCCGGCGCTGGGGGGACTGATCGCTGATTTGATAAATAGCGAAGGCGTCCACAGGATAGTGAAGGAATGCGGCCTCGCGCTCTGCCTGGCGCTCGATGCGCCGATCCCGGATCAGAGCGCGGAAGTCCGGGCTTTTCTCCCACTCAAAGCGTTCCAGGGCAAGCAGGTGCTCCCCGGCAGCGTCAATTTCCGTTTCGTCGAAGCACATCATAGGGTCGCCGTGCTCGTCGATCATGTAGATGGTGAAGCCCTCCGCAAGCAGTTCCTTTGCTCGATCCCGATACAGTGGAAGCATGGCCGCAGCATCCGGGCAGCCGGCCTTTTCCAGCGCGTCCGGCTCCACGGAAGCATCCGGCATGGGATATTCGTCAAGTTTCGCCTCTTCCGGCTGCGGCTCGTTGGGCTGCTCCGCAACGTCCATAGGATCCGATTGCTGAGCCATCTCCCTTACCTGGGAGGCGATGATTGTACCGGCCCGCAGTTCCTCCAGGAGCTTTTCGCACACCTTGGTGGGGCCGGAAAACAGGATAGCGTCCTCCTTGTTCCCATCCGGGCCATAGGAGCTGATTGTGCTTTCATTGGGGTCGGTAATCATGGTGGTGATTTCAAAGCTCAGGCTTTGATCCCGGAATGCAATAAGGGCCTCCAACTGCTGATACAGCTTTTCCGGCGTGGGATAGCCAGTCTGTGCTGTGTAATCGTCCAGCACCGCCTTGGCGTTGTTTAGGCCGTTTCTGCGCAGCGTATCGGCGTACATTCCGGCAAAGGTCTCCTTGTCCTGACCGCCGAACGGGAGCGTAATCATACCCGCCCGGCCCAATTCCTCGGCGTGGTCGCAAACCGCCTGGGCGTAGGCCAGGTACGGATCAACGCTCTTGTCGGGGACAGAGGACGCAGCGGCTTCTCCGGGGACGGTCATTTCTACCGGGGCTTCCGATGTGGAGCTGACGGACGGGGCTTCCTCTGCCGGGGCTTCCTTTTGCTCCGCTTCCTGTTCCTGATCGAGACCTCTTTCCCGGAGGATCTCCGTCAGATTCCGGTCTATATCCGTAATCAAATCGGAGGCTGTTTTGTTGATGGTGTTCAGGCTCGCCTTCAACTCCTTGAGTTCCTTGCCCTTCGACCAGGCAGCGATATACCCGAAGCTGTTTTCTGCGGTTTCTATTCCGTAATACTGGCAGACGGAGTAGGCCACGCTTTCAGCCTCTACCTCCTCGGTTCGCCGGTCTTTTATGACCGGCTCCTTGCCCCCGGCAGCCAGGGCCTCGGCCCGCAGCTTATCGTAATCGTGGAGCCTGCTATGGCCGATCTCGTGCACCATAGCGGTGACGGTCTGAACTTCGCTCATGCCCGGACGAATGGCGATCCTTTGGTCGGAGGCGCTGAAATAGCCGTCCGTCGTGGGAGCCATTTGCTCAAACTCAATAGGAACCGGGGAAGAACGGCGCAGGGCCTCTACGAACGCCTCGTAGTGCTCCACGTCGCCGGTGAGAGGCTGGGCCAGAGCAGGCAGAGGTTTACCCTCCGTCTGGCTCACGTCGAAAACGGTCACAGGCTTGAAGTGTGGGACGCTGATAACCGTCTTTTCTTCGGTGACGACGTTGCCGTCGGCATCAAGCAGCGGGGCATGAGTATCCGGATCCAGAACGGTTTCCTGAACCTTCTTCTGGACAGCCGCAGGCGCGAGGATCTGAATGCCCTTTTCGCCCTTCTTAACGTGCCGACCAAACTTGTTTTTCCAGGCGTTGAAGCCCGCCACAAGGGTTGCGTCCGGCTTCTGCATGTGGATCAGAACGGTATTGTTCACGGAATACTTGTGAAACCGGCTCATGGTTGTTAGGTAGCTTTGGTAGGTTCCGCTTTCAAATAATGCCCGGATCCCGGCCTCGATGCTTTCGGTAATCTCCTTGATCCGTTCCTGATTTGTCTTTTTTTCTTGTTCCGCCATATTTACCTCACTTTCATAAGGTCAATTTTTCCTTGAAATACAAGGGCTTGCGCTGCATAATCCCTGCGGCCGCCAGGGCAACCGGCGGCCGCAGGGACAATACTCAATCATTATCTTCTCCTCTGGCTTGGAAACTCCAACTCAAAGTCCGGCTTACTGTCTTTCATGACAAGCACGGCTACCGCGTCGTAGGTCTTCCCGGACTTTTCGGAACGGCAGCCCTTGAGCGGCATTCTGCCCTTATGGAGCAGCAGCCGGATCATATCTGCGGTAGGCGTGATCTGCTTGGTGGTGAAGAAATGGCTGGCCTTCCAGATAGAAAATCCGCATTCCCGATCCTGGCAGACAAAGCCCTTGTCGATCTCGATCACGTTCTTTCCGCAGCAGGGGCATTTGCCCAGGCTTTCCCGCTGTGGACGTTCCCGGCGTGGGAACAACATCTCAGAACCGGGAACCGGCTTGTAGTCGTGGATCAGCTCCAGCAGCATTTCGTTAATGCTGCGAATAAACGTGCTGGGTTCCAATTCGCCGCGCTCCACCTCCTTCAGACGGTATTCCCATTCAGCGGTGAGTTGGGGCGATTGCAGGGCTTCCGGGAGGACGGTAATCAGGGCCTTGCCGGAGACGGTTGGCAAAAGGTTTGTGACCTTTTTCGCCTTTTGCCTTTCCACGTAACCGGCTGAGATCAGCTTTTCCAGAATCGCGGCGCGGGTGGCCGGTGTGCCAAGGCCCTTGCGCTCAGCGTCCTCCGGCATATCCTTTACGCCAGCCGTTTCCATAGAGGCCAGGACGGTATCCTCGGTAAAGCGCTTCGGCGGGGCTGTTTTCCCCGCTTTGACGGTAGCCGCCTGAATGGTAAGATCCTGCCCCTCGGTAAGCTCCGGCAGGACGTTCGGTTTATCTTTATCCCGGGCAGGCTCCTCTGTTTCCGGTTTTCGCTCATAGAGCTTCCAGCCGGGAGCCAGGACAATCTTCCCCTTGGCCGTGAACTTGGCCCCGGCGCAGGAGAATACGGCAACAGTTTCCGCATACCGGTGGGGATCGGAGACGGCCCGGAGCAGGGCAAAAGAAACGAGCCGTAATACCTCCCGTTCTCCCAGCGGAAGCCCCTCTACGGCATCCGCTGTTGCAGAGAGCGTGGGGATCAGCGCATGGTGATCCGTCACCCTCTTGCTGTCGCAGACTTGCTTTGCGCGGACGGGTTCCGGGGCTGTCTGGCCGCAGATCGCGGACGCCACGGAAACGTGGTCAGAGACCTTGCTTTCCATATCATCCGTCAGATACCGGGCGTCGGTACGGGGGTAAGTGCAGAGCTTCTTTTCATAGAGGGCTTGGAGGTAGTCCAGCGTCTGCTGGGCGGTGTAGCCCAGGACGCGGTTGGCGTCCCGTTGGAGCGTGGTCAGGTCGTAGAGGGCCGGGGCCTTTTCGCTTTTTTCCTTGCGTTCCACGGAGACCACCGTAGCCGCGCCGGAACAGGCGTCAGCCAATTCCAGTGCAGCCTGGCGATTGACCATACGTTCCGTTTCGGCGGTGAAGCCGCCCAGGTCAAGCTGCACCCGCCAGAAGGGCGTGGGCGTAAAAGCGTCGATCTCAGCGTCCCGCTGAACCAGCAGGGCCAGGGTGGGGCTCATGACGCGGCCCACGTTGAGCCGGGCGTCATAAGTCAGTGAAAAATATCTGCTGCCGTTGATGCCAACCAGCCAATCGGCCTCCGCCCGGCAAACGGAGGCCCGGTGCAGGCCGTCATATTCCGAGCCGGGTCGGAGCTGACGGAAGCCTTCCCGGATCGCGCTATCCTCCATGCTGGAGATCCAGAGGCGTTTCATCGGGAGGGTGCAGCCCGTCAGATCGTACACGTTTCGGAAAATTAATTCGCCCTCCCGCCCGGCGTCGCAGGCGTTTACAACCGCCTCTGCTTCCGGGTCGTGGAGCAGCTTTTTTAATATTTCGAACTGTTCCCTGGTGCTCGGCTGAACCTTGAACGTAAAGGGCGCGGGAAGCAGCGGCAGATCGGACATTCTCCATTTCTTCCAGGCTGGATCGTAGTCCTCCGGCTGCTGCGGCTCTGCCAGGTGTCCAAAGCACCAGGAGACCCGCCAGCCGCGGCCCTCCAGGTAGCCCTTACGCTGCTCTGTCGCGCCGAGAACTCCGGCGATGCTTTTGGCCACGGAAGGCTTTTCTGCTATGACGATCTTATGTGCCATGGAATCGCCTCCTTATATCAGGTTGCCGTCGTCCTCAAGATCATCCTCCTCGATGATGATTTCTTCGTCGGGAGCCTTTTCCGCCGCGGCGGGTTTCAGACGCTCTGTTGGAGGGGCCGCCGGTTCGGTCTCCAGTTCTTCCTCCTCGTCCTCGTCTTCCTCGTCAAAGTAGAAATCCTGCTGCTTCTTGCGGCGCTTGCCTTTTCCGCCGCCGGACTTGCCCTTGAAGGCATAGTACAGGAGACCGCCGACAACTACAACGACCAGGCCCAGGGTCAAAGCGGGGTTCATCTGCTGCTTTTTGGCGTCCGTGGACGTATCGGAATCCTCCGGCTCCGCATCTTGGGAGGCGTTGGTCTTATCTGTTTTCTTACCGGTTCCGTCAATCACGGCGCATTCGCTCATATTGGTGGAACAAACCGGGCAGGTGGTGTCGATATGACCGACGGTACATTTGCTGGTACAGGTACAGCCGTTATCAATCGGCTGCTTTTCGTTGCCGGCCAGAGATTTCAGATCAGCGAGGTCTACCTGGTTCAAAAAATGGACGTTCTGTGTGCCACCGGTACGGTCAATGATAATGTAAAAGTAGCTGCCATCCCGGCTCTGAACCGTAATAAACTGCTTGCTCATGATATTGCCGTCAGCGTCCATGCCGACGTACTCAAAATCGTCCACAAGCGTGAGCTGGCCATCCGGTGTAAATTGGAACATACTTCGGGGTTCTTGCGTCGGCTCCGGCTCCGTGGGCGCTTCGGAAGGGGCTTCCGTTGGAGCTTCCGTGGACGGTTCGGTAGGTGCTTCCGTAGGAGGCGGCGGGGGCGTCGTCTCCGGGGGCGGGGTAGCTTCCGCCGGCGCGGCGGTTTCCGCCGGGGCGGCAGTTTCCTGCGGTGTGATCGGCGTCGCAAAGACGCCGAGGCTCAGCAGGCTTACCGTAAGAGCAAGCGCGGTGATCCATGCGGCGGCGCAGGTTCGTCTGTTTTTCACGGTGTTGGTTCCTCCTCTCCTGGCAAATCTGTCCTCGGCTCTCCGGTCGGCAGATCCGGTACGTTTGCGTGTTCCAGCAGCGGGTTGTCCCGCAGCTTGCCGATCAGCGCGGACAGGCTCTCCAGGGTATAGCCCTCCGACCGCACCAGGCCCACGATGCTGATATTCTCCGCGTCCCGGATCAGCTTTTCCAATTCCTTATCCCGTTCCTGAAGGGCGGCAATCTTCTCCCGAACTTTCTTCTGCTCCAGCAGAAGTCTCTCAAGTTTCACATTTTTCACGGGTGCCACTCCTTTCTCAGAACGGCAGCTCAGAGTCGGCGTCTTCCATCATTTCAAAATCACCGGCCATCGTTCCAGCCATTTCTTCGGTCATTTCTCCGCTGTCCTCGCGTTTGCGCTCTCCGAAGTTCACGTAGTCGCAGCGCAGCTCCATGGATGTCCGCCTCTCGCCGTTCTTCTCGTAGTTCCGGGATGTCATAGGGCCGCAGACCTCGATCCGCTGTCCCTTGGAAAAATACTTACAGACGAACTCCGCACGGGTACGCCAGGCGTAGCAGTTAATGAAATCGGTTTTGTCCGGCTCTCCGGGCCGGTTGACCGCGATGCTGAAATTTGCCACCGCAACGCCCGTCTGCGTCCGGCGAAGCTCCGGATCACGGGTCAGGTTTCCACTGAAAGCACAGTTGTTCATAAGTTTATCCTCCTGTTTTGTTCGTTTAAGGGTCTGGCATACGGCCAAAGCCGTAAAAATGCTCGACCCAATAAGAATTGCTGAGATCTGCGAAAGAAATGGGGTCTCCGCAGTGGATCATCATTCTGTGGCCGCTTTCCGGATCGACGCCCACATAGATTCCCACGTGGGTACAGATCACGTCCGGCGTATCAACGTAGGTCTTCTCAAAGAATACCAGGTCGCCGGGATGTGGCGTGGACGTGGGCGTACACAGGTAGTACAGCCCGGTCGCGCCTCTGCGGCCAATGTCGCCCCAATAGGGAGAGCCGTCGACGATGGTATGGTTGATTACCCAGGATACATAGCCGGAACAGTCAAAGGACGTGGACGGAGAGGATCCACCCCAGACATAGGGGTAGCCCAGGTATTTCCGGGCTTCCGTGATCATGGCGGCGAACACTTCATCCTCCAGCGCCTCCGTGGGAATTGCAAAGTCCATATAACTGCCGGTTCCGTACCGCCCGATGTATTCACTGTCCGGGAAAAGCTCCGGGCGGCAGCCCAGGCTTGCCATGTAGACCGAATAATGGGAGAGCTGACTTTCGCTCATGATATAAACGGGTACGTGAGATAAATTGAAGTTTTGCAGCTTGACGTTGCAGATCGTATAAGTGGACGGCTCTGTGCTGTCCTCCGATCCGTCGTCTGTCTCGGGATCCTGAGACATAGGTTCCGGCGTCGGGCCGGGGCCAGGGGGCCGTGGATGCGGAGGCGGCTCTGTCGGAGAGGGTTCCGTGGGGGCAGGCTCGGTGGGGGTAGGTTCCGAGGGCGGTTCCGTTTCCTCCTCCACGATTTCCTCCGTCAAGATATACTGTTTGGCAAATAGCATTTCCAGCGTCGGCCTCACTTCCTCCAGCGTCCAGGGGCCGTCGTGGATGGAAGAAACCATAGAGATCAGCACGTAGGGATCATGGCCGATTTCGTCAAGCTCAAAGTTATACTCGTCGTACTCCGGGTGATCCTCCTGGTAGTTGTCAAGCTGGGTCTGCAGATCGGCCTCCATTTGGCAGTAGGCCGCCTCTGCTGCCAGGATTTCATCCACCTCCGCCCGGTATGCGCCAAGCTCGGCAGCGCCGCCCATGCCGCCGCCCGCTACGCCACCGCAGGAGACCATGGAGGTCATAAGCGTCACCATACCCCCGCCGATGGCCAGAATTACCGCAGCGGCCTTCCCGGTTTTCCGGATAACGGCCTTTCCCGTGTTTTTGACAGCTTCCATTACCCGTGCCGTAAAGCCTCGGACTTGATTGGAAGCGGCGGCTCCGCCTGCGGAGCGCCCGGCGTGACCTTGCATATACGAAAGACGCAGCTTATGCTTCTGCATTCTCCGGGAGATCGGGTTGGAGGAAAACTGCGGCGTGGAAATGTTTGCCCGGGCTGCGCCGCGCTTCTTTTTCGCGGCCCTGGTTCTGTGCTTTTGGATCTTGTGATGCGCGTACTTCGCACCCACCTCCCCGGCGTCCTCCGTTCCGTGCAGGGCCGCCGCGCCGACGTTATCACCGTCGTTTTCCCGGAGCTTCTTCCTGGCCTTATCCCGGGTGAAGCGAACAGGGGCCGCAGCGGCGTTGAACGTGAGCCTTGCGGGCTTTTTTGCTTCCGTGAAACGAAGCCGGGCGGTAGTAACGCCCTTCGCTGCGTCGTAATAGCGTCGCTTTGGGGCTTTGACAGGCATCGGGGCTGTCTCCTGGGTCGGGAGAGCAGCGTTGCTTACCTGCTTTCCGGGCTTAAACGTGGTTGTTTGCGGCGCAACTGTGGCGGTGACCGGCTGGGAACCGCCCGGCCCCGGCGTTCCGGCGCGGGCTTGTTCGGCTGAGCGTAAATAGGCTGTGCTTCGCTTCTGCTGGGCGCGGGTTGTTTTATCCGGGCGGATTGCTTGATCGGAGTTGACCGATTGGGTTTGCGGAACCATGGAAGCGGTAAGCGGCTGAGACGCTCCCGGTCGGTACGCCTCCGGCTGGCCTGTACCCGGCTGGAACATTCCGGCCCGAGGGCGCTCTGACGTTTGCAAATACGCTGTACTGCTTTTCTGACGAAGGCGCTTTTTTTGACCGGGACTTCCTTCCGGCGCGCTTTCCTCCGCAAAGCGCAGTGCGGAGCTGCGTCCGGTTTTCAGTTCCTCGCTCATGACACTGCCTCTCCGAATTTGGTGGTAATCAGACGGTACAGCTCATTGTCTTTGGGGAAGCGATCCCGGAATGGAACGATGGTTGGGCCGAATTTAATCAAACCCTCGCCCGCATTGCTTTGGGTCACGTAGGATAGCTGATGATCCGAAATGTTGAGCTTTTGCGCCAGGATATCCCGGTCGCCGCCTGCCTGGTTCAACAGAAGCACAAAGTCGCTGTTTTTGAACAGGCTTTCAATCTCGCTGCTGGCCAGCAGATCCGACACGTTCTGAGTGATCCCGGTGGGCATACCGCCCCACTTCCGGAAACGCTTATAGATCTCAATGCTGTAGGACGCCGTTTGAGGATCCTTCAATAAAAGGTGGAACTCGTCGAAGTAGACACGGGTTGTCTTTTCCGCGTTCCGGTTGAAGGAAACCCGGTTCCAGATCTGATCCTCGATGACCAGCATACCGATCTTTTTGAGCTGCTGACCAAGCTGCTTGATATCGTAGCAGACAATCCGGTTGGAGGTGTCCACGTTGGTTCGGTGGTTGAACACGTTAAGCGTACCCTTCACGTAGAGCTCCAGAGCGCTGGCCACGTATTTGCCTTCCGGCTCCTCCTGCTCCAGCAGGGCATTGTACAGATCCTCCAGGATCGGAATGTTTTCCGGCTTCGGATCGTTCAAATACGGCTGATAGATCTGCCTGGCGCAGCGGTCGATGACCGTGCGCTCCACAGGGTGCAGGCCCTCCGGTCGGGCAATCACCAAATCACAGAAGGAAAGAATAAACTGGATCTTGCGGGACACCGGGCTTTCGTCGTCGTCGCCGTAGTTGAGGTTGATATCCAGCGGATTGATGTAGTCTGTGGACATGGGCGAGATCCGCACCACCTGGCCCTTGAAGTGAAGAACCAGCGGAGCGTATTCCGCCTCTGGGTCGCAGATGATCACGTCGTCATCCGGGCATACAAGGATCGCGTTGGCAATTTCCCGCTTTGCCGCAAAAGATTTGCCGGAGCCGGGGGTGCCGAGGATCAGACCGTTGGGGTTCAGAAGCAGCTTCCGGTTCACCATGATAAGGTTGTTGCTCATGGCGTTCAGACCGTAGTACAGGGATTCCGGGCCGGGCCGGAAAAGCTCCTGGGTGGTGAAAGGGACGAAGATCGCCGTGGCCGACGTGGTAAGGCCACGGGTGATCGGAACTTGATTATTGGCCAGCGGCAGGCAGCTCTTGATTGCTTCCTCCTGTTGATAGTCCAGGGGCATCAATCCGCAATTATTCCGCTGGGCAATGCCGGACGCCTGCATGACAGCGTTTTTCAACGTCCGCTTGCTGTCCGCCACGTTCACCAGGATGAAGGTGACCAGGAAAAAGCGCTCGTTTTTTCGCTGCAAGGCAGTCAGCAGCTCCTTCGCTTCGGCTCCGTAGGTATTCAGATCCGCAGGGATAATGTCCATGTCGTAGCCGCTGCGGACGGCCTTCTTCTGCTCGTCGATCTTGGTCTTTTCCAAATCGGTCAGCTTTCGCTTCACGTCCTTGATGGCCTTCGTCCGGTCAATGGGCTGGATATGGAAGCTGATGATCAGGTTTTGCTGCATACTCAAAAACTGTGTCAGGATGCGGTCGTCCAGCTCCGACGCGAGTATTTGCAGAAAGCTGGCCTGACAGTATTTTTTGCCCATACGGAACATCCTGCCGGTACGGAACTCAAAGGAGCTGGGGGCAATGTAATCCTTGGTAGACAGGCCGGAAGGAGCCAGCCAGTCCCAGGCGAAGCGGAAAGGTCGGGGCGTATCCATGTTCATCATGCGATACATGACTTCCAGATACTCTTTTCCATCCAGGCCCCTTGCGTACACGCCGATCCGCTTGAAATTGTTGATCAGGTCAATTTCAATGCTGTTGAGCCGGGATTTGGCTTCCTCGTAGCTTCCTTCCTCAATGGAAAAGGTCAGATACTTTACGCGGGACAGACCGTTATTGCCCTTCGCGCCTTGGGCGCGGAGCATTTTCGTGTATTCGGCGCGGATATGGTCGTAGCCGTCGCCGGTGGCCGGAATGTCGATGGTGGCCGCGATCTGCTCCTCCGAGGTATTCATGTTGACGAAGGTGAGCTGGAAGCGGACGGAGGGATCAAAATAATCCAGGAAGCCGCACCAACCGTCAAAGATGATCTGCTTGTCCTCGTCCTGGGCCAACTGATAGGTAATATCCTCGTACAGAATTGTTTTCGCCCACTGGCGTTCCGTCACGCGGCAGATTCCGTCCTGGTACATACGCAGGTACGGGATGGTATCCTGGGCGCTTACGCCGTTGTACTCGGCCCTTTTCGCCCGGTCAATCGCCGCTTTGATGGCCTTCTTTTCAGCCCGTGTGAGTTTTCTTCTGCGCTTTCTTTCGACTGGCGCTTCCTTCTGCGTCTTTTTTGCGAACAATACGCTTCACCTCCTCGTTCAGTTGCTCCTGCCGCCGCAGGGTGTCGTAAAAGTTTCGGGTGCGATAGGGACGAACCTTTGGCCGAAGAAAGCTCACGCGGAACATCTGCGCCAGCACCTTTTCCAAAGGCTGTCCGTTTTTCTCAAAAAGCCCAAACATCATAGCGGGTACCAGCACCAGCATCATACACATGGTTGCCGCGCTGGAGCCCAGGGGTTTTCTGAGCATAAAATACAGCGGAAGGCCAATCAGCCCGCCGCCGCCAAAGCACAGGAGCTGCCGCTTCGTCAGGTTGAACAGCACCTTGCTCTTGATTTTACTCAGGTCTTTGGGAACCGGAACATAGGCCATAGTGACCTCCTATCTTAGTGTGCGTTGAATACGCTCTTAGCCAGAGCGCCGGTCTTGAACAGGATGTAGCACAGCAGCACGGAATAGCATAACGTGGTAAACAGCGTTTTCATGATATCTTCATCAAATGACAGCGTTTTAATCAGCGTATAGTAGATGCCGACGCAAACGATGATCATGAAGCCCTGGAAAGCCAGAGCCAGAAGCGAACGAAGATAATTCTGCCCGACGCTGCCCCAGGATTTATTGAGCATGGTTGCCATTGGAATCGGGGCAATCGACGTAACCAGGTAGATCTCGATCATTCTGCCGTAGATCACGATCAGGATCACCACGGAGACCGCGCTGCCCGCGAACTTCAGCAGCATCGTTTCGATCCAGACACCAATCAACTCCCCGACCCCCAGCTCCTTCAGGTGTAAATATATTTGAGCCAGATCCGTCATACTTAGATCCGAAGAACTGCCGCCTGTTATGATGCCTGATGCGCTATTTACAACGCTTTGGGCCGCGTCGAATATTCCCATCGCGATAGTCCAGGTGTTGGAAACAATCAGGATTGCCGCCGCGGCCCTGAAAACCCACTTGACGAACATCCAGGGTTCTATGTCCTGCATATTGTTTTTTTCAGTTACCATCTGGATCAGCTCCAGCGTCATGCAAAAAGCCAAAACAGCTCCGGCAATCGGCAGGATGACGGTATCCGACAGGTTTCGGATCATATTGTAGATGCCGTTGTTCCACGCCTGAGGCGTTTTCCCAACCTGGATTGAAATATCCGCCACCTGCTGATCTGCCGCGCCATATATTTCTTTGATATTTGACAGGATACCAGGAATCATCAGATCCTGAATCCATTCCGTTAGTGCGTCTCCGATCCAACTCATTTATTCACCTCCTCTGGCCCGTCAGCCCATGGTCTGGAGCTGCCGGGCTGACCGCAGCCGCAATTAATTAAACATGGTGGACAGCAGCGGAACCAGCGTGATGCCGATAAACGCGATGCCGCCTCCGGCTACGAGCTGCTTGATGCCCTGGCTCTTCGCGCCGGGGTTATCGTTGGAATAACCGTCCAGGTAGTTGATGCCGCCCATAATGGCAACGGCTGCCCCGATCACGATCACGATGGTTTTCAGGGCTGTGACTGCGCTTGCGAAAAATTCCATATATTATTCCTCCATGTCGTCGTTAATGTTTACCCCGGTGAGATCGACCTCTATCACCTGATATTCGTCGCTCATTCGGAGCTTTGGCTTGTGTTGTAAAAACGCCTCCACGTCGAAGGCGTTACGCTTGTCCGCGTCCCCCGTGTAGGGGTACAGCGGGTGCCTGGTGTAATCGTACTTTTTGGAAAGGAACGGACGAACACCGCGGAGCTGAAGGATACACTTGCCGCCGTCCAGGACGTTCAGCTCGTCGTGGGTCATGAGCTCCTTGCCCAACTTTTGATAATTCAGGCTGTGAGAAGTTTCCTTGCCCCGGTTCTCGCCGGTGTTGAACGTGTCAATGGTCTCTTTGCCAAGGGTTTCCGACAAGTCCTTGATCGTGCTTTTGTCCTTGCCTCCCAGAAACAGGGTGCTGTCCATGTTGCCCAGGATCGTGTCCGCGCTGTCTTTATACTGCGCTTTGAGCTGTGACATTGCCTGGTAAATCAGCATTGCGGAGATCTCGCGGCTGCGGATCGTAGCGACCAGCCGTTCCAGCCTGGGAATCTGACCAATGTTCGCCGCCTCGTCGATCAGACAGCGGACGTGATAGGGCAGGCGTCCTCCGTACACATCGTCAGCCTTTTCACATAAGAGATTGAAAAGCTGGGTGTAGCACATGGATATGAGGAAGTTGAACGTATCGTCCGTATCAGACATGATGATGAACAGGGCTGTTTTACGGTCTCCCAGGGTGTCCAGACCCAGCTCGTCGTACTCCGTCAGATCCCGCAGCTCCTGAATGTCGAAGGGGGCAAGCCGGGCTCCGGCAGAAATCAGAATGCTCTTGGCCGTTTTTCCTGCCGCCAGCTTGTATTTCTGATACTGTCGTACCGCAAAATGGTTGGGATTCTGTTCGGCAAGCTCCATAAACAGGAGATCTACCCGGTTCATAAACAGCTCGTCGTCTTCCCGAACCTCCATGCTGTTAATCATGTCGATCAGCATGGTCATGTTTTGCTCTTCCTCCGGAGCCTCATAGTGGATATATCCGATCAGCGCGGTGTACAACAGACGCTCAGCCTTCGTCCAGAACTCGTCGCCTCCGGTTTTGCTCTTATCTGTTGTATTGATAATCAGACAATCCACTAACTTCAAAATATCCTTTTCCGAGTGGATGTACTCAAACGGGTTATAGTGCATGGATTTCTTGAAGTTGATGGTGTTCAGGATACGGATCTGATACCCGCATTTCCGCAGCACATTCCCTACGTCCACCACAATGTCGCCCTTGGGGTCGGTTACAACGAAGGAGCAGGGATACTCCTCTGAGGTGCATTGCAGCAGATTCGGCTTAATCACGAAGCGGGTTTTACCGGAGCCGGAGCCGCCGAAAACGGCGACGTTTTTGTTCCGGGCGGTTGTGGGATCTGCCGGTCTGTTATTCATGGTAAGCTGTTCCGTTTTGGTTAGGATAATGTTATTGGCCGGATCAGCGTCCATGAACGGCTGAATATCCTTGGCGGTTCCCCAGCGGGCGGAGCCGTATTCCGTGCCCCTGCGGTATTTTTTGGCGTTCTTGCGTTTAGACGCCAGGATCATGGCAAGCAGGCAGGCAGCGCACAGGCCGACTAAAAGATCCGTGGGATGGAAGCTGGGCAGCACGTCGTCAAACGCCAGGCTTACGCCGTCTGAGATATGCAGGATCTTATCCGCAAACGCCTTGCCAGGAGCCAACCGATATGCCAGGGACAGCTTCGTACATAGCAGCCCGATTAAAACAAATGGCAGCGTCTGCACAAGACGCTTTTTGACCGTCTCGTTCATCTTACCGGCTCCGGGCGAGAGCTGCGATCATGCTCCGAAGCAAGGGGCTTCAGCTTGGCCAGCTTTTGCCGAATGGACGGACGCTTGGCTTTCTGTTTCACCTTCTTGGTGTATTCTTCAAATGCAGCGGTCAGAGCGTCCTTGTCCTGGGCTTTGAAATACACCATATAGGTGTTTTGCCCTTTGACCTTAAACGGAGCGAAATCCACTCCATACTTTCGCGCGACCCGGTTGAAATCTCCGATGGTGGCCTTGTCCACGGGAATGCTCTGCATCCCCTTGTCCTGGCGGGCAAGCTGCCTGACCGTCTGCTTGCCGTGATGCCGCACGTTTTTGTGGGCCTCGATTTCGCCCTTGATCGCGCCGGGGATTTTCACGGGCAGCGCTGCGGTTTTCGCCGTGAGCTTCATAGAGCCTTTTGCCGCCCGGATCGCCGTTTTCAACACCCTGGGCGATAAGCGAAGAACGCCCTTGATGATGATTACCGTTTCCCGGGCAATCTCTTGTTCGACTTCCTGCACAATCATACCTCCTTCTTACTTTTTCTTTCGCAGTAGACGACGTACCGATACCTCCCGCCGCTGCCGTAAGGGTGGCAGGTTACAATGGTTAGCAAATCCCGGCCCTCCTGGATCAGAAGCTCCTCCGGCTGGTACGGCTCGATGATCTTAATCTCTGCGACCTCATATTCCAGGACTTCCCAGAGGTTGGTCAATAAGACCGCATCTCCGATTTCCAGCCGTTCGATGTTTTTCATGTGCTCAGCTCCTACCCAGCCACGGTGCGCTGCAAGCACGCAGTTGGTGTTCTCCCCGCCGATGGGCATGGAGCTGATGGAGAGCTGGGCCGCACCCTGATCCAGATGGCTGTATGTGGCTCCCAGGTAGACCGGCTCCTCATACTCCATCTTTGGAATTGTCAGGACGCCGACCGCATCGCCTTCCAGCCCGTAGTCAGCCAGATCAATCACCGACGCGGTATAGGCCCAGGGATCAGCCAGGCCGCATTGCTTGTTGCGGTAGATCTGATCGTTGTACTCCCGCATAGCCTCCAGCAGCTCCGGATAAGGCGTCGGCTCCGCCTCGCTTACCTTTTTACGCTCGATCACCACCGGCAGCTCCGAGGCTTCGTCCTCCGGCACAGCCTGGGGAACAACCTCATATCCGTGCTCCTGAAAAAACGATGCGACAGCCTGCTCAGCCCTGGCTTTTTGGCTGAGCTTATTGACCGTCGGCTTCACAAGAATTGCCGCGCCGGTCAGAAACAGCAGGGCCGCAAGGAAAAATAAGGAAACCGTTGTAATTGTTCTGCGCTTTTTCATGCGGCCTCCTTCCTGCGTTTCTTCCGCACGATCATGATAACTGCAAAGAACAGAAGCGCGGCCCCGGCGATGCCGCCGCCTGTTTTCAGGCCCAGTATATACTGTTCCTTCCAGGTGGACTTGACCGGCTCTTGTGGGGTGTCGGAAATCTCAACGGCTTCCGTTGCGTTCTCGTGGTATGGAACCCGCGAACCCCGCACCAGCAGCCGGTGGGAGTTGATGCCGAAGGGCGTACAGGTTACCAGAGTGCAGAGATCCTCGCCCCGGACAAGCTCCAGGAGCTCTGTCTCATGGGGTAAAACTGCATGAATCTCCGTGACCTCATAAGCCAGGGTCTCGCCCAGGACTTTCAAATAGAATGCGTCTCCGACTTCAAGCTGATCCAGGTCGCTGAACAGCTTTTTTTCCGCGACGCCGCTGTGTCCCGTCAGAACAGCGTGGGTGCTATCACCGCCCACCGGCAGGCTGGAGCCCACCAGGTGGCCCACGCCCTCCTCCAGAACGGCCTCGCTGGTTCCGTGATAGATCGGAAGATTAACCTGGATCTTCGGAATCTCAACGTAGCCCATGATGCCGGAGCCGGTGGGGTTCAGCAGCTCGTTGTAGGCAGCCGCCGCTTCTGTAAGTCCTTCCCGGGTAAAGCGAACGGGGCCCAGGGCTGCGTTATAGCGTTCCGCCGCAGCCCTCGTTTCACGGAGGGCCGTATCGTCTAACTCGTGCACCTCCTCTTCATAGCTCGTCCGGATCTCGCTGGCGTACTTATCGTTCACGTAGGTTTCGATCATGGGATACGCGGTAAATCCGACGGCAGCAAGCAGAAGCATGATAGCGAGGCCAATCATAAGAAATCGTTTCATAGCGCCTCCGTGAAAAGGGCGACCCCGCAGGGCCGCCCCTTGTTGTAGAATAAAGAATTACTTATCCTCAGCCTTGCGCTTGCGGAGCGCCAGCCAGAACACAACAGCGGATGCCAGAATGAACGCAGCGCCGATTACGCCGTACATCCAAACGCCGTTATCACCAGTTCTGGGGATCTCAGGGCCTTTGGTGTTTACGATGGTCAGAGGCACCAGAGCATTCACACTGTTGTTGACGGCCTGCATGGTAACAGCCTTGCCGTCCACAGTGGCGGAAGCAGTCAACAGATTATGAGCGAGCTCCTTGTAGCCTTCAAACATGACATAACGGGGATCGTTCTGGACGAGGCCCAGAAGGTCGGTGTTGTAGATGCCGCAGGGACGGTCGGGATCTTCAACTGCAGTGATAACAACGGTAATGGCGTCCTTGAGGAGAGTGTAGCCGTTGTCGGTCTTGATTTCAGTTGCTACATAGGTATCGTCTTCAAGCCCGAAAATGTTCAGAACACCAGTGGTAGCATTGGGAACGAAAACAGTAGCGTCAGCTTCATTCTCAACATGACCGGTTGCATAATACTCGCCGTCCTCAGTCTTGACAGCAACAACCCAGTAGTTGTCAGTGGTGTTCTTGACCTTAAAATTGACTTTGGCAAAATTGCCGTTGTTGTCGCTGAACTTCTTGGTCAGCTCCAGGCCATAGGAGTAAACATGAGCATCATCAACGAGAGTATCGTAGTAGTTCATGTTGGTGCGCTGCCATCTCAGAATAACAGTGTTGGGGTTGCCTTCATCGCCAAGCACCACGTCGGCATTCTGATTCAGAGTGGCGGAGTAAGTCACGCGAACATAGCAGCCAGAGTAGCCCTTTTCGGTGCCAGTGGTATGAACAGTGGTCGCAGTGTTGATTTCGTTCAGGCCGGCAGCGTTAACAGCCACATCCATTGTGGTCGCGTCGTTTGCAGCAGTGCCATAGGTAACGGTAAACTTGGGGGTGGTGTCGGTGAGTTTCCAATCGGTGATCTTTTCGGTGCAAGCTGCATCCTTGTAGAAATGGATCTCGACGTCGTTTGCGTTGAAGTGGCCGTTCAGCAGGCCGGCAGTGTTGGCAGCAGAATTGCCGTTGTATTCGAGGCCCTTGGAAAGAGTATCGATCCAGCCCCAAACGGTCAGCTTGGTCGCGGCGGAGGTGATTGTAGGCAGCTTGTCTACGAACTGGTACTCGAACTTGTCACCGGTGGAGCCGGTAGCATTGTGGTCATAGCCGTCAGTGATGCTGTCGGAACCGTCGTTCATACCGGTGTCGGTCTTTGCCTCGCGGACGGTCTTTTCCAAGCTGGGGATGCCAGTCTCATTCTTGGGGTACAGAGTAACGTCGTACAGCCACTCCTCGCCGCCGTTGGTGGCATTGGTGCCGTTCACGGAAGTCATGGGAACAGAAACCAGGAAGGGATTGCAGGTAGAAACGACCATTTCGGGAACCTTGGTTTCGACAATGAGGTACAGGCCGAGATCCAGACCATCAGCGGAAGTGTGGCCATGAGCGTCGGTTTCGGCAAAGGTGTCTGCATTCTGTGCAGTCATGTATGCTTCCAGCGCATTCTTGGTCGCGGTAGCATTGGAGGCCAGCGCAGCAGCCAGAGCATCGATCAGCGTGTCGCTGGTGAAGAAGTGATAACCTGTCTGAGCGTACTCAGCAATAACGGGGTAAGCGTCGTCGTTGGTCAGGCCCAGCGCGGAGAGCAGAGCAGCGTCGGCAGTATCGTTCATCTTGTAGAGAACCATAGCCTTGTGAGTGCCGTCGGCCTCAGTTTCGCTGTAGGTGCAGATGTCAGCAATCTTGAGATAGCTGAACTGCACGCCCTTGATGCAGTAGCCGTAGGACTGCTGACCATTGCCGAGATTGTTGACAGTGCCATCGTCCATAGCGGCTTCCAGGGTTTCGTCTTTGACGCCGGTGGAAACGTAGGAGTCGAGCATGGCAGCAATGGTGCTGTCGGTGTTGGCCATCGTGAGGTCGTACTTGTAGATCTCAATGGAGCCGGTGCGGGTGGTGTCGATAGTTGCGTTGTCCACGGTCGCCGCGCTGACGCCAATGGACAGGGAGAGCAAAATGGACAGAGCCATCACTGCTGCAAGGATACGTGCAATACTTCTTTTCATGTTTAGTTCCTTTCCTTTTTTTATTTATTAAAGCCATCGCTTTAATTACAGGGTTTCGTCTTCCTTCTTCTTCGGAAGCCGGAGGAGAATGATTACTGCCAGCAGCACAGCCAAAGCGGAGCCGATGGCTGCCAAAGTGAAACCGTTCTCGCCCGTCATGGGCATTTCGAAAACTCGGTGGTTCACGACTTTGTATTCTAACTCTACCTGCTCTTCGGTCAAGTAGCCCTCAAAGACAGGCTCAGCCAGCAGGTCGTAGCCGTCCTGAGTTCCAACCTCTGTCAGTCGGTATTTGATCGTGTGAAGCTGGTTATTGATTGCCAGACCCGCGAACTCCGCAATGCCATCCGCGCCAGTCGTGATGCAGCCGTTCACAATATTTGCGCTGGTGCTGTAACCACACTGAACAGGGCTGTCTGCGTCACGGGACTGAATGGGAAGCCAGGTATTCGTGTCGTCCAGGGAGTATTCCAGAAGATAGGTGACTCCCGCCATGGGCTGCCCCTTATCGTTTTCCTTGTGAACACGGATCAGACCGGGAATGATCTCGTTTTCGCGCTCGATCTTAATATCCGGCACGTCCGGGGTCAGCTCCACGGAGATCACGGTATCGTCCAGCTCAAAGCCCGGAGGGGCTTGGAACTCCTGGATCGAATAGCTGCCGACCCGCAGATCCTCGAATTTCAGTTGGCCGTGAGAATCCGTATAGCCCTCGGCCAGCTTCTCGCCGCGCTCGTCGAAGAGATAGAACCCTGCGCCCTCCAGCGGCGTTCTCGTACCCTGATCTACCTTGACAATTTTTATGCTGCACGGGATCAGATGGTTCACGAACGTCAGCGTGTTCGTACCGGCTTGAACGGTGATCTCTTGTGAGATATGGTCGTTGGTGTACCCGTAAGGCAGCGTTTCCGTCACCCGATATGTGACGCCAAGCTCCAGATCCTCCAGATGGATCGTACCGTTTTGACCGGTTGTATACGAACCTTCGAAGCTATAATCTTCATCACTTTTCTTGCGCTCCACGGTAAAAGTGATGCCGGAAACTTTGCCGTCGTCAGATTCCTTGATAATCTCCAGCTCAATACCGAGCTTGTTGGTAAACTCCACGACGTTTTCACCCAGAGCCAACGTAACGGTCTGTGGGTTCTCCGACAGGCAGATGTAATCGCCCAGCTCGATTTCCGTGATGCGAAGCACGTCGCCTTCGTGCAGCAGGCCCTGCTCGTCGATCAGGATAATACCGCCATTGGCAGTGATATACGTTCCGAGCGGATCCCAGCGCTCTTTCATACTTACGGATCCCGAAGTGGAGCCGGTCATTTTCCGCTCAACCTTGAACTTGAAGCCGTCCACAGGGCCGTCCGGATCTGTATTGTGCTTGACGATCTTCAGCGTCACGACGGGGTGGTTGATAAAGGTCACCGTGTTCTGGCCAAGCCGGGCCACAAAGATTTTCTCCCGTTCGTCGGCAACATAGTTTTCCGGGACTGTCTCAACGAGCTTGTAGGTCTTTCCCGCTTCCAGAACTTCTTCATCTACGATGAAGCCGTCCGTGTCCGTGACGTAGGTTTCGACGTACTCAAAGATTCCGGATTTATTACGCCGATACAGCTTGAACTCGATTTCCGCCACGTTGCCGTCGTCGGACTGCTTGATGACCTTCAGATTTACAACCGGCTTGTTGACAAACGTGACCACGTTTTCACCTTCGTGCAGCGTGACGGTCTGAACGCCGTCCGGGGTATTGACACAGATATAGTTTTGGGGCGCGGTCTCGGTGATTCGGAACTCAGCACCAATCGCAAGATGCTCCGTCGCAATGGAAATAATACCGTCCGTCCCGGTGACGTAACTGCCGATCAGCGTCCAACTGCCGTTGACCTTCTTCTCCACCTTGAACGTGATACCGTCAATCTTTCCGTCAGAGCATTCCTTTTTGATCTTCAGGCTGATATCCACGTTCTCGAAGTTCACTGGATTATCTCCGATTTGCAGCGTGATTTCCTGCGGGTTCTGGGACAGACAGATAGAACCTTCCTGGACGATCTCTTTGATTTGTACTCTTGTACCGGCAGGCAGATCCGGGATTTCGATTTTGCCGCCGTCGCCCGTGACGTAGGTTCCGTCTCCCAGCGGCAGCCAGCCGTGGCCTGTCACGTATTGTCTGACCTCGAACGTGATACCTTTGATGCGCCCGTTGGAAGAGGTTTTTCGGATGGTCAGCGTGTTGCTGGGCGTATTCTCGACATAGAGCTCGTTATCGATCACATAGGCATCGTCGCCGTAATCGTCGGTGGGCTCTCCATCCGCGTCGCCCCAATAATTGCTCACTGCAAAGGTCTGCGGGTTGGTAAGCTTCATGTACCAATAGCCGATGCTGTCGGACTTTCGGAACCCCTCCGGAGCCTCGACCTCTTCAATCCGCATACAGCCAATGGGGAGCTTACCGGTTTCGTACAGCTCGTCCGACGGATACTCACTCGTGTTAACAAGGTGCGCCGCATCCAGCGTAACGCACCCATCATCGTCAGAACGCAGGAACCATCTGCGTTCAAACGTGGTGGCCGTAGGTACTTCGGAGCTGTAGTAATCCACCTGGAAGATCGCACCCTCCAGCGGGAGGTCGGTGGAGGCGTCTTTCTTCACAAGCGTGGGCGGCCCGCCGTAAATCGGGGCGTTCGTGATCTCGATGCTCAGTGTGCCGCCGCCGTTCAGGCCGATGATTGGAACTCCACTGATGTAACAATCTCCGTTCGTATCCCAATTCAGAGCATTGCCTTGGTACGTAAGGTCAACGGAAGCCGTGGTGCCGCCGCTGGTGGTGATCCGGATCTTTTGGGTCTTGGTGTTTTTGAAATCCCGCTGGGACAGCAGCTCACGGAGGGAATATGTGCCGTCCTCCAGCCCTTCAAACTGATAGACCCGCGATCCTTCCGCAACCGCCGCATGGCTTGCGTTCGTCTTGTAAATGTTGCCGTTTGCGTCGGTACGCCCATACCAAACCGTGCTGCTTTCCGCCCGGAAAAGGTTGAAATAGTAGCCTTCCACCCCGCCCGGTGTATTGGCCGGAAGGGTCTTCTTCATGGTGGCGGTTCCTTTCTCCTGGTTTTCTGCGGTGATCACAGTCCCGTCGGAATCGTTTTCCATCTTGTAGATGCCCCGGGGATTCTGCGTGGTAATGGGCTGCCCGGCAGCGTCGCCCCAATAGGCTTCCGCAGCTCCGCCGGATGTGGGCTGGTTGATGAAGATCAGCACACCCGCATCGTTGCCCACGGGCGTGATGTAGCCGTCCGCGGCCTGGATTTCCTGGATGTAGACGCAGCCAAGGGGAAATGAAACAGTTCCATCCGGCTTGAACAGCGGATCGGAGCTGTGGCCGTCGTAGCTGCTGAGCAGATGGGCGTCATCGAACTTAACAACACCGTTCGAGTCAGACTTCAAATACCAGGTGCGCTGCAAATATTGGGAATCCATCCAGGTGCTGGCGTAGAAATCTGCTTTGAAGATCGTGTTTGGAATGTATTCGCTGCTGGTTCCGGTTTTCTTAACTTCCAGCCTAGCCGGATCAAATACGGGCTCGTCCGACACGTTGAACACATTCTGGCTGCTGTCGGCGCTGACCGTCAGAAGAACCGGGGTGGAGTTCAGTTTATACCCGGCGGGAGCCGTTTTTTCGACCGCGCACAGCACGGTATTGACTGCGTACTTGACGGTGCCGGTAGCGTTTCCGTTGGCGTCCGTGGTTAGGGTCTCCACCACGGGGCCGGTGGCCGAACCCTGGTGGATCTCATACACGGCCCCACGCAGGGTGTATCTGGGATTGCCCTGGATGCAGGCCATGACGCTGGCCGATGCGCTGGAGGTCTTTTTCAGGGAAATCGTTTTCGTGTCGGCCCTCAGCTTGAAGTACGCAGGGATTTTACTGACAGAATCAAGAGAGGTTAAGTATTGATCACCTTGTCCGTTCACCCAGATGTTCTGGAAGCCGGCTCTCAGCTTTTTGCCGGTCATGGTGATGGTTTGTTCGCCGTTCTCCAAAGCGGCAGGAGTTGCAGTGATCGTCAGGCTGTTTCCGCTCTTGCTCACGCTGATGCCGTCCGGCGCAGAAAAATTGCTGTAATCCAGATCAAGGACGCCGTTGTTGTCTGTCAGCGTGAGCGTATAGTTGCTGCCGTTGTAGCTCATTGCATACGTTGCGGCGTTACTCGCGGAAGCGTTGGCAAACGACGGGATCGTGTTGTGACGGCGCAGCCGTGCGGCAATTTCCTGATAGGCTGCGATGAATGCCGAATTATCTCCGTAGGTCGTGTATGTCGGCGTTCCGTTGTAGACCTCATAAAGCCGCGAGTCGGTCACATAATACGTCGGGGTCGCGCTTCTGATCCCCATCACGACCTCCCAGATCAGGATTTGGGTTGCAGCCTGATACTGAAATGCCGTTTCATCGTCCGTGTTCATCTTGCCGTTGGGCTGATCTGTATAGCCCCAGGGCCAACCGTAGGCACAGAGGATCTTGATCGCTTCGATTTGCTCGCTGCTCAGCACGTCTGTTAATGCCTCGCTCCAATACGCACGCCCGGTTACAGTTGCTTTTTCTGGCTGAATGCAGTACACGACGGGATTGTTTTCATAATCCAAGACCGTATTGGGAGGGGTGCCATTTGGGGTCAAGTAGTTCAGCAGCAAAAAATGTCCGTTTTCGCCAAACGTCGTAGTTGCTGAATTCCCATTTGCATAGATCCATGAATGTGTGTACGCATACGCGCCTTGTTTGGGATAAAGCACCCATCCGAGGCTTCCGTGGCCGCCAATGCCGGAGGAGCGGATCAAGCGGCCTTGATCATCTACCGCTTGCACACCGTCACCTGGTTGCGTGTTCCAAGCCAAATTGGGATCCTCTGTTGTTTCCAAGGCTGGTGCAGTTGCTTCCTCCGCAGCCGTTTCCGCTTCATTGCCCACGGGCTCCGTAGCGGCTGGATACGGAGCTGGAGAATCTTCCGGGGCCTCTGTGGGCACTGCCGTCTCCGGCTCTACATTCTGTGCTTTGATTGTGGTTCTGTCGGCTGCGCTTTCTCCCGTTGCCTGCTTTGCTGCCGAGTCCGTGTCTGCGGCAAAGGCCGGTGGCGGGACTACGGCAAGGAACATGGCAAACAGAAGCAAAAACGCAACTGCCTTGCGGGTTCTTGTTAATCGCATGCTTTTTCTCCTTTTCATGTGAAATTTTGCAAGCTCAGAAGAGCTATAGCACAAATGGATGATTTGGCCTCCGGGCCGTAAAAAAATAGCACGGAAGCGATCCGTGCTATTTCAAGTGGTATTCAGTTATTTCGGCTTATCGGGTGGCACCGCAGCGGGAGCAGCTATCATAGGCGGGCTTGTCTACAACCCATTCGCCATAGTTGGAGTAGCCGGCGTGGTTGTCCCATTCTTCACGAGGGCCCGACTCAGCGTGTGCGTCCCACTCTTCGTAGGAGTAGAACACCTGTCCACAATAGCAGATCAGAACGGATATCCGATGCCCTTCCTCGTCATGATGCACCCAATCGTGTCCCAGGGCAGCGCTGCCGCTTTCGGTCTTTCCGCAGACCTTACAAGTCTTGCGACCGGGTTCGGTACAGGTGGGGGCGGTCTCGTTCCAGCTATGATTCCCGGTCGCGGCAACCGTGCGGGTTTCGGTGTTTCCACAACGGGAGCAAGTGCGGCTTTCCGTGCCCTCTGCGGCACAGGTCGGAGCCTTGGTCTGCGTCCAACCCTGCCAGCAGTGATATGACGGGCCGGCAGGAATTGTTATGTGTTCACTGCACCCACATCTGTCGCAAGTTCTGATTACTTCGCCATCATCTTTGCAGGTCGGATCTTTGATCATTTGCGACATATACCACCTATGTGTACACGGTGGGTTCGTCGGAGTAGGCTCGGTCGGCTTCGGCTCGGTGGGCTTCGGCTCCGTCGGCTTCGGCTCTGTGGGCTTCGGCTCCGTGGGCTTGGGCTCCGTGGGCTTCGGCTCTGTGGGCTTCGGCTCTGTGGGCTTCGGCTCCGTGGGCTTCGGCTCTGTGGGCTTCGGCTCCGTCGGCTTCGGCTCTGTTGGCTTCGGCTCCGTGGGCTTCGGGCCTTCCGTTGCCTGGGTGCTTTCGGTGTTGTCCGTGGCCTCCGTGCTGATCTCCGGCAGCTCCGTGGCCGCGGCTTCCGTGGTCTCAGCTCCGGCAGTCGTGCCCGCCGTGGGCTCCGTCATCGGTGCTTCCGTCTTCTCAGGTGCGTTTACCGGCGTCACGCTGGACTGGCAGCCATGCAGCAGCGCCAGCAGCAGAGCCGCCACAAGGACGGTAATGAGGATCAGTCTGTTTCTCCGCTTCATCATAAGCACCTCCCATGTCTATCCGTATCGTTGATCTTCTCTTCCTGGTTTTATTATACCATGCTTGACAGAATTGCGCAAGGACGAGATCACCGGCTCCTTCGTTCCCGCCACCGGTGATCCCAGGGAATGCGTAGGGGGCAGGGCGGCCCTGCGGCACGAGGGATTTGAGGGGACACCACATATCAAATGGAAACAGCACACAGGGAGCTGCACCAGGGAAAAGCGTCAGAATCAAGATGGCACGGTTTGGCCGTGTTTTCTTGGTATTTTATATTTCGCCAACGATTGTCTTGAATAGGCCGGAGACAACCTTCCAGATTAAAACCAATCCGCCGAGCAGACCGGCTATTATCAAGTCAATCATTATGATAAAAACGCAAAACGCAGGATCTCCGCTGATCGGTATGAGCTTGAACGCCATGGCATGAAAACCAAAAGGCAGCCCGACGATCATCCAGGCCCGGAGCATATCAAAAGACCCGTCGTGCCAGATCAGCCATTCAGTGAGCCAGTAGATCAGCCCGGCCAGCAGCAGCGGGCCAAGCACCTGGGTGAAGAATATTCTTGTACGCGACATCAGCGTTGTCCCTCCAATCAGCCATACGAAGCGGAAAGACCGTAGACGCTTTCCAGGCTGGCCGTGGCGTTGAACAGGGATGCCAGCATATAGGCCCGGACGTTGGTCACACGGCCCTCGTTCTCGCTCAGCCCGGTCAGCACCTGCTCAATATGCTCGCAGCGGATCATGGAGAAGCGCTCCTGGACATAACTGACAGGATACTCGCCGGGGCCAACCTTTATCGTGGGGCTCTTGGTCAGAGCAACCTCGACCATCAGCTCCACCAGCTCGTCCGCTTGCCGGAGCTGCCATGTGGTGTGATCTCTGTACGGCAGTAAATCGTACTCAATCTGTTTTTTGATCCTTTCTCTCACACCCCGTCCGTCCGTCAATCCATCCCCGGCTCCCTCGCGTGTGCGCACGAGGTTTTCCATAGAGGGTAAGGTAGAAGGATTGACTGATTCAGGATAGATAGATTCAGTATAGTTTATATTATTATAACTACATTCCGATTTTCGGAAGTCTGGACTTCCGGTTTTCGGAAGTCTTGAATTCTGTTTTTCGGATGTCTTGACTTCCGATTTTCCGAAGTCTTGACTTCCGATTTTCGGAAGTCTGGAAATCCGATTTTCAGAAGTCTGGGCGGGAGTGGTGGACAAGGTAAAACGCTTAACGTAGATTTTCGTTGGTTTGCCCTGCCCTTGCCGCTTCCGTTCAATCAGGCCGAGGCCCTTACCGCCGTCCAATTCCGCAACCAGCTTGACGGCCTTTTCGTGACCGCAATTTAGATCGTCGCAGATTTCCTCCAGCGTATAGTGGATAAAGACCCTGCCGTCATCTTCGCACCAGCAGTTTTTGCAGGACAGGCCCATGCGATCCAACATCAAACCGTAGAGCAGCTTTGCCTCAATGGACAGCCCCTTAAATCGTGGGCTGGTAATTAGCAGACGGGGTATACGGAAGTACGAAAACTGTTCCGCTTCATCGCCGTAAAAATAATTCAGTGCGGCGTCTTGCGGCGTAGGTTCTTTCCTCATGAGAGCCTCCTCCTGTTCGTTTCTGGCGACGCTTTACCGGATATCCCTTCCGTCCTTTGCTTTGGTTCTGATGGGTTTTCCGTTTGCGTCATAGTTCCTTGGGTGCGCTTCTGGGCTGTCATAGCCAAATAGCGATCCTGCCATCATAGCTGCGACATGGGCTTTTGATACACCCAGGGCCTCGTTGAGCCGATCCACGACAATCCGTTTGTCAAGATTGCCAAAGTTCAGTTCGACGGAGTAATAGCCCTTCTCTCCACGGCGAAGGACGCCGATCTCGTCCGATTTCTGGACATAGGCGAAGCACTTCTCAGGATAGGTCTCTCGGTTGAAGATCTGATTGGCCACGTCGTCGCCCCATATGTCAAGCAAGTCGCTTTTGTAAATTCTGGCGTTGACAGTGCCGTTTGAAAATACGCCCCAAAGGCCCCGGCGGTCTGAGCCTACCAGCTCCCGCCCGGAAACGGACGTTCTCCAAGTCCAGTTTTTGCCTTCATACTCAAATCCACCGTCGCCGGGGATAATATATTGCACTTCAATGGTTACAGGTCTGTTCATTTGCATCTCACCTCATAGAATGGAGTTTTGCTGGCATCCGCCAGCTCGCAGAGTGTTTTCAGGTTTCTGGCCAGGGTGGCGAAGTCAATCTCCAACTCTGTATCCAGCCAATCATGGCCCTTAAAGTCCCGATACTCGGTGACCGTTGAGCAGGAGCTGATGCGGAAGCAGCTTGCCACAAACAGTTCCATGTCCTCGCTGATCCACAGCTCCAAGCAGCGCTGATAGGTCGTTTCCTCAACGATCTGCGCGGGCTGGGTCTGCTGGTAGAGTTGAAAGGCATTCCGTTCCACCAGCTTTTCGCCACGATAGCGCAGCGGCCCATCTACCGTGTATTCGTAGACAGGCACAGCGTTGTGCACAACGGAATTGACGATCTTGCTCCAGCAGAGCCCGTCCAGCAGCGCAAGCAGCTCGTCCTCGCTGGTATCCTCGTCGGCCCCGGACGCAAACAAGTTTTCGATTGCGTCCATGAGCTTCATAACAGGGTGCGCTTTTTCCATAGGGTTATCTCCCTTCATTGTTGATTTCCGTTCGTTTTTTTCTCGTAAAGTAAACGCCCTGGTGATATGGCCGGAAGGGGACGTTGAGAACCATGTTTTGATATGGCAGCAGTTCAAGCAACTGGAGGCAATCGTCAAAACTGCAACGGTTCAAAAAGTCTTCGCTGACGTGGGCCTCCTGGTTCACGGCAAGCGCGTCAAGGATGTGTTTTGCCTCCTGGGTAATATCTGCCTCGGACAGCGGCACGACAGGCTCGGGGAATTTAACAAGCATCTTTGCCTCCTATCTTGCGTCCCGGCTGCGGCCTTCGTGGGGCTCAATCCGTTCCTGGCGGTGGCCGATTGGCTCGATCAGACAGAACGCCCCGTAGGCTTGCCGCTTGCATTGGGAGCAGGTGCATTTCTTGCGGGAACCAAGCTCCGTAACTGCGTAGGTCAGGGAATTTTTGTACGCCTGGATGCAGGAGCCGCACAGTTCCAGGCGGTATCCGGTATCGTTACCCATAAGCTGCCTACCTTTCCGGCTGCTTTGACTTCCGTGCCTTTTCTTGCTCCTTCCTGGCCTGCTCCTTGAAGAAGCTATCCAGGAAGCGGAGGATCAGCGGCTCGATCCGTTTCAGGTCATATCCGGCAGGGACAATTTGCTTGATCGAGGACATGGGGATCAAGATACCGTCCTGGCTGGGTGCGGGAGCCGGTTCCTTGGGTTTCTCAGCCCGGGGCTCCTTTTTCACCTCTTTCATCACTTGAATTGCCATATCGTCGCTTAGTTCTTTGGCCGCGCTCATTTTCCGCAGCCGTTGGGCTTGGGACAGGGAAGGTGCAGCTTCATAGTAACTCATGGCATTCAAGACCATCTTCTGCTCCTCCTGGGGAATGTAAGACAGCTCCACGGCAGGTGTCATAGCAATTTGGCCGTTATCCACCATGGACATGATTTCCGGGACAAGGTTGTTGAGGCGGATAAAACGGCGAACTGTGTCGCCGCTTATTCCAGCATCCCTTGCAACTTCATCGTCAGCACGGAACTTCGCCGCAAGTTGCGGCGAAGTTAAATCACGACGCGCACCTTGCCGTTTCAAAGCCTCCAGCTTCATTTTGTACGCCTTGGCCTTTTCGCTGGGCAGGAGCTGCTCACGCTGGAGGTTGGCGTCCACCATCACGATGATCGCCTCGTCGTCGCTCAGATCGCGGACGATGCAAGGCAGCGTATCTTTTCCGGCCAGGGTAGAGGCCATCTTGCGGCGGTGGCCGGAGATCAGCTCGTACCCGCCCTCCGCACGGGGCCGAACCATGGCAGGAACCAGGACGCCGAACTGCCGAACGCTTTCGGCCATCTCATTCATGGCGTCGTCCTGGATCACACGGAAAGGATGATCCGGGAAGTCGTGGATTTCATCCAGGGGAATGCTGAACACTTTTTCGCGCTGGGCGTCGTCTCGCTGTTCCTGCGTGGTAAACAGATCATCGAGCGAGGTCAGATGTACGTTTCCGTTGCCGTTCGCCACAGGTCATTACCTCCTTGGTCAGTTTTTCGTAGGACTCGGCGGCCCTACCTTTCGGGTCGTGCTTGAAAATGCTCTTATCCGCCGTGCTGACCTCGGCCAGCCGGACGGTTGCGGGGATTACGGTATTTAACACGGGAACGTACTTCCCGTAAGTCTCTTTTACGGATCGGACTATATCTTTTCGGAAATTTGTCTCGTTGGCCATCGTCAGAAAAACGCCTCCAACCGTCAGCTTAGAGTTGATCTGCCGCTTGATGGATTGCACCGTGCCGATCAGCTCCGTCATGCCCTCGGCGGCGAGGTAGTCGGCCTGCACGGGGATCAGCACCTGATCCGCAGCGGACAGGGCGTTGATCACCAGCATACCGAGAGAGGGGCGGCAATCCAGCAACACGTAGTCGTATTTCGCTTTCACGTTGTCCAGCAGTCGCCGCAGCACGGTTTCCCGTGCCATGACGTTGACCAGGTTGACCTCCACAGCGGACAGGGTGCGATTTGACGGGATAAAATCAAAGCCCTCAGCGTGGTGCCGGATTGCAGCACTGATCTGAGAGCCGGGATTATCAACGTCGGAAACGATGTCGTTCATAAGGTTGCTTAAAGTGATCGGCAGCTCGTGGGGAGCCCGTTCTCCGAGCATTTTGGAAAGATCTGCCTGTGGATCTACGTCCACCAGCAGAACTTTCTTGCCCTCACGTGCCAGACCGGCTCCCAGGCAGAAAACGGATGTGGATTTGCCGACGCCGCCCTTTTGGTTGGCTACGGCGATCACGGTAGTTTTATTCATGCGATTTCAGCTCCTTTCGTTTCGGACACCAGGTAGGGGAGTTGCCGGTAAAGGACGCCAGGTTACCCAGGCTGCGGCACCGGCCTTGAAAAGTACAATACACGCTGTAAAGGCTCAGCGTCTTGTTGCCGTGCTTTATCCCGGGCTTGTCGGCCAGAAGTAATCCCGGACAACGCCCGGCGGCAGTTTTTTCATAAACGCTGCCGCAAAGATGTGTGTTTTCCATTTGCTGTTCTCCCTTCGATTTTTCCGGAATAACACAAAAACGCCATCCGAGGATAGCGTTTTTGAAGTAAATATTGACTTTTGAATGCTGAAAAACTTAGGTTTTTCCATGGTTTTTGCGTGGATACTGTAGCATACGCCGCACCAAAGCGAAGCTCCTGTCGCGTCGGCGGCGGGAGCTTCGCTTTGGTGTATTCTTCATTCTTCACTATTCATCATTCATTCTTCATTCAAGTATAGCACTACAGGAGCATCTAAATGAATAATGAATGATGAATGATGAATAACTGTTTAATACTTGCATTTCGACGGTTATTCAGTATAATAAAAACGGTGATAAGTATGAGAGAAAACGCGCTTGTCGAAAAATCCATAGAGTTTGGCGCACGAATCGTCAAGCTGGAGCGCTGGCTGCGAAAGGAAAAACAGGAAGCGGTCCTGTCAAAGCAGATCCTTCGCAGCGGCACCTCCATCGGCGCGAATATCAACGAGGCGCAGTACGGCAACAGCACCGCCGACTTTATTGCAAAGCTTCACATTGCCCTGAAAGAGACGGCCGAAACGGAGTATTGGCTTCACATTTTACAGAAATCCGATTATCTGGATGACGCAATGGCTGATTCCATGTTGAAAGACTGCCTCGAAATCAAGCGCATTCTGATCGCCTCCATCAACACCGCGAAAGCAAACATGAAATAATGGGGTGACTCCTGAATGGCTGTCGAACTTCACAATCAGATCATTCAGCAAATGGGTAAAGAACATCTGCTCCCGCTGGGCGTATTCCGAAAGGGCCGCAGCAGGGTCTATCTGGATGACAACGGCGTCTTTTTCACGGTGATTGAATTTCAGCCCTCCGGCTTTTCTTCCGGCACATTTTTGAACGTCGGGATGCACCCCCTGTGGACAACACCGATGCGGGACTACTTGACATTCATTACAGAAAAAGGCAGTCGGGTTTGCCCGTTTTTGCCCTTTGAGTCGGAAGCGCAGTTTCGGGCTGGGCTTGTTCCCTATTTTGCCAAGGCGAAGCAGCAGATCCTGTACTACCGGCAGTTCCGGGACCCGGAGGTTCTGCGGGAATATGCGACGCGCCGAGTGAAAAAAACCGGTACAATTCCGGATCGAGGCATCTGGGAACAATACCTGGAGCTTTCCGCGTCTGAACTGTCTCAGCGGGTCAACGCCGCCCGTGAATATTGGCGCCGTCAGTCCTCCATGCGAAACATGCAGTCGGAGCTGTACTGAGACAGCTACTGCCCCCGGCATCTTTTTTGCACAGCCCTTCCAAAAGCGCCGCCTGACGGCGGCTAAGATAAGAGATAATAGAGAATAGATAAGAACGAATAGATATGAAACGCAGCCTCGCGGCGCTTTTGTACTATTCCCTATTCTCTGTTATCTCTTATCTATTATCTAAAGAGATATCTAAAGAGAGGCTTTCAGATGGCACAGGACAGTATTCTTTTAGATAAATCCCTTCATTTTGCCGCTCGGATCGTCAAGCTGCATCGGTATCTTACGAAGGAAAAACATGAGAGCATCATTTCCAAGCAGATCATTCGCAGCGCGACTTCCATCGGCGCCAACGCGAATGAGGCAATTTACGGAAGCAGCAAAGCGGACTTTCTTGCCAAGCTTCATATTTCCCTTAAAGAAACCGCGGAAACGGAGTATTGGCTGCGTTTGCTGATGCTATCGGAGTATTTGACGGAAACGGAAGGACAGTCCCTGCTCCGCGACTGCCTCGAAATCAAGCGCATCCTGATCGCCTCTATCAATACCGCAAAGGAGAATGCAGACATAAATCCATCGAGCGAATAATGACTTTCAGGAAAGGCCCGGGAAATTCCTAAGCCTTTCGTGTATCAGTGCTTAAAACGAGAAAGGTTTTTCCGTAGATGCCAAAGCCCTTTTTTCGCACGATTGCACTTGAACCCGGGCCTTCCCTCCTTTTTGTGGAAATCGCGGACAGATTATGAAAAGACTTGCGAATAAAATCACTTTCTGTTACAATTAGTTCAAGCAGAAGACAATACGCCGAAAAGGAGTGTAACTCGCATGAGAATAATCCGACGCTGGTATTACAACATGGGGACGAAGCCCCCATTTTGCGAATGGCCCGAGCTGGTACACCGTTTTCTTGACAGGCACGGGCTGTCAAGCAGGGCGTTTTTGTACTGCTTTTCAGACATTCTCTCCGAATCTGCCCATTGGAACCCGGCGCTTCTGGAGGAGGAGACAGCCGTCTCCGGATGTAAACGCGCTTTTAAGGCCTGCCCAAGCTTCGGTGAGCCTCGAATGATCCCAGGCCGCCAATATGGAGGGATGGATGAATTGGTCCTCAGCAACATCGATACTGGAAGCGGCTGTACCGAAGCGGAGATTCTTCCTCTGATGAAGCGAATCCACAGAAGTTGGGGTTTTGCCTCCAGCGCGATCTACTATTACGACGTGGATTTCTTTGGAAAAATGATACCCTGGGAGCGCGATTTACAAGGTGCCAGGGAGTTTTCTGCAATGAAGCATCTGCCCTTCGAACCAATGCTGTTTTTAGGCCAGCAGCCCTTCGGCTCCGGGATCAAGTTAGAACGGTACAGCTTCGGCAAGCAGGAGATTACCTTCTCTATTGATCTGCTGCACGACGGCGTCGTTTTGGATCCCGCTCCGTATATGGAAACCATGAGGGAACTGCTGCCCAATCGCCATCCCCAGGACGTTCTTCAAATCCTGTTTACCCCGGAAGAGAAGCAGGAATATGCCGCCCGTCAGGCATCGGCGGAGCCACTGGCAGAAGCCTGCCGGGCTTGGCTGGCACAGCGGCTTTCGAAAGGGGATAATCAGACGCAGTCCTTCCTCTTCCCGGAATACAAAATGGCGAACAAGCTGAAGGCACTGGCGAAAAAGTACGGCTTCGACTACAAATTCGTGATCAATGGAAACTTTACGTTGACCAAGCGTACTGCCCAAGGGCATTGTTTAGAGCTCACCGTGGACAGCGGCCCTTCACACTTTGCGACTTGCTTTGACTTGATCTTCAGGGGCTTGGGGTTTTCCCACCTTCTCTATACGGCGTCGTTCCATCCTCAGGACCAGACAGAGTTTGACATCTGTGCGGAGCGGGTGGCAGCCGGGACCGCAGCCTTTGCGGAGGAGGCGCTTACACCGCTATCCCGATACTACCCCGATACTCCGGATTGGTTTCTGACATAGCGGCCCGGCTTTCATCCGGCATCTTTTTTGCACAACCCTTCCAAAGCGAAGCTCCTCTCGCGCCGGCGGCAGGAGCTTCGCTTTGGTGTATTCTTCATTTTTCAGTCTTAAGTCTTCATGATTCATAAAATACGGCGCGGCAGAAACTTCTTTTTTCCCCATTATCCCATCTGGGAGGCTGCCAGGCCGGCGAAGGCTGTGACGCCGGTGACCAGGGCGCGCTCCGGGAAATCAAAGCGGGGGTCGTGGATGGGCGCCGCGCAGGCGGTGAGGTTCTTGAAGTAGCAGGACTGCCCGCCGTGGGATCGGACTCGGGCGGCCAGCAGGGAATAGTCCTCGCTGATGTAGCCCTTGGGCTCGTCCGGCAGCTCCGCCACGGCCAGCCCCAGGCGGTCCCGGCAGACCGTCAGTACGGTCCGGCAGAGGGCGGGATCGTTGCAGTCCCCGGCCGCCTCGCCCCGCAGGGCGATTTCGCAGCTGCAGCCGTGCATCTGCGCGGCCGCCTCCGCGATCCGCTTGGCGTAGGCAGTCATATAGTCGTTGGCCTCGGTGGTAAGGCCCCGCACCTCCAGCTCCAGCAGGGCCCGGTCGCAGATCACGTTCCGTCCTGCCCCGGCCGTCACGCGGCCCACGTTCACGCGGGTGGGCGCCGCGCCGAAGCGGGGAATGGCGTGGAGGTTCAGAATGGCCGTCGCCGCGCTGAGCATGGCGTTGTTCCCGGCGTCGGGAACCAGCCCCGCGTGGGCGGCCTTCCCGTGGAAGAGCACGTCCAGCTTGGAGGTGGCAAGGGTGCGGTTCGGCCCCACGCCGATGGTGTCGCCCCGGGCGTCGGGCTCGCCGCCCAGATGGGCCCCCAGCAGCAGCTCCACGTCGTCCAGGTGCCCCTTTGCCACGATCGCGCCGGCGCCCCGCACCCCCTCCTCCGCAGGCTGGAAGATGAATTTCACCGTGCCGTGGAGCTGCTCCCGCAGTCCGCAGAGCAGCTTCGCAGTTCCCAGCCCGATGGCGGTGTGTCCGTCGTGTCCGCAGGCGTGGGACACCCCCGGAAGCTCCGAGCGGAAGCCCAGCGCCGCCGGACGGTGGTCGGGATCCTCCGCCTCGGTGACAGGCAGCGCGTCAATGTCGAAGCGGAGCGCGATCACCGGCCCCGGCCCGCAGCGGAGGATCCCGATCACGCCGGTCATCCCGCCCCGCATCCTGGCCAGCAGCGCCGGGTCAAGCCCTTCCGCCTCCACGCTGCGGTAATGGGCCTCCAGCTCCGCCTGGGGCGGAACGCCCAGGCGGCTGTCGCGGTCACAGACCGCGTCGCCCACCAGCACTTCGTCACAGCCCATTTTCTCCAGGGCCTTTGCAATTCGCACAGAGCTGCGAAACTCCATCCATCCCAGCTCCGGGCGTCGGTGGAGCTCCCGCCGGAGCGCGGTCAGCGCGGGCCCCAATGCTGCTGCCTGGGCCGGGATCTGCCGCAAGATCAAATCCGATTGTTGGTTCATTCCTGTGCCTGCTTTCCTGTGTGGTGTCCGCTTCCGTTTCGCCGTCCCTGCCTTCGGGGCGGCGTCTGCGGTGCTTTGTGATTGCATTATGACACAAAACCCCGCCGTTTGCAAGAAAAATCGCGCCGGACAGCGGCGGAAGCGCAAGAGACCGCGATCCGGCATTGACACCGGGCTCCGCTTGGAGTATAATGCACTTAGTTTTTTGTAAAACAGAAGTGCCGCGCACAGAATCAGTCATTTCCAACAGAACGGAGGCAGGATTATGCCGAAGACAACGACAAAGCCTCAGAAATCAATTTACCAGGATCGCAGAGAGGCGCTGGGCCTCAGCAGAGAGAAGGCCAGCGAGTTGCTGGAAACCATCCAGCCGGAGCGGCTGGAGCGTATCGAGTCGGGCAAGTACACCGCTTACCCGGGAGAGGTGCTGACCATGGCCGAAAAGTACCAGGATCCCCAGCTCTGCAACCACTACTGCGCCCACGAATGTGAGATCGGCAAGCGCTACGTCCCGGAGATCCGGGTGAAGGAGCTCCCGCAGATCGTGCTGGAGATGCTGGCCTCTCTGAACTCCGTCAAGGCCCGGCAGGACCGTCTGATCGAGATCACGGCGGACGGCCGCATCGCGGCGGATGAGGTCGAAGATTTTGTCAGCATTCAGAACGAGCTGGAACGGATTTCCGTCACGGTGGAGACGCTGCAGCTCTGGGCGGAGAAGAAGATCGCCAACGGCGAGATCGACATGGAAGCGTATCGGGCCGTGATCGGACGGAAATAAGCGAATGCCGCTGCAAACAGACGTCACTGTGCAAAACGGTGGCGTTTTTGCAAAAATTGCAAAATGGAAGCCCGTTTTTTGCAGTTTTTGTGATAGACGACGGCCTCGGACGCGTCTATAATGGAAGCGGCTGAACCAAAGAGGAAGGCCCCTTCCGGCAGAAATATTTCAACCGTCTGTCCGGATCTGTTCTTTCCCGGCGTTTTAGTGGAAAGAAGCACTTGAAAGGAGACGTCTTTTATGGCGCGTGCACACGTAGATCCCGAGGCTTGGGCAAAAAAGGTAAAAAGACGCTGGATCATCGGCATTACCCTGACGTCGGTGCTGCTGGTGGCATTCGGCACGAATTGGTTATTGAAGAATAAGATCCTTCCCGCGCGGCGAAACCGGGAGGCCTACGCCCGGGCGGAGGAGGCCCTGGCGCAGGGGAACGTCAAGGAGGCCATCGACCGCTTCAGCGTCCTGTGGGATTATGAGGATGCCAAGGAGCGGGCTGCTGAGCTGGCCGGCTCCCTGCTCCCGGATGACAGCCTGATGCAGATGGCCCGGAATGTGCAGCTGGGCGAGCATATCAGCTTCGGCAGCTGGGAGCAGGACGGCGACCTGGAAAACGGGCCGGAGCCCATCTCCTGGCTCGTCCTGGCGGAGGATGACGGACGGATCCTGCTCTGGGCGGATTACGTGCTGGACGCGGTGCCCTTCCATGATTCCTACGTGGATATCACCTGGGCGGACTGCAGCCTGCGAACCTGGCTGAACGAGACCTTCTATCGCGGCGCCTTTACGGAGGAAGAGCAGGTCATGATCCCCATGACCTACGTGGAAAACCCGGACAATTCCGCCGGCGGCACCAAGGGCGGGGAGCCCACCGAGGATCACGTCTACATTCTCTCGCTCAATGAGCTGGCAGTTTTTGCCAGATGCGGCTACATCCCTTATATCTACACATGGCCGACTCCCTATGCCGCCTCCCGCGGCGTAGAGACCCACGAGGATTGGGAAACCTGCTGCTGGTGGCTTCGGACGCCCGGCTCTCAGCAGAACTGCGTCTCCTATTGCGCGATGAACGGCAATCCCATGTATTCCGGCGTGGTAAACCGCAAGAACTACGGCGTGCGCCCGGTGATCTGGCTGTTTGCGCCGGGTCGCGTCCAGGCGGCGCTTCCGAATACGTAAAAAATGAAAAGCGCCTGCAGGGTGACCGGATCTCCGGCCGCCCTGCGGCTCGTTCTTCAATCAAGCTTCTGTGGGAGGAACTGACAGTGACTGACAACGAACAGATCCAGCGGATCCGCCATTACGAGGGCCTGCTGCGGGAAGCGGAGGCGCTTCTGGAGACTGCCGGACGATCCGCCGACGATTACGCCCGCCTCCGGGAATTGGCGGGGGCGCTGGAGGCCTACTACACCGGCGGCGATTGGATGCGGGACTTTGAGGCCGACGAGGCTGGGCTGCTGCCCCGGGATCTGCCCCGCGGTGTGCTGTCCGAGGACGGGATCTATGATCTTCTGGAGGCCTTCGGGGAGCTGGAGACGGAGAAGGAGACGGTGGTTCTGGAGACGGAGCGTCTGATCCTTCGCCCCTGGGCGGAGGAGGACGCCGCCGAATGCTTCCGCTACGCAAGTGATCCCCGGGTTGGGCCCGTGGCCGGCTGGCCGGCCCATACCGACGTGGCGGAGTCTCAGCGGGTGATCCGGGAGATCCTGTCCGCGCCGGAGACCTACGCAATCGTGTGGAAGCAGACGGGCCTGCCCATCGGCAGCATCGGGCTCTTTCACAGCGAGGTCGCGCCCCAGGACGGGGAAGCGGAGCTGGGCTATTGGCTGGGCGTGCCCTGGTGGGGCCGCGGCATCATGCCGGAGGCAGCCCGGGCCCTGCTGCGCCGCGGCTTCGAGACGCTGGGCCTTTCCCGCATCTGGTGCTGCTATTTCGAGGGCAACGAGAAATCCAAGCGCGTCCAGGAGAAGCTGGGCTTCCGCTATCAGAAAACGATCCGCATCCCCGTTCCCCAGATGATGGAGGTGAGGACGGATTATGTCAACCTCCTCACCGCAGAGGAATGGCGCGCCCGGGAGACGCCCGAATGATGCCGGAGAAGGAAACCGCCATTTTCCCCGTAGCGCGGGCAACCTGCCCGCCATTCCCCACCCCGTAGCGCGGGCAACCTGCCCGCCATTCCCCACCCCGTAGCGCGGGCAACCTGCCCGCCATTCCCCACCCCGTAGCACGGGCAACCTGCCCGCCATTCCCCACCCCGTAGCGCGGGCAATTTGCCCGCCGTCCCCCATCCCCGCGCCCAACTTCCCCGGCGGCGTCGGCGCTGAGCGCAGGCCTGTATGGGTATGAAGGAACAGAAAGCGAGGGAACGCCGTGAAAATTCGCCTGTCATACGTTTTGTTCGCGTTGTTTATGATCGTAGGCGCGTTTGTTGCCATCTTTTTTTATGGGTATTTTACGCGCACGCCCTACGTAGAGCCTCCGAGTCCGTTGACAATCCGTGTAGCTGACTGTTATTACTCGGAAGTCTCAGAGGATAAGCTCGCGGCACTTTCGTTATCCGTAGCGTCCTGTGACGGGTTACGGGAATTCGGTGCGGTTGACGCCGAATCCAGAAATGGGCTTAGGCCGATATTGGATGAAGATGGAAAGGAAATTTCAAGTGAAACTGTCACCGTCGGTGAAAAAGCCTATGCCTATCCGGACGCCAGATACCCCAATCTGATTGTCGCCCTTGTGGACGGAGAACCGGCTGTTTTTCAGTTTTGCAATTTTCTTGACAATTATGAAGCCGAGCTGGAAACAGTCTACGGCTCGTTTTCCCCTGAAACCATCGACAGCATTGTTCTGCGTGAGATACGCAGGGAGGGCGGCAACTACGGATCGGAGATCGAGGTTTCAGACAAGCAGGAGCTGACCGCCTTTTGCGACGCCTATCACGCCGAACCGGCCGGCTATGAAGTGACATCAGCGGAGCGGGGGGAACCGGAGGATAATCTCGACTATCCGAATTATTCCGTCAGGATCAATTTGACCAACGGCTTTTCCGTGAACTTACTTGTTTATCCAAGGAAGCATGCCATAGATTGCGCCTGCCGCTGGTACCCCTGCTCCCAGCAGCTTCGGGAATGGTTCGAGGCCTATGCAAAATAAGCCATAATCAGCGGGCGCGGGGATGCAGGAGCGATCCCATCCCCGCGCCCAACTCCCCGGCGGCGTCGGCGCTGAGCGCAGACCTGTATTTATACGATTTGATAGACTGTGAGGTGGCTTCATGAAAAGAAAACTGACTGCAATCCTGTGGTTTTTTGCGCTGTGTGCGGTTCTGCTTTCTGCCTGTGCAGCAAAAGCGCCGATGGAGCCCATGACGATTACCGTGATAAGTCGAGTGTATGCAGAGGTCGAACCGGAAAAGGTTCAGGCGCTCCACTTGGCGGTCGAATCCTGTGAAGGGCTGACCGAAATCGGGGAAATCGATCCGCACGATAGAAAAACATACAGATTAGTCTATGATAAGGATAAACGCGACTATGTCTATAAATCGGTGCACGTTGAAGATAAAGTCTATGCCTATCCGGACGCCGGATACCCCAACCTGATCGTCGCCCTTGTGGACGGAGAACCGGTCATTTTTCAGTTTTGCAATTGTCTTGGGATTGTTGATGTAGTGGATTTTGAAACGATATACGGCACTCTCTCCCCTGACACCGTTGACAGGATCGAGATCCGCACTTTTCACAGGGAAGTCGAGCGTAACGCGGAGATCACGGTTTCAGACAGAGAGGATTTGACTGCCTTCTGTGACGCTTTTCACGATTTGAATTCCGCTGACGAAAACGAAACGGCGATTTCCACTGAAAAGAACGCCTCCGATTCCGGGGAATACCCCCGCTATGAAGTTACGATCTATCTTTCCAATGGTTTTTCTGCGGAACTAATCTGCTATCCGAGCTTGCATTACGTTCGAGGCGAAAGAGCGTACTATTGGTCTAACGGGAAACTCGTGGAATGGTTTGAGGCGCACGCAAAATAAGCCATAATCAGCGGGCCCGGGGATGCAGGAGCGATCCCATCCCCGCGCCCAACTCCCCGGCGGCATCGGCGCTGGGCGCAGACCTGTATTTATACGATTTGATAGACTGTGAGGTGGATTCATGAAAAGAAAACTGACTGCAATCCTGTGGTTTTTTGCGCTGTGTGCGGTTCTGTTTTCTGCCTGTGCAGCGAAGGCGCCGATGGAGCCCATGACGATTACCGTGATAAGTCGAGTGTATGCAGAGGTCGAACCGGAAAAGGTTCAGGCGCTCCACTTGGCGGTCGAATCCTGTGAAGGGCTGACCGAAATCGGGGAAATCGATCCGCACTATACAAACAGATTAGTCTATGATAAGGATAAACGCGACTATGTCAAAAAATCGGTGCACGTTGAAGATAAAGCCTATGCCTATCCGGACGCCGGATACCCCAACCTGGTCGTCGCCCTTGTGGACGGAGAACCGGTCATTTTTCAGTTTTGCAATTTTGTTGGCAATGGTGAAGCGGAGCTGGAAACAATTTACGGCGCGATTTCCCCCGATACCATCGACAGGATTGAGATCTGCGCTTATCACGGGGAAGTCGAGCGTAACACGGAGGTCACGGTTTCAGATAAGCAGGATCTGGCTGCCTTTTGTGACGCGTACCACGCCGAACCGCCTGCCTATGAATTGATAGCGGCGGAGCGAAGTGACCCGGAGGCTGATCTCGATTATCCGCAATATTCCGTCACGATCAATTTGACCAACGGCTTTTTCATAGACCTGTGTTGTTATCCAAGGCAATATGCTTTACATTGCGCCAACCGCTGGTACCCCTGCTCCGAACAGCTTCGGGAATGGTTCGAGGCCCACGCAAAATAAGCCATAATCAGCGGGCGCGGGGATGCAGGAGCGATCCCATCCCCGCGCCCAACTCCCCGGCGGCGCCGATACTTGGCGCAGACCTGTGCGTATGCGAACGGATTGACCGCGAAAAAAGATAAAAAAGACTGCCCAAACAAAAATAATCCTTGACAAATCTGCTTCTCCGCGATATAATTACACCTGCGTTCGGACGATTAGCTCAGCTGGTAGAGCATCCGCTTGACGTGCGGAAGGTCGCAGGTTCGAGTCCTACATCGTCCACCACCCACCCCTGACCCTGAAAAGGGCCAGGGGTTCTTGCTTTTTGTGGCAAAAAAACCTTGATTTTCCTTGAAAAATCGGGAAAACTAAAACTTTTCTTCGATTGAACAGACTTTTACAC
>JAEEZZ010000120.1 GCA_016292255.1 Oscillospiraceae bacterium
GAAGGACGCAAGCGGCGTCCTCAACCCGGAAGCGGTGCTGACGCTCACGGCAGAAACGAAGGGCGAGCGCACGATCCTGGGCTTTGGTACAGGTGATCCGAAGAGCGAGGGAAACTATTTCGACAAGACCATTCAGACTTATCACGGGCGGGCGCTCATCGTGACCCGCGGTGACGGAGATTTGAAAATCGAGGTGCAATGATATGGCGTTTACGGCAATCAAACGGGCGGTGATGAACGCCCGCTTCCATCAAATCAACAAGCATTACAAGACCGATCCCGTTGTCGGGGATCGCAGTTATATCCAACGCGAAGGCAAGGACCCGGTGGAGGTGCTCTTCTATTATCCCGAACAGCGGGAGAATATGCCGGTCTTCGTCCAGATCCACGGCGGCGCCTGGGTCGGCATGGACGCGGTGGACGACGACCGCTATTGCCGGCGGCTGAGCGAGGCGCTGGGGGCCTTTGTGGTCAACGTGAACTACAAGCGGCTCTATGACAAGAGCTTCCCCTATCCCCAGGAAGAGGTGGTGGATACCGTCAAGTGGCTGAAAGCCCACGCAAAGCAGCTGGGCATTGACCCCAACCGGATTATACTCTCCGGCGGAAGCGCAGGCGGACACCTAACGGCAGGCTCCGCCATCCTACTGGCGCAGCAAGGCGTGCAGATTGCGGGCCAGATCATGGAGGTGCCCTTCCTGGACTTCACCCACACGATTCCCATTGACTTTCCGGAGGGGGACAAGCTCTACAAGATGATGTTTGAGCTCTACCCGCCCAAGCTGCCTTTGGACAGCGAGGTGCTGTCCCCGGCGGCGAAGATCCGTCCGGAAACGCTGAAAAAGCTCTCTCCGGCGGTGGTTATTGTCTGTGGCCGGGATCCCCTCCATCCCCAGGGAGAACGCTATGCGGAGCTTCTGAAACAGTACGGAAAGCTGCTGGATCTGAAGCTGTACAAGGATGGCTATCATGGCTTCGGCACCGACAAGGCCGAGGAAAAGCCGGAGCAGGACAAGCTGCGGGAGGACTGCTTCCGCTATAAGGTGGAAAAGGCAAAAGAACTCTATGCGATGCGCGGGGAGGAAGACCATGGCAAAACGGAAAACCCATAAGGAAAACCGGAAAGGTTGGCCTTTGTTCCACCGGCTTCTGGCAGATTATATCGAGCTGACCCGCTTCCCCGAGCTGCCGGAGCAGCCGAAGCGGGGCAAAAACTATGAGTACTGGCCGGATGGCGCCCTCTGTGCCAACGGCAATCCCTACCACGGCTGCATCCGGCTGGGCAGCGCCAACAAGCTGATGATCGGTTTTTCCGGCGGCGGTGTTTCGGTGGATGAGCATACCGCGGCCAGGCCCCAGCGCGTGGGCGGAAAGGGAGAGATGTTCTATTCCGACGACGTGCGGTTCGGAGACGTCATTCTCCGAATGGGAACCTTCGGACAGTCGAAAAAGAATCCCTTCCGGGACTGGAATCTGATGTTTGTAACCTACGCCACCGGAGATTTCCACTGCGGGACCGGGGATTTTCCCTATACGGACCTGAATGGGAAACCCGCTGTGCTGCATCACCACGGTTATACGAATTTCCAGCTGTTGCTGAAAAAGATCCAGGAGCTGGTGCCGAACCCGGAGCAGATCCTGGTGACCGGCTTTTCCGCGGGAGCCTTTGCTACGTCATTGCTGACCGATGCGGTTGCCGCCGCGTTCCCCAAATGCCATGACATCACTGCCTGTGTGGACAGCGCCATGATGCATTATGACTGGCAGCGGGTGGCCCGGGAGGTCTGGAAGGCGCCGGAGGAGATCGCGGCGCGCCTCACCGGAGATGAGATCGTCTCCGACAGCCTGCTGGCGCTGCACAGGAATCACCCCGAAATCAAGATCCTGTACTGCTGTTCCGTGCGGGACGCCGCGCTGACCCAGATGGAGATGTATCTGGAGGACGGCCGCTGGATCCCGGACAAGGCCGCAGGCGTGAGCTTCCAGCGGAAACTGAAGGAAATGCTGGATCATCTGCAAAAGGAGATTCCGAACTTAAGCACATTTATGTTTGACACGCCGGATAAAGCCAGTAAAGAGGCCAACCTGACCATTCACTGCCTTTGCGGTTCCAACGCCGCTTTCACCACTGTCGTAGACGGTGTAAGCTGCGCCGACTGGATGATGCGCGGCACAAGCGGCGAGGTGCTGAAGCTGGGCCTTGGATTACTATAAAGGGAGATCGCAACATGAAGGCACAAGAGATCATTTTAAATGAAAACAGAAACGTGACCCTGACCGCCTATATCCAGGAAGTTGACGGCGAGTTTGGCTTTTCCAAGCGCCCCGCCATGCTGGTGATCCCCGGCGGCGGCTACGCCATGTGCTCCGACCGGGAGGCGGATCCCGTGGCGATGGCGTATTTGAAAGCGGGATACCAGGCCTTCGTCCTGCGCTATACCTGCACGCCCAAGGGCAAGTGGCCGCTGCCGCTGGAGGACTACGAGCAGGCGATGGCTCTGATCGAGGCGCGGGCGGACGAATGGCACCTGGACAAAACAAAGATCGCGGTGGTCGGTTTCTCGGCGGGCGGGCATTTGGCAGCCTGCGCCGCAACGGTGGCAGAACACAAGCCCGCCGCGGCGGTGCTTGTCTATCCGGCAATCCTGAAAGATATCTGCGATCTGTGCCAGCCGGGGATGCCCTATCCCCATGAACATGTTACGGCGGAGACCTGCCCCTGCTTCCTGGTCGCTGCCCGGGATGACCGCACGGTGGACATTTCCAACACGCTCCGCATGGAGCTGGCGCTGGCGGAAAAGGGCGTAGCCTTTGAGAGCCATATCTATTCCTACGGCGGGCACGGCTTTTCCACCGGCGAGGATTGGATCAACACCAATTCCGTATGCCCGCGCCTGCCCCGCTGGGTGCCGGACAGCATCGAGTGGCTGGGTGAGGTCATGGGGAAGCTGACCCGAGGCGGATTTACTGAACCAGTACATGCAGGTTCCATGAACGGCAACTATGCGCCGGTACTCAGTGTGGATTGCACCCTTTCCCATCTGCGCAGACAGAGCGAAGAGGCAAAGGCCGTTCTTGCCCCCATGTTTACAGCCATTGAGGCGGTTGCGAAGGCCCGGCAGTTCTCGACAGACGGTTTGATGGCTGCTGTGGGCAACAACACCGCCCGGGAGATCATGGAGATGGTGCAGATCCCCGCAGAGTCGATTATTGAAATCGACAAGGCACTGCATCAGATGATCAACGAACTGGAGGCGTAACGAATATGGTCAAAATTGATTCTCCTGAAGTGCAGGAATTTGAAAAAGCGCATCTGGCAACGCTTCGCGCCCTTGCACCGGAGTGCATGGTGCTGCTGAAAAAGAACGGGGATTTCCCGCTTTCTGCTCCCTGCGAGATTGCCCTCTACGGCGCGGGAGCCCGGGAGACCATCAAGGGCGGCACCGGCAGCGGCGACGTGAATGTGCGCCGCTATGTGACTGTAGAGGAAGGCCTGGAGAATGCCGGCTTCACCGTCACCACGAAAGCGTGGATAGAAGGCTATCAAGCCGCGCGGGAAGCCGTGATTCAGGACTTCTATGAAGGCATTGCCAAGGAAGCAAAGGAACTCGGAAAATCCGTTTTCCTGGTCGGCATGGGACGGACGCCCGCTGAGCCCCGTTATGAGCTTCCCCTTGCAGGAAAAGGCGAGGTTTGCGTTTATGTGCTTGCTCGAAACTCCGGAGAAGGTGCTGATCGTCCCGGAGGCGAGGGCGACTATCTGCTCACGGAGGATGAAATACGGGACATTCTTGCCTGTGCCGAACAATATCCGAAATTCATGCTGGTGCTGAATGTGGGCGGCCCTGTGGATCTTTCCCCCGTGCTGGACAGGGTGGAAAACATTCTGCTTTTAAGCCAGCTGGGGAGCGTCACCGGTAACGCTTTCGCAGACGTGCTGCTGGGAAAGGCCAATCCCTCCGGCAAGCTCACCACCACCTGGGCCAGGGCCGAAGACCTGCCCACCATCGGGGACTTTGCCCAGCGGGACGATACCCGCTATCGGGAGGGCGTGTATGTGGGCTACCGCTATTATGACGCGGCAGGCGTCAAGCCGCTGTTCTCCTTCGGGTATGGCCTGAGCTGCACGGAATTCGAGACGGATTGCACCGGCTTCTCGGTGGAACACGGGATCGTGACCGTCCGGGCAAACATCCGTAATACCGGCCGCTTCCCCGGAAAAGAAACCGCACAGCTCTACTATTCCGCCCCGGAAGGCAAACTGAAAAAGCCCCTGCGGGAGCTGGGCGCTTATGCCAAGACCCGAGAGCTGGCCCCCGGCGAGCGCGAGACGCTTTCGCTGAAACTACCGCTGGAGAATATGGCAAGCTGGGACACGGAACACGACTGCTGGCTGCTGGAGCGGGGCGAATACCTGTTCCGCATGGGCGATACAGCCATCGGGGTTGTGTCCTTGGACGCAGACGCGGCTTCCGCCCCCCTCAGTCATTCCGGCGGCGAGGCGGATTTTGAAGACTGGGAGCCCCAGATTGCGCGGGAGATTCCCAAGGATCTGCCATGCATCCCGGTCTCCGCAGCCGCCCTTGGCTGCATCGGACATTATGACCGGGAACGGATTGATCGGGAGTCGATCGGTTTGGAGGAGCTTTCCGGTTTCTCTGACCGGGAGCTTGCGACGATTTGCGTCGGAAAGCACTCGGACGCGGAGGGGATGGCGGCCATCATCGGCAATTCCGCCTCCCGTCTGGCAGGCGGCGCAGGCGAAACCGCATCTATCGTGACAGAAAAGGGCTATGGCGCTATCATCATGGCAGACGGCCCCGCGGGACTTCGTCTGGCGACCAGGTACATGGAAACGGAGGATGGCCAGGAGGGTCTGGACTC
>JAEEZZ010000121.1 GCA_016292255.1 Oscillospiraceae bacterium
CATCCGCCTCGCTTCGCTCGGCACCTTCCCCTCAAGGGGAAGGCTTACGGGGAAGACTGCTGAGATTAGTCCTCGATGGCCTCGGTGGGCGTGGTGGTCTGGGTGGTCTCCGTGGCGGGCAGGAACTGGTTCACGTCCAGCACGGGGATCATGCTGCTCTCGCCGTTGGTCATCACAGTGGGCAGCTGGCCGTTCCAGGTTTGGGCGTAGGTGTAGTTGATCAGCTCCTGGGTCAGAGACTCGCTGATCTTGCGGTTGGCCTCGGCCTCGGCCTCCGCCTTGGCCAGCAGCTCGTAGGCGGCTGCGTCCGCGTTGACCTTGCGGACCTCCGCGGCGGCGTTGGCCTCGATGACCTTCTGCTCCGCCTCGGTCTCGGCGCGGAGCTTGTTCTGCTGAGCCACCTGCTTGGCCTCTACCGCGTCGGTGAAGGCGTTGGTGAAGTCCATGTTCTCAATGGAGGTGGAGACCAGCTCAATGTTGTAGGCCAGCAGCTTGTCCGCCAGATCGTCCTCGATAGAGGCAGCCAGCTCGTTGCGCTTGCCCACCAGCTGCTCGGCGGTGTAGCGGGCCGTGACCACCTTGACGGACTCGGTGATGCAGGGCTGGATCACGGTGGTGTAGTAGTCCACGCCGATGGTGCGGTAGATGTTCTGGGCGTCGGACTTCTTGATCTGGAAGTTGATGGTGTAGGTCAGGTTGACCTCCTGAATGTCGGAGGAGAAGCAGGGCAGCTCTACGGTCTGCTTCTGCACCCGGTTGTCCATCTTCACCACCTGCTGCCAGGGCAGCACGAAGTGCACGCCGGAATCCAGGGTGGTGTTTTCCACCCGGCCGAAGGTGGTGACCACGCCGGTGTGGCCGGTGGGGACGGTCTGGAAGCAGGCCAGGGCAACGGAGCCTGCGCTGAGCAGGATGGCAAGGGTGAGGATCAGCGACGCCAGGGATTTCTTTTCCTTTGCCTTGAAGCTGCGGGAGACGATGATACCGATCACAAGTACAACAGCGGCAAAAATGAGCTTCGTCATGGTGATACTTCCTTTCTTTCACGCGGAGCCCGCGTGCAAACAAGCGGACGGCAGGGTGCCGTCCCTACAAATGTCGGGTGGGGCCGGAGGCGTTAGGCCTCCGGCATGATGATGGCACAGGCGATGTAGGCGATGACGCCTGCTCCGGCAAAGGCGGAGCCGATGGCCCAGACGACGCGGACCACGGTGGGATCCACGTCCAGGTACTCGGCGACGCCGCCGCAGACACCGGCGAGCATGCGATTGCTGGAGGACTTGTGCAGTTTCTTTTCCATGGTATATCTCCTTTCTTTCTCCACGCGGTGAAGGCGTGGGCGGGCGGACGGCAGGGTGCCGTCCCTACGATGGGGCGGACGGCAGGGTGCCGTCCCTACGTACGGATAAAAAACGACCCATGTGCAGGCAGCGGCCTGAACATGAGTCTCGCGTTTCAAGACGGCCCGGCGGGGAACCCCGCGTACTGACGAACCGCCTCCGCAGCATCCGCCGCGGTACTACTCCCTCAAGGGCAGTATGAAATTGTGCCACTATTATACCAACGCCGGGGCCGGTTGTCAAGTAGTTTGGGAAAAATATTTTTAGTCACCAGACACCAGTCACCAGTCACCAGGGATCAGGGATCAGGCATCAGGCACCGCCTGTAGGGACAAGCAGTGCTTGTCCGCTGGTTCCCCGTTCCGACCAGGCACCAGGCACCAGGATCAACTCGTTCGCTGTCACCTATTACTTATTACCTATTACTTATTACCTTTCGCCAGGGCGACGGGGGACGCGGATTCTTCGCTTTGCTCAGAATGACCATGGGGGGACGTAGGGACGGCACCCTGCCGTCCGCTTGCCGGTAGCGCGGGCTATCAGCCCGCCTTTCCTTGCCCGCCTTTCCTTGCCCGCACCGTTTCGACACCCTTCGCATAGGATGGAACGCACGCAGGCGCGTGCGGAAGGAGGATACGAAATGGCAAGCTTTACCAACCAGGCGACCCTGCGCTACAACGGCCTGCAGGTCAATTCCAACGTGGTCACGGGGCAGACGGTCTCCACCGTCACCCTGACCAAGACCCCCGTGGGGACGGTCTACGGCCCCGGGGACACCATCACCTATGTGATCTCCCTGGTGAACAGCGGCAGCGCCGCGGTGGAGAACCAGACCCTCACCGACGATCTGGGCGGCTACGAGATCGGCGGCGGCCAGACGGCCTACCCCCTGGCCTATGAGGCGGACTCCATCCAATATTATGTAAACGGCGTGCTCCAGCCCGCCCCCACGGTGACCCCCGGGCCGCCGCTGAGCGTGACGGGGCTCTCCGTCCCCGCCGGGGGAAACGCGGTGCTGGTCTACGAGGCCCGGGTCACTGCCGCGGCCCCGCTGACCGTGGGCGCCCAGATCACCAACACCGTCTCCCTGGCCGGGGCGGGCCGGACGGAGCCCCTCACGGCTCAGGCCACAGTGACCATGGCCACGGGGCCGATGCTGACCATCCTCAAGAGCCTTTCTCCCGCTGTGGTGGGGGAGAACGGCCAGCTGACCTACACCTTCCTGATCCAGAACAGCGGCAACGAGGCTGCCGGGGCTGACGCGGCCATCGCGGTCTCGGATCTCTTCAACCCCATCCTGTCCAATCTGAGCGTCACCCTGGACGGCCAGCCCCTGGCTCTGACCACGGATTACACGTATGATCAGGGCTCCGGCCAGTTCAACACCGTCCCCGGCAAGATCACCGTCCCTGCCGCCGTCTACGCCCAGGACACTGCCACCGGCAACTGGACGGTCACCCCGGGGGAGAGCACGCTGGTGGTGACGGGTACGGTGTGACCCACTGCGGCAGAGCATAAAAATAAGGTCTGATCACGCTTTTTTGAAGAAAAAGCGCGATCAGACAAAAGCACCGCAGGCGGAACCCGCTTCGGCATCATTCACTTGTGGTAGCGGCTGCCCGCCTGGATACTCTCCGCCCGGTAGAGCTGCTCCATCAGCATCACCCGTGCCAGATGGTGGGGGAAGGTCATGGGGGAGAATGAGAGCCGCAGATCCGCCAGGGCCTTGATCTCCGGGGCGATCCCAAAGGAGGAGCCCAGCAGAAAGCAGGCGGAGGAGCGCCCGGCGGTCTTCACCTCGGCCAGCGTCCGGGCGAAGTCCTCGGAGGAGAGCGATTTCCCCTCGGGGGTCAGGACGCAGAACCAGGCCCCCTTGGGGAGCTTTTCCCGGATCAGCTGGCCCTCCCGGGCCAGGCCCTCCGCGATCTGGGCGGGGGAGGGATCCTCCGGCAGCCGGTGCTCCGGCAGCTCCAGCAGCTGGAATTTGCAGAAGCCCCCCAGCCGCTTGGCGTATTCCTCCACCGCCTGGATATAGAATTTTTCCTTGAGCTTGCCCATGGCAAGGACAGTGATGTTGAACATTGGCACCAATTCTGTAGGGGGCGGCGTCCCCCGAAGCGAAGCGAGTCCTTTCGGGGACGCCCCGCACAATCCCTTCATCGTCACGCCCGGGCCGTCGGGGACGCCGGCCCCTACGCAGCGCTAAACGTCGTACGTTTTATCGATGGCCTTCAATTCCTTGAAGGTGTCGATCTCCACGATGTCCTCCTCCAGGCAGGGGCGGACCTCCACGGCGTAGTGCTCCTTCCGGTAGACCAGGGGGACCTGCTCCCAGTAGCGCTCCTTGCCGCCGGGGGAGGCGTAGACCTCGGCGATATCCTGGCTCAGCTTGTGGCCGTCCATCTCGTTCCAATAGGAGATGCCCACCATCTGCCAGATGTCGTCGCCCTCGCCGCCGACCTTCTCCTCCACGATGACCCCGTCCTTGACCCGGAAGCACCAGTCGTCGGTGCGGTTCTTTCTGATGGCCAGGAAGTCGGAGCTGTAGTGGTACTTGCGGATGATGCCGGGGTTGTTGATCAGCAGATCGGCCTCAAAGACGTAGGCGTTGGAGAGCATGTACCGGGCCACCAGGGAGGAGCTGATGTTGTTGGCCTCGTTGTAGACCGGGTTCTCCAGGAACTTGATCATGGGATACTTGTACAGCAGCTGGTCGAAGAGCTCCGCCAGATAGCCTCGAACCACGTAGATCTCGTTGATCCCGGCGGCCAGGCAGGCGTCGATCAGCCGGTCGATGATCCGCACCCCGTGGACCCGCACCAGGGGCTTGGGGGTGTTGAAGGTGATGGGGGCCAGCCGGGAGCCGAAGCCCGCGGCGATAAAGATCACCCGCTTGGCCCGGTAGGGCTCCAGGGCGGCGAAGCCGCTGTTGGTGATGGTCCCGTCGGCAGTCAGACCCGCCTCGGTCAGCTCCCGCACGGCCCGGTTGATGGTGCCCAGAGAGTGGCCGGTCAGCTTTTCCAGCTCCCGCTGCTTCAGGGGAGTCTTGGCCTCGGCCAGGGCAACGAGGATGTCAAATTGTTTTCTTGTCAGTTCCATCCGGATGATCCTTTCTTGGGCGGCGCTTCAGCGCGGCCTTTCTTTTTACAGGTGATCCTTCCGCAGGCGCAGGGAGGCGTATTTGATCAGCACCAGGACGCCGCAGAGGAGAATGCAGATATAGAAGGACAGGCCTCGGGCGATCAGCTCCAGGTTGGCGGCCTGCTGCTCGGACATCAGGGAGGTGAAGCCGTCCAGCATCAGAAAGTCCGTCACGCCCATGGAGCCGGGAATGGGGATGCAGTAGGCGCCGATGACCACGTTGGACTGCATGGCAAAGAGCTTGGGGGCGAGGTGCAGCCGGCCGCCTCCCGCCAGGAAGCAGAAAACAGTCACCAGAATCTGACTGCAGCGGTGGGCCAGGTTCAGCAGCAGGGTCTTGACCAGCAGACGGCGGCGACCCTTCAGCAGCTCCGTGGCCTGGCTGTACTCCTCCATGGTCTGGCGGAGCTTGTCCTCCCGCAGCTCCAGGTTGTGGATGATGCGGAGCTTCGCCAGCAGCCGCAGGCCAAAGTCACACAGCCGCAGCAGCAGCTTTTTCCGCCACAGCAGCAGGGCGTAGAACACGGCCAGAGCGATCTGGATGGCCGCGCCTACCCCGATGAAGACCCGGCCCACGGTGCCGAAGGCGGTGAAGGAGCAGGGGAACAGGATCAGGCAGACCAGGCCGATGATGACGATGGACAGGGTGTAGAGCAGCAGATAGGTCAGCATGACCACGGTGGAGATGATCCCTGGGACCCCGTCCTTCGTCATGAAGAAGGCCTCCATGGGCTGGCCGCCGGTGGCGGAGGGGGTGATGGCGGAGAAATAGAGATCCGCCGCAGCATAGGAGACGCACTTGGGCAGACTCCGGGGATAGCCGAAGCCCCGCAGCAGGGTGCCCACCATCACGGCGTCGAGGCCGATGTAGGCCAGCATGGCCAGCACAGCCGCCAGCAGCCACCAGCGGTTGTTCCGGTCCAGATATTCCATGAAATGCTTGGGGGAGAAGCCCTTGGACTGGCTCCCCACGGCATAGATCGAGAAGGCCGCGATCAGCAGAAACAGCAGCGTCCAGAGGAAGCGCTTGTTTTTGCCCTTGGGCTTGTCGGGTGAATCTTTCATGCGTGACTCCTTGCGGAAGACAGTTTTTCGATCAGCCGTTCCAGATGGAACAGGCGGGCAAAGAGGATCCCCAGCTCCGCGACGGCAATGCCGCCCAGAATGTCCGGCCAGACGTGCTGCTTCACCAGCAGCACCGAGGCAAAGACCAGCAGGGAGAAGAAGCCCTGGGCCCAGGCGTACCACTTGGGCATCTTTTTCAGCCCCAGGGAGCCCCGAAAGCAGAACCAGCTTGCCACGCAGTGCATGGAGGGAAAGAGGTTCGTGGGGGTGTCGGACTTGTAGATCAGAGACATGACCCAGGTGGTGAAATTCGTGACCTCCACCGGGGGCCGGAGGAAGGTGGTGGGGTAGATCAGCAGGATCGCCATGGCGATGAACTTGGAGGTCAGCTCTCCCGACACAAAGCGGCAGCAGTGCTCCCGGCTGTCCCGGGTGATGACGATATAGGCTACCACCCACTGGACGTAGGCCAGCACGTAGATCAGAATGAAGGCCGGGATCCGGGGCAGGGCGTCGTCCAGGGCGGTGGAGATCATATGCAGATCGTTCCGCTGCCCCTCGAAGGCCTTGGGGATGTAGTAACACAGAAAGTTCATGATGACCACCGCCAGCAGGGGCTTGCGGGCATAGCGGGGGATCAGCCAGTCATAAAATGCAAGAATTCGTTTCATTGATCATATACCATCCCAAGTGAAAAAGCAGTCGGGTTCTGCGTGCAGGGTCGTAGGGGCGCACAGTGTGCGCCAGCCGGTTCAGGGTTCAGAGCCTGTAGGGACGGCACTCTGCCGTCCATGTTCCGGCACTGGCCTATTCCAGCGCAGACGCCCGCGCAAATTTGCTCAGCGGCTCCGGCCGGAGGGAAAAGCGGGCCGCCAGGGCCTCCGCAAAGGCCCGGGCCGCGGCAGGCTCGCCGGATTTCAGCTCCAGCTCCAGCTCGCAGAGGGGCAGGGAGCGGGTCGCCCCGGAGAGCGTCCCCAGATCCAGGGCCAGCTCAGCGGTGCTGCCGTCGTCCAAGCGGAGCAGGACGGCCCGGCGGATGAAGTCCGCCCGGCACAGCACCTGCAGCGAGGTGTCTGCCGGCGGCACCGGCGCGCCCAGGGCCGCCAGCTTGGGCAGGGCAGAGGCCAGATCCGCCGCCTCCGTCTCCCATTCGCCCCGCAGATGGGGGTCTGCTTCCGGGCTCGGACGGCAGAGTGCCGTCCCTACAGACTGCTCGCCCCGCAGATGAGGGTCTGCTTCCGGGCTCGGACGGCAGAGTGCCGTCCCTACAGACTGCTCGCCCCGCAGGGGGGCCTTCATGCAGAACACGGAGCTTTCATCCTCCAGCCTGTGCCGCAGGGTGGTTCGCTCCCGGAAAAAACGGTGGTCGGGGGTGTCGTAGTATTCGCTTTGCATATGACAGCGCCGGGGCGACTCGACCGTGCGGCCACGGACTGTCTCACAGGCCGCGATCTCGTCCAGCAGGGCGGGATCCGGCAGGGCATATTTCCATTCCAGTTCGGTTCCCATTGTGTTCCTCCGAAACGGGGACGGTGCTTACACAGGCACCGCAGATTCGGCGCTCACCATGGGCAGCAGTTCCCGGCTCAGCCTCTCGTAGCGGTGCAGGAGAACCAGACGGATGGGCTCCAGGACCAGGATCACGAAGAGCAGCGCGCCCAGCTCCCAGTGCAGGAACACGAAGAGCAGCAGGGCGGCCGTCCGCAGGTTGAAGGTCAGCAGGTTGGTGAGCTTCACCAGCTTGCGGCTCTCGGCGTAGAAGGCGTCGCAGAGGGCGTCGCTCTTGCCGTGGAGCTCGATGGCGTCCAGCAGCTTCTGGGTCTGGGGGGCGCGGCGCTCCTGGGCGCCGGTGTAGAACGCGTAGCAGAAGAGGGAAAAACGGGAGAAGCCGGTGGCCGTCGCCCGCTCCGCCCGGATATGCTTGGCGCGGGAGAGCTCGTTGCCGTGGGAGTTGTCGATCATATACATATGCAGGTTCTTGAAGTAATCCGGCAGCTGGCACTGGGCCACATAGAGCAGGAAGGTGAGCAGCCCCAGGCCGATCAGGATCCCGTGGCGCAGGTCGCTTCCGGCAAACAGCCGGGTGTTCCAGAGCCGGCAGACGCAGGCGGTGTAGAGGGTGAAGTAGACGGAGGCGTCCGCCGCGCCGTCCAGCATCCGGCCCAGACGGCTGAAATGCCGGGTCAGCCGGGCCACCTGGCCGTCGCTGGCGTCAAAGACGGCGGAGAGAAAGACCAGCACCGCGCCCAGAATGTCCAGGCCCAGGGAGCGGTTCAGAGCCAGCAGCACGCCGCCCGCCACGCCGGAGAGCCCGGAGAGCAGCGTCACCACGTTGGGGATGATGTGCAGGGCAATGAAGATCTTGGCCCAGAACATCCCCACGTAGTCCACGAAATGGGTGTCCACAGGATCGTTGATATTTTCACATTTCCGTGCGGCCAGCACGTCCGCCCGGGTGGCCTGGAAATTTTCTCTGGCGTTTTGCAGGTTTCCCTTCACGGTTTGGGTGGCGTGATACAGATTGTCTTTGATTTTCGAAGGCATAAAAAACGACTCCCGACGTGTTAATCTGTCAAAATCCAACATATTATAACACGCCGGGAGCTTTTTTTCAATATTTAATTTAATGTGGCCCGGATGGAACAGGCGGGGATCCTTCGGCTGCGGGGGAGGGGGGCCGGATCATTTGGCAACTGCCAGCTTTACCACCTCGTAGGCCCCATTGTAGAGGCCGGCGGCCTTGTTCCGGAGGATGCACTCGTTCATGTGCAGCAGGATCTCCGGCTCCGCCTGCAGCAGACGGATCATGTCCACGGTCTCCCGGCCGGGGGCCACCTCGTAGGTGCCGTCGCCCAGCTCGGCGGCGTGGATGGCGCCCCAGACCTCGTGGCCGCCTACGTGCTGGATAAACAGCTTGGGAATGGGGTAGAAGGCCAGCTCCGAGGGCTTGGTCACCAGCACGTCGCTGGCCCGCATCAGCAGATTGGTGATGTAGACCGCGGCGAAGATGTCGTCATGGCAGAAGCCCACGATGCCCTTTGAGTCCCCGGTGCGGGCGGCCTCGGCGTAGGCCCTGGCTCCGGGGTAGTCGTTCTGGAAGAACTGGGCGGAGCCCAGGGCCGGGACGGCCTTTTTCAGACTCTCCCAGACGTTTTTGTGGTCGCCCACGTTGATAAACAGGGTGGCCTTCCCCAGCTTGATATCCGGCAGCAGCGCCTTGATGATGGAGGCGAACAGCTCCTGCTGGGCCCCCGCGCCGCCCACCGTCAGCAGATAGCGCTTGGCCTTGCCGGTTTTCACCCGATCCACCCGCAGGGCGGTGTCGGCCTCCAGATTGCTCACCAGCTCGTGATCCACGTAGTGGCCGGTGTAGACGATGTCCCCCTGGGGCATGGGCTTGAGGGTGCGGGCCTTGTCCATCCCGCGCAGGGCCTTGTAGCCCAGCCAGGCGGAGTAGGTCTGGATGGTGTGGGTGGCCCCCTGGGCCAGGTGCAGGGCCATGGGCCAGTTGTCGGGGATGGCGTTCACCACCTTGGTGAAGCCCGCGTGGATGGCGGCCTGGGCCGGCCATACGTGGGTGGCCACGTAGGGCAGATCCTTGGGCAGGTTTTTCAGCAGATTTGCCATCACCTCGGCGCTGGCCTGGTCGGCGCAGTTGTAGCTGAGCTTACGGAAACCCTCGGAGTTCAGAGGCTCCCAATAGAGCTTGTTGAACAGCTTGCTTTTCTGGCTCAGCCGGGAGCCCATGGAGTAGAGCTCGTTCTGCCCGGAGATGATCTTGGTGCAGGTGGACTCGTCGAAGGAGTTCAGATCCACCCAGACGGGGTCATAGCCCAGGGCCCTGGCGCAGGAGGCCATGGCCATGGAGATCCGGTAGTGACCGAAGCCCATGCGGATGTTGCCCACAAAGACCGTCCGGTCGGAGAAGACGGCGCCCTCGCCGAAGACCAGCTCCTTTGTGCCCAGCTCCGCCAGCACTGGATTGTCCTTGAGGGCGAAGCGGTAGTCCTTGCCGCTGTCGTCGCCGTACTTCTTCAAAAACTTGCTCTGGGTTTTTTCCGCCTTCCGCACGTCCTTCTCGGACATGGGATTTCCGAAGATTTCTTTGGATTTCTCTAACATGGCAAGCCCCTCCTGTGAATATTTATTGACATTTTTACCAAATTCCGGTATAGTATAAGTACTGATTTTAGGCTATCATTCGAGAGGCCTTTTGTCAAGTGCGGATTGCGCTTTTCGGCGCAAATATACCCGATAAGAAAGGAAGAACTGCTTATGGAAACGCAAAAGCTTTCCGGAAAGTCCAAGCTTTCCTACGCCCTGGGTGCGGTGGGCAAAGACATGGTCTATATGCTCTCTGCCAGCTACGTGCTCTACTACTTCCAGGATCTTCTGGGCGTAGAGGCCTGGATCATGGGCGTGATCCTGCTGATCGCCCGGGTCTTTGACGCCTTCAACGATCCCATCATGGGCGTGGTGGTGGCCAAGACAAAGACCCGCTGGGGCAAATTCCGCCCCTGGCTGATGATCGGCACCGTCACCAATGCCGTCGTCCTCTACTTTATGTTCGCTGCGCCCCCCGCCATGGACGCGAAGGGCCTGGTGGCCTACGCCGCTATTTTCTACATCCTCTGGGGTGTCACCTATACCATGATGGACATTCCCTACTGGTCCATGATCCCCGCCTTCACCGAGGGCGGCAAGGAACGTGAAAACCTCACCACCCTGGCCCGTACCGCTGCCGGCGTGGGCGCGGCCATCATCACCATCGTCACCATGAAGCTGGTCCCCACGCTGGGCAATCTGTTTGCCGCCGACGGCGCAGGCGCAAAGACCGTGGAGATCGTGGGCTTCAAGTATTTCGCCGCCATCGTGGGTGTGCTGTTCATTGTCTTCATCGGTCTGACCTGCCTCAATATCAAGGAAAAGTCCACTGCCGAGATGAAGACCGCCTCCGTGGGCCAGATGTTCAAGGCGCTGATCCAGAACGACCAGGCTATGACCGTTACCATCGCCATCGTTCTGATCAACTGCGCCGTGTACATCACCTCCAACCTGGTCATCTACTTCTTCAAATATGACTTCGGCACCACCAAATGGAACGACGCCTACGTGCTGTTCAATATGTTCGGCGGCGCGGTGCAGGTGGTGGCGATGATGGCCTTCTACCCCCTGCTGCGGAAGAAATTCTCCAGCCTGCAGATCTTCTACATCTGCATCGGTATGGCGGTGGCAGGCTACGCGGTGCTGCTGGGCCTGGCCTTCACCAACATGGGCAACGTCTTCCTGCTGTTCATCCCCGGCTTCTTCATCTTTGCCGCCAACGGTATGCTGACGGTCATCACCACCGTCTTCCTGGCCAACACCGTGGACTACGGAGAACTGAAAAACAAGCGCCGGGACGAGTCCGTGATCTTCTCCATGCAGACCTTCGTGGTGAAGCTGGCCTCCGGCATCGCCGCCCTGGCCGCCTCCATCTGCCTGTCCATCAACAATCTGAAGAGCGGCACCGAGGTCTCCGAGGCCGACGCCGCCGTGGACTGGTCCCTGGGCGTCTCTGCTGCCGCCAAGACCGGCCTGCGGATGACCATGACCGTCATTCCCATCATCGGGCTGATCGTAGCCTTCTTCTGGTTCAAGAAGAAATTCATTCTCACCGACAAGAAGGTGGAGGAGATCGCCCGGGAGGTGAAGCGGCTGAACGAGGGAGGCTGATCCCATGGAGCTGCTGCAATTAACGGTCCGGGGCACCGCCCCGCTGAGCCAACAGGAAAGCCTGGAGGACGGCCGCTACCGGCTGATCCTCAGCCCCCAGGGCAACGACATCGTGGAGCTGGAGGAGGTTCGGGCGGACTTCGCCTTCTCCTTCGAGCAGGAGGACGCCTTCTTCCTCAACGGCTATCAGAGCTGGACCTACAGCCCCGAGCGCAGCCGGAAGCAGCATGACGACTCCATGCGCTTCGTCCCCGGCGCGCTGGATCGGAAATTCGGCCTGTCCCAATACGGCGACGGCTATTTCTCCGACCCTGTGTACCGGAAGGATCTGCGTGCAGGCTATAAGAAGGGCTACTCCTATGCCTACGTCCGCCGGGGCAGCCGCTTCTTCCTCTTTGCCTCCCTGGCGGAGGATAGCGGCTTCACCCGCATCGTCCTCAACCCCAGCGAGGGGACGGTCAGCTTCAAAAAGGACTGCCACCACCGCTTCCTCACGCCGGGGGAGGCCTATACCGCCCTGGATCTGATCTTCCCCGAGGGGGAGGAGAACCAGGTCTTCGACGCCTGGTTTGACGCCATGGGCGTCAAGGCCCTGCCCGCGGAGCCCAAGATCGGCTACACCAGCTGGTACAACTGCTACCAGAACATCTCCGAGGCCCAGATCCTCCGGGATCTGGAGGGCATGAAGACCCTCCCGGTCAAGCCCCACATCTTCCAGATCGACGACGGCTATGAGCCCTTCGTGGGCGACTGGCTGACGGAGGACGCGCTGAAATTCCCCCACGGCCTGGAGCCCATCATCCGGAAGATCCTGGACGACGGCTACCAGGCGGGGATCTGGCTGGCCCCCTTCGTGGCGGAGAAGGACTCCGCCCTCTGCAAGGAGCACCCCGATTGGCTTCAATACAAGGACGGCCAGCCGGTCTTCGCCGGGAGCAACTGGTCGGGCCACTACGCTCTGGATCCCTACAACCCGGAGCTTCGGGACTATATCCGCAAGAGCGTGGAGCGCTTCAAGGCCATGGGCGTCACCCTGTTCAAGCTGGACTTCCTCTATGCCGCCTGCATGACCTCCCGGCCGGACAAGACCCGCGGCGAGATCATGGCGGAGTCCATGGACTTCCTGCGCCAGGTCTGCGGGGACTGCCAGATCCTGGGCTGCGGCGTGCCCCTGGCCTCGGCCTTCGGTCGGGTGGAGTACTGCCGCATCGGGCCGGATATGTCGTTGGACTTTGACGACAAGCCCTTTATGCGCCTGCTGCACAACGAGCGGCCCTCCACCCTTCACACCCAGCGCAACACCCTCTACCGCCGCCAGCTGGATGGCCGGGCCTTCCGGAACGACCCGGACGTCTTCCTGCTCCGGGATGAGAATACCAGCATGAGCGATCTGCAGAAGCACACCCTGGCCATCGTCAACGCCCTGTTCGGCTCGGTGCTCTTTGCCTCCGACGATTTCGGGCAGTACGACGAAAAAAAGAGCCGGCTCTTCGCCGCGCTCTGTGAGCTGCAGAGGGCCAAGCTGCTCCGGGTGGACAACGGCCCCATCGAAAACAAGCTCCGCACCGTCACAGTCCACTACGAGCTGGACGGGGAAGAAAAGAGCATTGAGCTGCGGGTATAACTGAAAACGAAAAAGGAAAAACGAAAAGCTGAGGTATTTTTCAATCGTCGCAGAGCGACACCTCAGTTTTTCGTTTTTCGTTCTTATCTTTTCGTTATTCCAGTTCGTCCAAATTCTTTCCGAAGCTCTCCAGGCAGTTTGCCATGAACCAATCCACCTCCGGCAGGGCCATTTCCCGCAGGGCGCTGCGGGTCTGCTGGGCGGCGGAGGCAAATTCCAGATTGCCGGCCTTCAGCTCCTCGATGCACTTGATATGGGCCGAGAGCTTGTCGGCGGCCTTGACGATGTCCCGGCTCACCGGGTCGTCCTCGAAGATCAGAGGGGCCATGGAGGGCCGGAGCTGCTCCGGCAGCATGGACAGCAGCTTTTCCCCGCTGATCCGCTCCACCTGCTTGTAGGCGTTCTTGATCTCGGGGTTGTAGTACTTGATGGGGGTGGGCAGATCCCCGGTGAGGATCTCCGAGGCGTCGTGGTAGAGGGCTGCCGTGGCGCAGCGCTCCGGGTCGGCCTCCAGACCCAGAATGTCCCGGCGGATCAGGGCCAGGCTGTGGGCCAGCACCGCCACCTGGTGGCTGTGCTCCTGGACGTTCTCGGGAAAGCTGTTCCGCATCAGCCCCCAGCGGGTGATGTAGCGCATCCGGGAGAGAAAGGCGTAGAACTTGTATTGCATATTCTGAATACTCCATTCGTAGGGGCCGGCGTCCCCGACGGCCCGCGTGTCATTGTATGTGAGCGTTCGGGGCGTCGAGACGCCGCCCCCTACATTTCCCCGAGGGCGTACATGACCGCGGTCAGTCCCGCCAGGGGGGCCGTTTCGCAGCGCAGGATCCGGGGGCCCAGGGTGCAGATCCGCATTCCGGCGGCCCGGGCCTGGACGATCTCCTCCTCCGAGAAGCCCCCCTCCGCCCCGGTCATCAGAGCCACCGTAGGGGCGCGCAGTGCGCGCCCGCCCGCGGCACCGGCTTCCGACCCTGTCATTGCGAGACCGGTGCGCACACCGGTCGTGGCAATCCGTTCTCCGACGTGAGGGGGAACGGATTCTTCGCTCCGCTCAGAATGACAGGAGGGGAAAGCTGCCAGGGCATCATGCAGCGAATAACCGCTTTCATTCTCATAAAACAGCACCGGCACCTGGGCCGTTGCCGCTTCCTTGATCGCGTTGCCGTAGGAATCCGCGGCCCGCACCGGCGGGATCACCCCCCGGCGGCTCTGCTCCGCGGCGGAGCGGGCGATCTTCTGCCAGCGCTCCAGCTTTTTGCCCAGGCTCTTGTCGTCGGGCCGGGAGACGCAGTAGCGGCTGGGAAAGAGAACGATCTCCGCCGCGCCCAGCTCTGTGGCCTTCTGGATCACGTGCTCGGCCTTGTCCGCCTTGGGGAAGGCCAGATACAGGACCACCCGGGCCTTCGCCTCCGCGGGGCAGGGCAGGGAAGCCCCTGCCCGCAGGGTCAGATCGCCCTCCACCGTGCAGAGGCAGTCCGTGCCCCTGCCGTTGCAGAGGGTCACTTCCTCCCCGGGCTTCAGCCGCAGCACCCTGGCATGGGCCGCATTCTCCCCGGTCAGCGTATATTGGCTGCCCTCCACCGGCAGCTCGTCCACAAAAAACCGTGCCATCCTGATTACCTATTACTTATTACTTATTACTTGTTACCTGTTACTTGTCTTCCGTGATGTGCACATGATTCTGGATATGATCCGCGCAGTAGCAGCGGTATCCGGCGCACTTGGAGCAGTAGCGGAACTCCAGCTTGGGGTTAGTCAGCTCCGTCCGGCCGCATACCGTGCAGCGGAAGCGGGCGTTGTCGCCGCGTCCGGCGTTGGCCTTACCGCCCATGGAGGGGTAGACAGTTTTCTGCTTTACAGACCGCTTCCAGCTTTTCCATGTGGGGTGATAACGGAGAAAGTCGGGCAGCAGATTTGCGGACTGTCTGCCAAAATACAAAAAATAGTTCAGCAGGGGAACGATGGGCAGCACCCAGCCCCAGTACATGCCCATTCCATGAGAGAGAGAGTAGATCATGTCTGTGATTCCGGTGACCAGCCCCGCGAGTGTAATCAGCAGATCCAGCCAGGCCAGCCACTTCATTTTCACGGGAATGATGAACCAGATCCGAATCTGCTCGTCGGGCATCAGAGTGGCCAGCGCCAAAAACAGGCTCATATGCAGGAAGCCTGCCGACTCATACGTGTTGAAAATCATTGCCGCAGCGTCGGTGATCAGCAGGCCGGAAAGATAGAAACAGTTGAATTTCAACGTGCCCCAATACTGTTCCAGCAGGCCGCCCGCCCAAACGTAAAAAAACAGACTGATAAAGCCCAGAAGCGGGGGCGTCTCAAGCAGATAGAGCAGCGGAAAGGTAAAAAGCCGCCAGACCTGGCCCTGCAGGATCTCGGCGCGGTCAAAACGCAGCAAATTGACGATCAGGGGATCCTGAATGTTCAATAAATAGGTAATATAGACGATTCCGCATCCAATCGCAAGTACCAGCATCAGATTGCGGATGCCCTTGTCCCGGTTCCGATAGAAAAAACGGTTTACCTTAGATTTCAACTTTCGCATTTTATCACTTCCAAACAGAATGCCTCAAGTATATATCATTTCCGGCCGGTTTTCAAGGAAGAAACTGTGAATAATCAGAAAAGAAAATCACATAAGACAATCTTATACGGGCCGAAAGAGAAAAAGAAAGATTTTTTTCTGAAAAGCTGTTGATTATTTCACATTTGTCATGTATACTAACTAACGGTACAAGAGGCACCCGCCTCTTATGGATAATCCACAAAATGACAAGTGATTGCAACCAGGAGGTACTATTATGAAATACGGCCGCACCTACAACTTCTCCGCCGGTCCCGCCACCATGCCGGAGCCTGTTCTCGAAGAGATCCGCGACGAAATGATGAACTACCGCGGCAGCGGTATGTGCGTCATGGAGATGTCCCATCGCTCCAAGGTTTTCCAGCAGATCGTGGACGAAGCTGAGGCTGATCTGCGCGAGCTGATGAACATCCCCGACAACTACAAGGTTCTCTTCATCCAGGGCGGCGCTACCCTGCAGTTTGCCATGATCCCCATGAACCTGATGAAGAACGGCAAGGCTGTCTACATTGAGACCGGTGCATGGTCCAAGAAGGCCATTGCCGAGGCCAAGAAGTACGGCGAGGTCATTGTCGCCGCTTCCTCCAAGGACAAGAATTACTCCTATATTCCCGACTGCTCCAATCTGGACATCCCCGAGGATACCGACTACGTCTACATCTGCGAGAATGAGACCATCCACGGCGTCACCTGGCCCAAGCTGCCCAACACCAAGGGCCACGTCCTGGTCTCCGACCAGAGCTCCATGTTCCTGTCCAAGCCCTGCAACGTGTCCGACTACGGCGTGATCTACGGCGGCGTGCAGAAGAACATCGGGCCTGCCGGTCTGGCCATCGTCATCATCCGCGAGGATCTGATCCGCGAGGACCTGGATCCCGAGCCCCCCATCTACAGGATGTACAAGGCCCACGCCGACAGCGGCTCCATGTACCGCACGCCCTACTGCTGGGCGATCTACGTCTGCGG
>JAEEZZ010000122.1 GCA_016292255.1 Oscillospiraceae bacterium
CGGCAGGGCCCGGGCGTAGTTGAACAGGTTGTTGAGATAGACGCTCATGCTGCCGCACCTCCCTCCAGACTGATCCAGATCCCTTCGGGGGTGCAGGCGGTGTTGGAGATCTCCTGCTTGGCCAGCTCCGCGCAGATGGCAGGCCAGCTTTCCGCCTGGGGAAGCTCCTCCGGCGTCAGCAGGATGGTGGTGCGTTTGTTGCCGATGGCCTCGTTGCAGCGGGTGTTCAGCTCCAGAATGTGGGCCTCGACCCATTCAAAGGCCAGAAGCTCGTAGTTCTCCGGGGCGGGAGATTCCGGGACGGGCTGCTCTTCTTGGGACTCGGGCTGTTCCGGCTCGGGCTCCTCGCTCTGCACAGACTTCGGCTCGGGGAAATCAATGTCGTCTACCCGAAAGAGATTCAAGCGAACCTCTCCCCGCCGATAGCCGCCTGCCTGGTTCAGCAGGATGCCAACCGTGTCGCCGTTGAGAATGCGCTGCTTTGCGTCGGGCAGCTCCCAGATCCAGTTTGCATTTGGAAAACGCCTCCGCACCAGCAGGGTGATTCGGTCACAGACCTGGAAATAGATCATGCTCTCTAGATCCGGTTCGGGTTCTGCTTCCCAGACAGGCTGTGCCGGCTGGGGCTGCGGAGCTTCTTTCGGGGTTTGCTTCGCCGAGAGGAACAGCAGCCGCAGGGCAGCAGCGAAGATGCCCAGGATGACCAGCAGGAGGATCGGCCAGAGGCGGGTGATAAAGGTCAGCAGTGCCAGCGCCAGCAGGAATACCAGCGCGTCAAGGGCAAGGTTTGCCTTTCTGTCAGGGTTGTTCATGATGTAAGTCCTTTCTATGTCTTTGAGATTGAGTTGTGGATTTGCCCTGAAAACGCAAAAAAGGCGCACATGAGATCATTTCTGAAACTCATGTGCGCCTTAGCTGCGCCTGTTCAATTGTCTGCCGCCTCCTTTACGGGACGTCGAAGAAGGACGGTCCGCCGAAGGGCTCGAAGCCGGTGAAGCCGGCCTGCGGTTCCTCCCGGCCAGGAGAACCGGCGGCCTGTGCGGGCTTGTGCTCGTCCTTGTTCTTGGGCGCCGAGGATGCGTACTCGATGTCGTCCAGAATGAGAACCATTGCGCTGCGATTCTCGCCGGTGGTCTTGTCCTGCCAGGTGTCCTCGTCCAGGCGGCCCATGAGGTTGATGTAGGAACCCTCCTTGAGCTGCATCTTCTGGATGCGGTCCACCATGGGGCCGAATGCCTTGACGGTCATGTTGACCCAGCGATAGTTGCCCTCCGCCCGGGAATCGTAGACCTTCTTGCCGAAGCGGAAGCGCGCGAAGTCCCCCTTGTCGGAGTACTGCACGGCGGGGTTGTTGTCGTACCCTCTGGATACGACTGCGTTGGTGATGATTGCGCTGAACATGATGATGCTCCTTTCTGCGGCGTTGGCCGCGGTGAAAATGATATGTTCTACCGGCAGTGCCGGCGGAAACCGGAAACAAAAAAAGCGCCAATCCGCGCAAATGCGCAAATTGACACTTTGTAAACGTGAAACTGTGGATTTCCCGAAGAAAACCTTGAAACTTCTTATTAAAGTATATCACATGTTTTCGAGTTCGTCAAGGTTTTCCCGAAAACTCTCGTCCTTTCCTGTGTTCTGAAAACTCTTGTCTGTTCCTGTGCAGTTATATTTTTTGATTATATTCAGAAGCAGAAGTATTGACAATTATTGTACCTGTGATATATTAGTATTAGCCCTTATGTGAAAAACTGAATGAAAGACGGAAGGAGAGTTGTGCTATGCCTAAACGTGATCCTACAGAACAATATCCTCGTGGATATTATAAAGGCGGCGGATGGGATATTGACTCGTCAGAAAGGACTCAGAAAACGAGCGACGGAGGGCACATTCCCGGAAGATATCAATGGGAAGAAACTGTGGATGTGTCCTCAGAGGACGAAACCGACGAGAAAGAATAATATGATTACATAATACTTTTCGGTGTCGTGGAGTACCATGGCACCGCTTTTTGTATCGTAAGAATGGTGAAAAGGCCGTTCTATACCGCACGCAACAGTGGTTTTGCAGAGTCCCTAACAAGCATTTCAACAGGAACTGCTCTTATTTATAAGCACCGCTGTATCCTTGACCAACGCAAGATACTCCCCAATCAGATAACCGTTTTCATTTAGGTAGATCGAACTGCTGTCAGCAAAATAAACCTTAAATAAATCACCGACCTCCGGTTTTCGGATACGTTGCTGTATCCGGAGCCGGAGGTCTCCTTGTTCTGTAGAGAGAATCAGGGCTTTGGGGCACTTCAGAATCGGTGTGGTAATGACCTGCCTGCAGGTGGCCTTCACCCGGGTGTATTTCCCGTGATAGAGCGTCAGAAACATCTGGATTCCGGATGCGCCTATCCACAGCGCAAGCATCAGAAAAGGCGCTCCAAACCAAAACGCGGAGGACAGAGCCCAGAACAGGCCAAAGGCAGCCAGCCCGCCCAGCGTTAGTCCAAAGCGCAGCAAGAGCTGGTGCTGTAGGACTGCGGGGAAGGTTCGGAGGGCTTCCCGGAGCTTTTTCGGTTTCACAGCAGCACCACCCGTTTCTTTTTCAACAGGCCTAGGAGCGCGTCGACCACGTCGTCCCGTTTGGCAGCCTTTGCCATCTTTGCTTCCAGGATCCCGTCGTCACTGGTCTCATCGGTATAGATGCGCTCAACCAGCGCCTGCCGGTTTTCCTCGCCCAGCAGGTCCTGCTTTGGTCGGACACGGTTGCTGAACAGATAGACCAGCTCCGACAGGGTCAATCGGATACCCGCTCCGGTCAGCCACTCCAGGAGAATCTTCTCATCCCGGCGGAGGGCGCTCCGCTTGCCCGGTTTGGCAGGAGCGATCACGCAGCGGCTGAGGAGGGCATATCGCGCTTCAGAATCCTCTGCAGAGCTGTACTCCACCAGACCGATTCGCAGCATATTCCGGATCACCTGCTCTTCGGTTGGCGAGGTTGTTTCAGCAATATCAAAGCGCCCGCGGAGCCAGAGCTCCTCGTCCAATCCGAACAGCGTGTAAATCTGCCCGCCGCTCACAATGCGCAGATGAGCGGTAATGCCTCCCTTTTCGGGGATCCCCTTAGATATAAACATCATAGTAACTCGCTCCTGGAAACCGTGAGCTAAACGATTTTGTATAGGTTATTTAGCACAGATTATCAGGATTATTCGCATTACCTATAAATCTTGGAGTATCAAGATATTTGTTGTCACTGTGTTGTCGCTGAAAATCATCATTTTTGTTTTACTAGATCATATCCGCTTGCATCATTTTCGCTTTTATCATAAGCATTATCTATGTATCTGTTGGGATCTGATAAAAAATCGTCCTCCTCGACAAAAGCAATATAAGAACCATTGAGCCAATCATATGTTTTGCATTCATTACAATGCCATTGCTTTGGATTTGAGTTAAAATGATTATCAGAGATAATACTATAAACTTTGTTCATCTCATAAGATACTGTTGAAGTTCCGTGGCAATTTGTTCCCGTTGATTTAAACCAACTATAACTGCCATCTACTTTCATTATTACGCCAACGATTCCATTTGTGTGAGAAGTTCTATTTTTTCTAGTAATATTCTTCACGCAGTATTCTATCTCCCAATCAATCCATTTACTCTTCTTCATATTAGGAGAGAGAATAACAATTGTGACGGAAGTATCATACATCATATCTTTAAGATTCTTTTTTATATTTTCAGTTGATGTATCAGTTAAATCAGGAGATTCACTTGTTTCGCCCTTATAATAAGTGGCATCATCTCCGAGAGCCTTAATTATTTTATCTCGTAAGCTTTGCGCTTCACTCCATTTGTATGAAATAAATGTTTTATGCGCCATTTTATCACTCCATTTTTTATTAACGACTTATATGCCGGTCCATTATATGAAACAGTGTTCCCACGAACTCAAATATTCTCCAGCCGACTATTCCAATATGAAACAACTAAGAGGTGTTGATACACTCTTTTTACACAATATTTGTGAGTATAATCCCAGTACAAACTAGTGCGAGAGGTATATAAAAACCAATTTCTGTTTTAGAAAACAAGCAACTACGGAAGCAGTTATGTTTGCTATCAAATTCTGCTGTAGTAGCTTTTAATGAAAAATCGATACTGTTCTCATCAGTATTCTGGACCTTTTCATACAATGAACGATACAAACGTTCTTGTAAAAGATAATATGCATCCAGCCACCAGAAAACAATTACCGGAATATATGCTACTAAAAAGTATAATTTATCGGTATCCTTGCTGGCTAAGACAAAAATGCCAGAAACCAGAGTCACAGCCCATCCTTTCAGCATAAATGAATTGCTTGCCATGCGATTTATAACACCTTGAATTAACTCAAGGTGTTTCATTTTTTTATCCATAAGACTCGTTCCCCATTTCACTTGTTATGACGTTTTGCTGCATTCTCTATCCATGATCCCATGTTGATATATCCGTTTTGAGAAGTATAATCATATATTCCGTCACAAATCATATCAAAATATGCGGGTGAGTTGTCATTATAATACCCGATGATGGTATGGACATCTCCTTTGCTTGAAGTCATAGATGTTCTCATATCCTTGATGCCATTAATATGAACGCCAATGACAGCATTTCCCCTCTGTAAACTTTTGCATATTTCATACTGTACAAATGAACGATTAAGAGTTTCACTTCCTATAAGAACAACCGTCACAGAAGTACCTTCAAGTTGTTTGTCAATCCAGCGGTGAACGGCATCATCCCCTTGACGCTTTATCTGCTCAAAAGAAGCCTTATCAACAAATCCTGCGGCCTCTTTCCCTTGAGTGACCCAACTATTACGAACAGTCATGGAACGGTTAATGTCGTTATCGTAATGGAAACTGAAAAAAACTCTTCGTGCCATATTATTCTCCCAAATAATTATCTGTTTAAAAACCAGTTGCTCAACGATTGGAAAAAGGACTTTCCATTTTTAGGAGTCACAACATAATATCCTTTCAAAATATAAGACCCATTAGGCTATCCGATTTTTTGTTGCCAATATGTTGCCAGGAGTATTTGAGAATAACGGCGGAGAATCCTCTCCACTGCTGGTTCTCTTTATCTATATTATACTGGGAAAACTGTTTTTTTCAAGTCTTGTTTTTCGGCATTTGCTTTCATATACTAAAGATACTTCTCGGGGAAAGCTGGTTTGTTATGAAGCACATGCATTTCAAAGCCTCCTGTTCCTATGCCGCTCTTGCTTCGATCATGGAGCTGAACGGGGTGGATACGGAGGATTATAAAATTGCGCTTGAAATCAAGCTGCCGTGGCTGTTTTCCAAAGAGGACGGCGCATATATCTCCGGCCCCATGTTGCAGAGCGCAAAATGGTTCAACCTGTGGCTTCTTCCCCGTGGGTATCGAATGGCCGAGGAGAGGGTAGAGCGGGAGCAGCTTTGCAGTTATCTTCGTGCACACAAGCCTGCGATGCTTGGCGTCCAAACGCCTTACGGAAAGCACGCCGTCGTTTTCGCAGAATATGACGGGATATACCATTTCATGAATCCCACCCATGAAGGCAGCGGCGAACGCACTGAATTGCCATTTTCCGAGGAAGAATTGCTTGCCTCAGTCGATCAGGAAACGATGGTGGGAACGGTGATCCCCGCGGAGGCCGAGCAACAATCGTTGGCTCCGTTTCTGAATGATTCTATTTCCGTAATAAGAGAAAACTGTGTCGAAATAGAAGCCTTTGCGGCGGAAAAGCATGATCCTAATGCTTATTTTCCCATGATGAACAGCCTGTTCCGGCCGCTGCTCCTTGACGGTATTACCATGCTGGAGCTTGCCGGGGAAACCGATCTTGCGCAGGAGTTCACTGCACTGCAGCAGCAGTTTGTGTTTTTTATGCGTGGAACACGGGAAGAAGCATTACAGGAAACGCTTCCTTTGGATCAATTACATGATCTGACAGAGCAATACGTTCAGATGATTAAACAACAGATATAGCAGAGCGGCGGGGTTTGCTCCCCGCCGCTATTATTGAAATGATTGTTTGCTCCTTACAGCTTAAGAAGCTTTACCACGCTCTTACAAATCTTCTCTCTCACAACTTGCTAAAGAGCTCAATTATCCGAGAGAATTCAGGATCTGTTTCGCAGATTACTTTATCATTACCCTTCAACACCTCTCTTTTTACCGTTGTCGCGAGGCGTACTTTCCATCCCGGCTCGAGCATAATACCATGTGCTTTGGCAAACTCCTCAATCTGATCACAGATTGGCTTGTCTGATACAACAATGTCATCAAAGTCTTCATCTACTTCTTCTAATCTTGGCAAAAACTTTCCAATAATTCTGGCAAGCTTGTCTTTGGGAAAAAGGTCTTCTGTTTCCCCGTTTTCCACCGTTGTGTAATCCGAAACGCAGATTACTTTATCCTGTGAAGTGGCATAAAAGTCTGACTTCAATTCCATTGCTGTTTTCATGCCCGGTTTGTCGCCGTCGAGGATGATCGGCGGCTTTTCTTCGCTTGTTCCGGATAGTATTGCCGCGGTTGCTTTCACTCCTTTTGTCCCACCAGTTGGAATAAAAACAATTTCTTTCAAGGGAGCAATTTTACCCTTAGAAATCAAAAGGCTCTTTAATGCTGATAAGTATACTTGATCTGATTCTCCTTCGACTAAAACGGGGCGACAATTAATTAGAAGAGTGTCAGAAACTGATAGCCCAAGAGCTGCATGTGCTGGATAGATCGATTGAGGTTGGTTTTTTCCTTTCATTCTCTCCGCTGCTCGCAAATCGGGACTAGCAACGGTTTTTCCATTGGTATCAATATATACAGACCGAACCCTTTCTAAGTGGTTTGAGTCAACCATAAAGGGCGAATGGGTGGTATATAGAATTTGGTTGCATTTAGACAAATTCTCAAAGAAAAGGAATAAGTCTTTTTGCGCTAAAGGATGGAGCGTCACCCCAGGCTCATCTAAAAGAAGAATCGCGTTTTGATGGTGCAACTCACTCTCGACGAGAAAAACTAAATAAAAACTGAAAAACCATTGAAGCCCTGTGCTCCGTGCCTCCAACTCAATTCGTTCGGGCCTTACAGAATCAGAAACCCAGATTCGGAAGAAGTTTCCATCAGCCTGAAATTCAAATGTGTAATTTCCTTGCTTCCACCATTCATTGAATGACTTTGTAAAGCTCGAAGAAGCTGAAGCCAACAAGATTTCTCTTTCTTTTTTCTTGTCCGAAATTGCAGTAATCTGTTCTGGAGTAAGGTTTCCTGTGGTTTCGGCACCAAGATCAGTTATTTCTTTCGGATCAAGGTCAACAAATTTAAAAAGTGTCTTTAGCGTCCGTGCTTTGGCGGCTTCCTTTACACCCAAGTTCTGCTTTCCAATATTGTCTAGCACTTGTGGAAGGTATATTTGAGAATCCAGATTTCCATAATTAGAATAATAAACGTATCTGGGCATTTTGCTCTTTAGGAAATCTGTAACTTGTTTGCTGTTGCTAAGAGTAGGCTTTGTGCTTTCATTAATCAGTAGTTGAATTTTTTGTGCCGCATCGAGAATAGAAGCGCATGCTATAGAAGTTTTGACATCTTCATCAAATTCTTCTAGCTTGTCTTGAACTGCTTTAAGCGCAACCGAAACATCGTCGTATTTTTTTAGTAAATCACACAACGTTTCAATAATAGCCAACGCTTTCTTTTTTCGTTCATCTTCCGGTTTGCTTACTGCACTTTTAGAGGCTTCGATGGTTTGCCTGCACTCGGCAAGAACACTGCTCGCTGAAGCAATTAGGTGAGATGCATCAGAATTTTCATTTGGAAATTCCCAAAACAGATTATTATCAAAGTCTTTAGAAACGACAACTTCTGAAAATTCATTACTTGAATGACCAGAAATTTTTGATAACTCCATTTTCTCATCCGATGAAAGCACATATTTTGCTGAGATAAAAACTGGCTTCACTAAAGCGTCTCTATATAAGTGATACTTATCTCTAGGCAAATCATCTTTTAAATCAATTTTTCCCTCGTCTGCCGGGTTTAGTTTCCAAAGAGGCAATAGAATATTAGTTTTTCCAGACTCGTTAGTTCCAATGAGTGCAGTGATTTGCTCAGCATCAATCCAACCGCTGTCTTGTACTGAGCGGAACTCTTTAACCCTAAAGCTGTGTAATATCATTTGTACTTGGCTCCTTTATATTTCTGAAATCGTGAGGTAAACAACTAACCAGTTTTTTCAAGCCACTAGAAGACTCTGCAAGAATTCAAACGCCTCAAACACATTTGAAAAAGTGTAACAGTTCTTGCAAAGCCATTGATTCCGTTCATCGGTATCTTCAATACCCGGCATACCGTCAGACAACAAATTAATCAGAGTCCATTTCGCATTAGCCATTGCGGTTGGGAAATTTTCTGCAATTTTTGCAGTGGAGGGATAGTCGCCTTTTTTATATGTTGGTTCTTTTTCGACAACTTCTTTTATCACTCGAGCTTTGTCTGCTTCTGTTTGAATTGGAGGTGCATATTTCTTGTAGTGAAGCATTAGCCAATATTCAATGCATCCAGTGGTCATCAGTAGGCGAACTTTGATATTTGGATCTCGCCGTAGTTTCCGCAGCTTCTTTATTATCTTCAATCGATGATCCCATAAACCAATATCTTTTGTCTCTACATCAAAGAAAAACCATACTTCATCAATTACTTCAGCATAATCACGGTATTGAGGGTCTTTAGCAAAGCGGTTATTTGCCTCATCAAAGAGCCCGGTTTCCTTTGGGTATTTTATTACTGCAACATCAGCAAACTTCTTTTTAAGGAATTCTGTATATGCTTGCTCGGTTTCCCCTTCACAAAAGACTCGAATAATAGTCTTTCCTTTTCCGCGAGACCCATTTGTTCTTCGAGGCATTTTATTCAACCTCCTCGATATCAACATTAGGGACTGCTCCGTATCTGCCTATTAAATAGCCTTTGCGAATATTGTCTGTTGTTCTAGTAGAAAACTCACTTAAACTATAAAGCTCCGAAATGCCCTCGTTCGCTTTTTTGTCAACAAAATAAAGCTGATCTTTTCTGAGAAGCTCGAGATTCATCAATTCAGTATTATGAGTAGTAAAAATTAACTGCGCCCCTAATGGATTAGTTTTTTTACTCTGGAATTTAGACACAATAAGATTCACCAGAGTAGGATGAAGTTCTCGTTCAATCTCATCAACAAGTAGCACCCCGCCTTTTTTGAGTGCGGATTCGATAGCAGGAGAAAGGGCCATCAGTTTTCGAGTTCCGTCTGACTCATCTGAAAGATCTAATTCAAAGGAGCTCACCGCTCCTTCTTGGGTCTTACCCAAATGGCTTACTTTTGCTGTCATCTGCCCCATCTTAAGGCGAATTTCTGCATTGTTCGATGTCTCTGATAATGTGCGCATGAATTGGGTTAACGCAACTCTTACTCCTTCAGGAATGCCGTCCGGGAAAGATTTGTCATCGATGATTTCTTTACTATTAACCTCAAAACGCATGTCTTCAATTCCAACATCTGCTGCCTTTGCATATTCAGAAATTGCTCTAAGCATATTCTTGTCTTCAGAATACTCAATTAGCTGAGTTGGAATGTCTGTATAATCCCGTGAAAAGAAAACATAATCACGAAACCATCGCATTGCACTAATACACGCAGAATCATTCATCGTACATGCAACGGAAAAGAATAGCTGGTTTTTTGCAACAGCTTTACTAATTAGTGTCCGCGTTGCTTTTTCCTCTGTAAAAGTAAACTGTTGACCATTGCGTTTGAAAACAAGTGCTCTTTGCCCTTTTGGTGAATGATATAAGTATTCCTCTACTACTTTCTCCTTTGTAGCGGAAAAACTATACCAATACTTTATTTTGTCGATAATATAAATGAATTCAAACTGTGTTGGTTGAGTAAAGGAATAATCATTCAAAGCAAAGGGGATAACTGGAATTTCTGAATTCTCATGCTGTGTGCGCTGAGCATTTTTTACAAACTGCACAGCAAGCCAAAATGCCCGTATTACATTGCTTTTTCCGCCACCGTTTTTTCCATAAATAGCTACGCCTGGAAGCAGTTTTGCATTATTATACTCAATAAGGCTATTCTTTAGGGAACCAAGGCCGGTCGCTTCCATAGACAATGAGGCTGCATCTCGAAAAGACCTATAATTCGAAAAAGTAAATTCAACTAACACATAATCACCTCCCAACTGTAGTATACCACGTTAATCGGAGAAATACAACAGATAAAATCAATTTATTTGATTTTTTTGCGTTGATTTCTTTTCTCTCGTTTTTCCTCTCTTTGATACAAATCGTAGCGGAGAGCAGCAGGGATTGCTCCCTGCCGCCGATACCTTATCCGTAGATCAGATCGTTGTACACAACCTCCTTAGCCCGAACCCGGATATTGTTCATCCGCTGTACCCACAGCATTTGATCCTGCGCCTTGAGTTGCTCACTCCTATACTTTGATTACACATAAAAGACCTGTCGCTTGCAACTAAAGAATGGTCATCAGGACTACACAAAGTCCGATGACCAGCAAGGCGCCAACCAGTAAAAACGAAATCTTTTTGATCATCTCGCGATCCAGACTCGGTCTGGCGTCGCCGGCATCCATAGGTTCCACGTCGTTGTAATAGCCGTCATAGTCATCCTCAGGCTGCGGATCCAAAGGCGGCTCTCCTCCAGACTGAGATGAAAGCTTCTCCGTCGGAGCGCCTTCGATCGATGGCCTGGCTTTTTTTCTCGGCTCCCGTTTCGGTCTGACGGGAGCTGCTTTCTTTTTGGAATTCCGCGGGTTTTCCACAGGTTTCAGCCGGTCCCCCGGCTCGGTTTGGGGCGCATTTCCTGTTGGCAGCTGCTTCCCGCATTCGGCACAGAAGGAAACCTCTGGGCTCAGCAGGTCCGCCCCGCAGAATGGGCAATACTTCATGATGCGATCCTCCTTCAAAATGGCATAAGAAAAACACGTGAGCCCGGAAGGATCCACGTGTTGACGGTAGTATTCTACCATATTTTTCCCTGTTTGTCATCGGCAATCCTGTGCCAATTTTGTGCCATTTCATTTTCAGACGAATTATTGACGGTATTCTGCTCGGTCTGTTCGTCCGGTCAGGTAGTCCGGGGACACTTCAAACAGATCCGCAATCCGCACCAAAATCTCAATACGCGGTTCACGGGTCATCAATTAATAGTTTTGATATGCCTTTTCGGTGATATCGCAATAGGTTGCGACCTGCATCTGCGTCAGGCCTTTTGCTTTGCGGCATTCCTTAAGGCGGTCTGATAAGATCGTTTTCATTCCAATCACCTACAATCGTTCTTGACGGAACAATTGTAGGTGATTATTATTAAAAATATACCCACAGTTGTTGGTGAATCAAGAACGCATTCAGCTGTTTTTCTGCTGTGCAAGGCATTCTTCGATTTTCGCCATCAACTCGCTGGGACGAACCTGAAGCGCGTCACAGATTCTGAAGTACGTTTCGAGTGTCGGTTTGCGCTCGCCGCGTTCGATTGCGCTCAGGTGTGTTCGGCCGATTCCTGCCAGACCGCTTACGACTTCCTGCGACAGCCCCCGCTTTTCTCGAAGCTCCTGAATAACTATTCCTACAACAACTGCGTCAAGCATAGCCCGCACCTCCTTTTACGGAGATTGTAAAGGAAGAACAGCAGTTTTCTGAATACATATGTTGTCAAATGAACACAAATGTGTTACTTTTTTATAAGGCTATAAGAGTGCTTGTAGCAGCACATACTGAAGCAGTTAGGAGTAGATAGAGATGAACGGGAAAGCCTGGTTTGTGTTTGAGCCGAGAAGAGTTGACGATCTTTCCATTGAAAACCGCTCTGGAAAATGGATGGAATACGAAGTAGTGAAAACAATCTGCTTAAGCAAGATTGATTACGAGAATTTCAGTACCGATCTGCTGGCGGATCGGCAGTTCATAGAAGACAGTATCAGCCTGTGCCGGAAAAAGGAAGATTGCCTTCTGGTCACAGGGCCAACTCTGACAGAGGAAATGTTGATTATTCCTTGGAACGGATGCTACGTGCGTTATGCAGCGTTGCGTCCGGCGGTGTAGATGATATAAAGAATGCGGCGCAGGCTGATGATTGGTCAGTCTGCGCCGCTTGGGTTACTTTAGAAGAAGTCTGAGGGATACTGGCTTTGCTCATTGCTTGGCGGCGGTGTACTCTGTGGCTCTTGCCAGGATTTCGGTTCTGACTGCCCGCTGGAGGCGATATACCACGCGGAGAGCCAGGCTTGATAATTGACCTTTGTCTCCAGCAGAAGCTCACTGAACAGATTGAAGCTCATGCTGACCGCCACGTGGTTTTCCGGGTTCTTGCCGAACTTGGGAACAATCAGCCCTTTGTCGGTAGTATCTCCGGGACCGCTGTTAGCTACCAGCAGGAGATCGCTTTTGCTTCCGCAGAGGATCTGCATGGTGCGGGAAAGACTGCGTCCGTCGGGTCTGGAGCGCCCTTGCCTTGCAAGTTTCTCTGCTGAGGTGCCACCGAGCGTTTCATACAGAGGCCGCTTGTCGTTCGATTGCTTGCGGCTCTGCAGCAGGTAACGCAGCTCGCCGCACTCCAGCTTTCTGCAGAGGTTCAGAAACTCGCCGACAGGAATGTAGATCTGCACCTGGCTGGTCTGACGCTGTCCCGCAGGACGGGACAGATCATAGCTCGCAAAGGTGAAGTGGATCCTGCCAAAGGAAAAGCAGTCTTGCAGGCTCTCCACAAAGCAGTTTCTGGCATCCTTTCGGGTGATCTGATCCTGATTGCGGTCATCCTGCATCGGGCTGCACCCCCTGAGCGGCACGCTCGTAGGCTTCCAGGAGCTTCCGAGCGGTGGCCAGGTTCTCCTCAAACTGAGGAGAAAACTCCTTGCCGGTTTCATAGTTCATGTAGGCGCAATAGGCCAGCAGGTTCCAACAATGGTTCATCTCCGTCGGCTCAAGTTGTTTCTCCAGCTTCACAATCTTGTTGTGGGCAAACAGGATGAACCTTTGCCACTGCAGAAAGATGGGATCCTCCACGTCCATGCCAAAGGATGCCAGCCATTCCCGAACGGTGTGGGTCTCGGAGCGGTCGCCGCAGGCGGGCGGCTGAAGAATGTACTGGATCTGGAGTTCCGCATTCTCCGCCGAAGTTTTGTCCTTAGGAATCGCAACGCCCCGGCCGACCGGAAACATAGCACAGACCGCCGGCTTGACTTTGTGGATCATGCAGTGATGGTTCTTCAGCAGCGGGCAGCGACGCACGGAGCCCTGCGGCATCAGCCGGATGATGGTCAGTCTGGAATCTTGACCAATGTAGCCTTCGCAATACTGTTTGTAGAACTCGACCGTCGTCATACCGAGTTCTCTGGCTGCACGGAACAGATCGTAGGGCGAGAGCAGGATATCCTCCCGATGAATGCAGCACTTGCCGCATTCCTTGCAGCGGAAATGGAAGGGGTCGTCCGGCCCGATCTTCATCTGCTCATAGTTCTCTGCGATGTATTTCAGCCTTTCGTCCATAATGCGTTCCTCCTTATACCAGCTGCTGATTAAGCAGCCCAGTGTGTTGTTTGGTTTTGTCAGACTGACTTGGAATTGACGGGATCTCACTCTCTTGTGTCGGGATGCGAAAGCCTTCGTTCGGCAGGCCGATCAGGAGCAGACCGTAGTCCAGAATGTGCTCCCAGACCCAGTCGGTTCCGAGTGCCAGCTTGAGCAGGCCGCGGGACAGGTCCATGCCGAGGGAAGCAGTCTCCGGATCTTCCAGGGGAAGGGTTTCCCGGCAGGTCTCCGCATCTGCGTTCACTGCAACCAGAAGGTCCAGAAGCTCCTTGACAGTAAATTTGTCGCCTTCGGCGATTGCGCCCCAGTATGCGCTGACATCGCAGTAGGTTCTGCATTTCACAGGCCGTCCAAGCAGCTTGGTGCAGACAGCGCTGATGCAGAAGGCGATATCGTCGTCCGTTACCTGGACGGCACGCATGGCAATTACTTCTTTCATAGTGGTTCTTTCCTTTCATTGTTCGGTTGATTTTGTTGAAGAGTTTCCGGGCGATACTTTTGATTGAAGGCCGCGAAGTCTCTGTGGGAAGGATTGTCAAACCAGCGGTTTGCAAATGCTTCCAGCGCTCGCTGCTCTGCTTCCTTCCGTGTGTGGATCCAGGGAGTCGTTTCCAGCTCCCATTCCGTGAGCTGCTCCAGCAGCTCCAGTTCTCCTGACCGGCGGATGATGTCCCGCATCAAAGCCTGCCATTGGCTGAGCTCAATGTCGCCGAGCTCAGTCTGGACGCCGGAACGGTAGCTTGTGACTTTGTCCCTGCCATAGCCATGGGAAACGGAGCGCCCGGCATAGTGCATGACGCGAAGCTCTCCGGCAGTAATCGCCAGGGCCTCCCTGCTGCCGGGCTCAATGGATACGGCTGCGTAGGTCATGTGATACCTCCTGTTGCTGAGATTCTATTTGTACGGAGCAAGCTGCCCCGAGAAAAAAGGTTGGGGGAGCTTTTGCTCCGATCTATGAAAAAAGCGCCAAAAAGAACCGAAGCTCTTCCTGGCGCTTGTAAACCGAAGTTTATGACAGAGCAAGGCGGACCGCCGTCCTTGCGTTCTGTGTTTATGTGCCTCTATCTAAAGGGGCAGAAGAAACAAAAAGTGCCCAAGGGGATTCCTCAGACACTGTGATACGTGAAACTGTGATTTCCTCAGCGGAAAACTTGTAACTTTCTATTTGAATTATAGCAGAGTTCACCAATGAATGCAAGCCCTTTCGGAAAGTATTTCGGCGTATGTATAATGCGGCTTGCGATTTCTTTGGGAATGGGGTATAATCAAGACATCTGAATGCAGGAGGAAGCTGCGATGGCACGGAAATTCAAGGAAGCCCGGCAAATGCACAAGCTGACCATCGCCGAGGCAGCGGAGCGGCTTGGCGTCAGCTCTGCGGCGCTCAGCACCTGGGAGAGCGGGAAGAAATCGCCTACACTGGATAATCTGATTGGCATGGCGGAGCTCTACGGCGTCACGACGGACTATTTGCTCGGACGCACCA
>JAEEZZ010000123.1 GCA_016292255.1 Oscillospiraceae bacterium
CGGAAGTAATGCGCGGCAAAAGACAACCGTTGTAGAGAGGCACATCTGCAGCATCAGGAAGAAGATCGCCACGATAAAAGCCGAGACGACTATACAGACAGTCAGACAAAAAGGATATATACTCAAAGAATCTTGACAAATGTAAGCGTGTCGAAGCCGTCCTCTCGGAGGAGCTCAAAAGAGCTCAAAAAGCCCAAAAGAGCTTATTGATACACCTCGTCGTCAAGGAAGAACGCGCGGTGGGCGACGCGGCTGATCAGGTGATAGCACCGATTTGGAAGCTTTATCCTGCAACGTCTCATGCCGAACAGTATATCATAAACTCCCGCTACTGTGGTAATTTACTGTGGTAACCATGTCTGTTTGGTATTATATTGCTCGCCGCTGAACAAGGCGGTAATATTCGGGGTTGAAAGACTGCCGCGTATTGGAGTATGATACGGGACAGCAGGTGCCTGGTAAACACTTGCTGTGACGCATGGGAGACGCCCCAAGGGTCGATGAGTCAAGCTGCGGCGCGAGCCGCGGCCCACACTCGAGGGTCTGTTTGGGCGCCGGCGGAAACCACCTGCCTGGGGCGAAAGACCCCGAATACTTGTTTGCAACCTTGCAGCAACCGCCTGCTCCAATACGTGGCAGCACTTGAAAGGATAGCACAATGGGTGCTAAAATGCAACTGCGCTCGCGCAGCGTCGAGGACGAGCCGAGGTTCGTCGTCGGCATGGACGCGCACGCGCGCAAGCTGGCGGTCTCGGTGTGGGACTGGTCGGACAGGCTCAACCCCTGCCTACACAGGGAGATCAAGTGCGTTGACGTCGACGCGATGGTCAAGACGTACGAGCGGCACGTCGACCTCGACTCGATCACGGTCATAGAGGCGTCGACCAACGCGGCGATCCTCAAGCGCAGGCTCAACGAGGCCGGATTCCGGGCGGAGGTCGTCCGGTCCGACATCATCGCCGACAAGGAGCGCAAGCGCAAGGTCTGCGACATCCAGGACGCCAGGAACCTGGCGCTCGCCTACATCAAGGGCGACGTCAGGGACTTCGTGTGGACGCCTTCGGACGAGTACTCCGAACACCGGGACGTCATGTTCGCCTACCGCGACACGGTGAAGGAGCTCACGCGAACGTCGAACAGGATCTGGAGCGTCTGCAGCAGGAAGGGATACGCCCTTCCCGGGCGAAGTTCCTGCGCGAAGGTGGAGTCCCTGCGCAAGACGATCGAGGAGACCGGAATCGGCGGATTCGCCAAGGAGCGGTTGGAGATGCTGCTCGAAGACTACGAGCGGCTGCTCAAGCGCAAGAAGGCTCTCTCGCGCAGGATGGCGGAGACCGCGCTCTCCAAGCCGGAGATGCTGCGGCTCATGCAACTGCAGGGCGTGAACTACAAGGGCGCATTCGCCCTCTCGGCGGCAGTCGAGGACGTCAGGCGCTTCTCGGAGGCTTCGAAGCTCGCGGCCTACTGCGGCTTCTCCCCGATCGTCGACACCAGCGGCAGCGAGGAAGAGGCGGCAAGGCGGCGCGGCGGGACCGGCAAGCCTCTCGACGGAGAGGGGCGCGACGACGTCAAGCACTTCTTCACGGAGGCCGGGCAGACTGTTCTCGCGAGCTGCGCGGACTCAAAGCTCGGCAAGTGGGGGTGGTCGATGATCAACCGCGGCAAGCCGCGGAACAAGGTCGTCTGCGCAATCGGACACAAGCTGGTCCTCTACGCCTTCCACATCATGCGCGGAGACCCGACGCCGAACCGCGACGGCGAGGCGTTCTTCAAGCGCAAGATGGTCGGGCTTCACAGGGAGATAGGCGCGGCGCGAATGCATGAGCTCGGATTCGGAACGCGCGGACAGTTCGCATCCGCGCAGGCGAAGCTCGTGTACGGCTCGTTGCCCGAGCCCGCGACACCAGGCGGCGCAACGCCATTAGAAGCCAAGTCAAACTGACGCAATGAGCGGCGCGCGCCCGGTTCCGCTCACCGTCGGCGCGCGCCTGAATCCACGGCAGCTCTGGGGCTTTGCCCCAGCCCCCATCAGGGGGACTCGAGTCCCCCTGAACCCCGCAACGCGCGGATGGATACATCCGCGCTAACGCCCGCATTCACTTCCATGCAAAGTTTTGTCACTTTCCCCCTTGACGCAATACATACTTGACCCTGTAGCCTCGCGTAAAACGCCCCTCCCGCGAGGTGTGTCCAACTCTTCCTTCCGCTATTAGTTCTACAGAGCTTTGCTTACGTGCGCCCGTGTCACATCGACCGTATCAAGGTCGATTAAACTTCTCTGGAGAAATATCCATTCGGAACGCCGTGGTAAAATTCTCAAAAAGAAAATGATACAACTGATCACCTGGGTAAATTTTGCTAATTCTCTGCGAAACTCTACTATGCATTTTATCAAACTTCCTGCGATCTTCAGATGACATAGGGTAAAGGCCCACATACTGAATCAAATACGGATTTCGCCACATATAGTAAGGCGGCTCTCCATGCACTACGCAGCCCCAGGGCGGGGCTGGTTCAGGATACATTTGCGTATAGATGAAATACACATCGTCGTCCGTGATGGCGGCGACGCCCGCCAAGGACGTCCCATCCTTCCCAAACCAGGCAAGGCCAACCGTGGTCACAATCCGGTTGCTGATTGAGCCAAACGAGACCGCGTCATCAATCTTGCATTTGCGAAGCAAATCAATGAGTTCATTCCCAAACCGCCCGTCATCAGGCGGATCGTCATCGGGCTTCACCTCCCTAAACCTGATCCAATCTATATCACGCAGGACTGACGAACGAGACATCCATGGCCATCTTTCTTTTCGGCAATAAAAGGCTCTATCTTCTCCAAGCGCCCCGATTCGATCACGCATGGCATCAAATACCATCTCCCTTGCTGCCGCAATTTCATGCTCAACCGACTCGTCTACGATGCCGACACAGCCAACCAATTGCATAATGGTCAGCATCGCTGCAAAAATCACCGGCATCACTCCACTATCGTTTTTGTTCCACATTTTAGTTTCTCCTTAATGACATTGGCCCCGCGCCAACAGGGTCAGACCTGATTGCCACAGTAAATTGCCACAGTAGGTTTTCCTTGTCATAGCGGCGCAACCCTTTCGATTCGCCGCTTGCCCCATTCAAACGCGCAATGGGCCACCCGGGTGATCAGGCGCTGGCACCGATTTGGAAGATTTATCATGCACCGTCTCATGCCGAACAGTATATCATAAAAACGCAGGGACTGTCCCCCTGATTTAGGAGGGCCGATTTAGGAAGGCCTGTACCCCCAAAAGAGGGCTGCTTTTACCTCGGGAGGTACCCACCATGCACCTCGGGAGGTACCCACCATCTACCTCGGGAGGTACCCATCATGTACCTCGCATGCTTCCCACCATGGATCCACCGGGAATCTACCGGGGACTGTCCCCGTGAAAACACAGCCCCATACCGCGCCATCTCCGCCTTCGTCTCCTTCGCCCCGGCAGGCGGACGGACTGACGGCGCCAATGCCGTCGCGGCAAAGGCCATGCACATAACTGTCGCGAAATGTTTCATCTGTTTCACACATATTATACCATTTCGCGCGGCACATCTGCCGCGTTACTTGCCGACGCGGCGAGACGCCGCATCTCCTTGTTTCATCCACCTAGCATCGCACCCCAAGGAGACGCACACCCCTGTAGCCACCGCTTC
>JAEEZZ010000124.1 GCA_016292255.1 Oscillospiraceae bacterium
GGAAGGTCCTTGCCCGCCGTCGCGCCAAGGGCAGAGCCGTCATTTCCGCCTGATAGAATTGGAAAACGGCCAGGCAGTCCGTTGAATTGCCTTTGAAGTGTTCGGGGTGAACGGATGATGATCTGTTCGCCCCGAAGCTTTTATATCCGCCCTGCCGGGCGGGGATTAACGGGGGCGACTACGGTGCAATTTACCGTTCCGTTGAAGCTGAACCACGTGTTCCGCAGGCTCTACGCCAAGGGCGAAAGCGCCGTTGGCCGTTTTGTCGTTGTGTACGCCAGGCGGAACGGGACGGAGCAAAACCGCCTGGGCATCACCACGGGGCTCAAGCTGGGCCACGCCGTGGATCGCAACCGGGCCCGCCGCCGGATCCGGGAGACCTATCGCCTGAACGAGGGCTGCCTCAAGCAGGGCTACGACATCGTGATCGTGGCCCGCACCGCCGCCATCGAGGGAAATTTCAGTGAAATGCAGCAGAGCTTCCTGCGCCAGTGCGCCAAGCTCGGGCTGCTGAGGGAGAACAAGAGATGAAAAAGCTGCTGATCAGATTCATCCGCTTCTACCAGCGCCGCATTTCCCCGGCCTACCCCCGCCGATGCCGCTACGAGCCCACCTGCAGCGAATACGCTGCCCAGGCCATCGGCAAATACGGCGCTCTCAAGGGCGGCGCCCTGGCCGCACGAAGGCTCTGCCGCTGCCATCCGTTTTCCAAAAGGGACTACTACGATCCTGTGCCGTAACGGCCAAATACGCAAAAGCGAGACCGCTGCTCCGGCCGGAGACGCCGGCCAATCACGTTTGTGTATGGGAGAACACATGAATGAAGAAACGTAACCTTGCCCGCCAACTCTGCCTGGCCCTGTGCCTGGTTCTGATCCTGCTGCTCTGCGCCGGCTGTATGCCCAGCTCGGGCAGCCAGGGCGTCAATGAGGATGGCACCCTGACGCTGGTGGATACCTCCAGCCTCTCCGAAGACGTCAAGCTCGGCTTTTTCGACTATATCAAGCTGCCCTTCTCCTATCTGCTGAGCTTCCTGTACGACCTGACCGGCAACTACGGTCTGGCGTTGATCCTCTTCGCCATCGTGGTGAAGATCATCCTGTTCCCCACCTCTGCCAAGAGCAAAAAGAGCATGATGAAGATGTCCCGGCTCACCCCCAAGGTCAAGGCCCTGGAGGAGAAGTTCGGCGACGACAAGCAGGCCTACCAGGCCGCCGTGAATCAGCTCTACCGGGAGGAGGGCGCTGGCGGCTGCAGCGGCTGCCTGTGGTCTATCCTGCCCCTGCTGCTGCTGATCCCCCTCTACTATATCATCCGCGAGCCCATCACCTGGCTGATGTTCCACGGCAACGTGGACGCCAAGACCGTAGCGGAGATCCAGAACGTCTTTATCAACGCCCGGAACAACGCGTTCCTGGCGGATCCCAACTGCGCCCTGGCCAAGCTGAACGCCACGGGCTACTATTGGCAGATGGAGGCCCTGCCCTTCCTGGATTCTGTCAAGGCCGAGCTGGCTGCCCTGGATCTGCCCGGAACCGTCCAGGCTATGAACACCCGCTTCCTGGGGGTGGAGCTGGCCACCATTCCCAACTTTGCCTTCTGGAAGTATTTTGACGTGAACGGCGTGTGGAACTCCATCGGTCAGTTCCTTCTGCCCGTGCTCTCCGGCGGCATCAATATGCTCAGCATGTGGATCGGCCAGAAGATGAACAACACCGTCATCGTGGACGAAAACGGCGAGCAGGATCCCGAGATGGCCAAGACCTCTCCCCAGAACAACAAGGGCATGATGATGATCATGCCGCTGTTCTCCGTCTATATCGGCTTCGTCGCCCCCGCGGGCCTGTCTCTGTACTGGTTCCTGCAGGGCCTTCTGGGTATGCTCCAGGACGTGTTCCTCACCAAGCGCTACAAGAAATTCTATGACGCCGAGGACGCCGTGAAGCAGGCCAGGGCCGCCGAGGAGGCTGCCAAGGAGGCGGAGCGGGAGCGCCTGCGCGCCCAGCGCCGGGCCGAGAACCCCGACGGCATGATCGGCAGCGCCAGCAAGAAGAAGCTGCAGCAGCGCGAAAAGAACGAGCAGGCCGCCAAGGAGGCCGCTTATCTGGCCCAGAAGAACGCCCAGAACGCGGAGGAAGCGGAGCTGGAAGACCGGGCCTCCAGGCCCGAGGGCGACCGCCCCTACCGCCGCGGCAGAAATTATGATCCCAACCGTTACAAGAACAACAAGGAGTAACAGGAAATACTATGGAAAAGACGATCATTACCACCGGCAAGAGCATCGACCTGGCGATCCAGGCGGCGCTTGCCGAGCTGAATCTCGACCGGGACTCCGTCTCCGTGGAGGTTCTGGAAAATGCCAAAACCGGGTTCCTGGGCATCGGCTCCAGCCCCGCGAAGGTCAAGGTGACCTATGAGGCCCCCGATCTGCCCAAGAAGCCCTCTGCCCCCGCAGCTCCCGCAGCCCCTGCTGCGCCTGCGGCCCCCGCAGCCCCTGCTTCCGCCCTGTCCGCGGCCTCCCGCAAGCCCAAGAAGCAGGCGCCCAAGCTGGAAAAGCCCCTGGAAATGCCCAAGCCTCCCGTCCTGCCCCCGCAGCCCAAGGCCGCGCCCGTGACGGAGAAGCAGCCCCAGGCGGAGAAGGCCGAGCGCCCCGCCCGTGCTGAGCAGCCCAAGAAGCAGGCCCCCCGCAGGGAAGCGCCCAAGGCCGCGCCCAAGGCAGAGCCGAAGACCTACGCCCCCGTGGAGCCCGGCTCCCAGGAGGAGCGGGTGGAGAGCTTCCTGAAGGGCCTGCTGGAGCGCATGGGCTCCGACGCCGTTCCCCACGCCTTCCGCAAGGATGCGGAGACTGTCGGCGTGGAGCTGACCGGCGAGGATCTGGGCGCGCTGATCGGCCGCCGGGGCGAGACCCTGGACGCCATCCAGCATCTGGCCAACTACGCTCTGAACCATGACGCGTCCAAGCGCGTCCGGGTCTCCGTGGACGCCGAGAACTACCGCGGCAAGCGGGAGGAGTCTCTGCGTCATCTGGCCCGCAAGATGGCCGCCAAGGTGGTCAAGTACCGCCGCAACATGACCCTGGAGCCCATGAACGCCTATGAGCGCCATGTGATCCACGCCACCTTGCAGGATGTGCCCAACGTTACCACCTACTCCACCGGCGTAGAACCCAACCGCCGCGTGGTGGTGGCCTACGAGAAGTAGGGAACAGGGAACAGGGCGCGTAGGGACGGCACCCTGCCGTCCGCTCTCCCCCGCTTGATGACCCTGCATCCACGCAACCGCCGCTGGATCCTGCGGCGTACTTAACCCAAAGGAGGATTCCGTATGAATAAAAAAGAAGCGATCCAGGCCCTGAACAACGCCTGTATGCGGCTGTTCGGCTGCGATATGAAGGAGGCCACCGACAAGCAGGCCTATAAGGCCCTCTGCACCGTGGTCCGCAACGCGATGTACGATCGCCGCCGCGCCTTCAAGAAAAGCTACCAGGAGGACGGCCGGAAGCAGGTCTTCTATATGTCCATGGAATTCCTGGTGGGCACCAGCCTGCGGAACAACCTGTTCAACCTGGACCAGGAGGCTGTCTTTACCGAGGCCCTCAAGGATCTGAACATCGACATCCAGTCTCTCTACGCCCTGGATCCCGACGCGGGCCTGGGCAACGGCGGCCTGGGCCGTCTGGCCTCCTGCTATCTGGACTCTCTCACCGGCCTGGGCTACCCTGCCACCGGCTATTCCATCCGCTATGAGTTCGGCATCTTCAAGCAGCAGATCGTGGACGGCTGGCAGATGGAGCTGCCCGACAACTGGCTGCAGATGGGCGACGTGTGGCTGGTACCCAAGGAGGACGACGCCGTGGAGGTCCGCTTCGGCGGCGAAATCAAGGAGTGGTACGACAACGGCAAGTTCAAGGTGGCCCAGCATGGATATTCCAGCGTGATGGCCGTGCCCTACAACTTCTATATTTCCGGCTATCACACCGATGCCGTGAACAAACTGGTGCTCTGGTCCGCCAAGCTCCCCCAGAGCTTCGATATGGCGGCCTTCTCCCGGGGCGACTATGTGCGCGCCCTGGAGCAGAACACCATGGCCGAGACCATCTCCAAGGTGCTCTATCCTGCGGACGACCACATCCAGGGCAAGCGTCTGCGCCTGCGCCAGCAGTATCTGCTCTGCTCCGCCTCCCTGCAGACCATCCTCCGCAACCACGTAAAGCGCTACGGCAGTCTGCGCTCCCTGCCCGACAAGGTCGCCATTCACATCAACGACACCCATCCGGCCCTCTGCGTCCCCGAGCTGATGCGGCTGCTCATGGACGAGTATGACTTCGGGTGGGACGACGCCTGGGACATCGCCAACCGCACCCTGAGCTACACCAACCACACCGTCATGAGCGAGGCGCTGGAGCGCTGGCGCGTGGATCTGTACCGGGAGCAGCTGCCCCGGATCTACGCCATCACCGTGGAGATCAACCGCCGTCTGATGGAGAAGCTCCGTGCCTTCTACGGCAACGACGAGGGCAAGCTCAACTGGATGGCCGTCATCGCCAACAATGAGGTGCGGATGCACAACCTCTGCCTGGCCGCCTGCCACAAGATCAACGGCGTCAGCGCCCTGCACACCGAGATCCTCAAGGAGACCATCTTCCACGACTACTACCAGTACACCCCCGACCGCTTCCTGAACGTCACCAACGGCATCGCCTATCGCCGCTGGCTGTGTCAGTCCAACCCGGAGCTGACCGCTCTGCTGAAGGAGCTGATCGGCGACGGCTTCACCAAGGACGCCAACGCCCTGGAGGAGCTGATGCGCTTCGCCGACGACAAGACGGTTCTGAACCGGCTGGCCGAGATCAAGCGGGACAACAAGCTGCGCCTGGCCAAGTATATCGCCCATGCCAACGGCGTCAACGTGGATCCGGATTCTCTCTTCGACGTCCAGGTCAAGCGCCTGCACGAATACAAGCGGCAGATGCTCAACGTCATGCACATCCTCTACCGCTACAACCAGATCAAGGACAATCCCACCGCTCCCTGGCAGCCCAAGACCTACGTCTTCGGCGCCAAGGCCAGCGCAGGCTATATCCGGGCCAAGCAGATCATCAGCCTGATCGTGGCGGTGTCCAACCTGGTCAACAGCGACCCCGACGTGCGGGATAAGCTCAAGGTCGTTTTCGTGGAGGACTACAAGGTCTCCCTGGCGGAGATCATCATCCCTGCCGCAGAGATCTCCGAGCAGATCTCCATCGCCGGCAAGGAGGCCTCCGGCACCGGCAACATGAAGTTCATGATCAACGGTGCGGTCACCATCGGAACCCTGGACGGCGCCAACGTGGAGATCCACGACCAGGTGGGCGACGAGAATATGTTCCTCTTCGGGATGCGCGCCAACGAGGTGGAGGAGCTGTGGCACAAGGGCTACGATCCCAAGGCCTTCCTCACCCCCGAGCTGCGCCGGGTGCTGGATATGCTCACCTCCGGCGTCCTGGGCCAGCGCTTCGACGACATCGTGGCCAGCCTGACCACCAACCGCTTCGGGGTGGCGGACGCCTATATGACCCTGGCGGACTTCAACGACTACGCCCGGGCCCAGCGGGATGTGGATACGGCCTATGCCGACCGCGACCGCTTCAACCGCATGAGCCTGGTGAATATCGCCAAGTCCGGCATCTTCTCCGCCGACCGCTCGGTCACGGAGTACGCGAAGAACATTTGGGGACTGTAATCCACAATGTTCCAATGAAGAATGAAGAATGAAAAATGAAGAATTGAGGTATTTTTCATATTGCCATATGAAAAATGATATTCCATTTCATTCTTCATTCTTCGCTTTTTCATTTTCTCCAAAACATAGATCGGGAGGAAAAGGATGAAAGGACAATATCATCCGGATCAGACGTGGAAGAATATCTGGACAATGCTTCGAACCGGCAGGAGAAAACGGCCTGTGCTTTCCTGTCGGGACTGCGCAAGCGGCGTTTCACCCACGGGAAAGTATTATCATTACGGTTTATGCTTTCTGGGCTGTATGCTGGGCTCTCTTTTTTACAACGTTCTGCGTGAAGAAATTGCTTCCCTTGGAGCAATGCTTACTCCGGCAGGCAGCGGTAAAATCATCCTCATTTTGCTTGAGGTATGTATCGCCCTCGTTTTTCTGCTTCCCTTTTTGCTCGTGAGCCTTCCGATTATCGCCCTCTTGTTCTTTCGCTTTTCCACATGGACCCCGGCAGAACCATCTGAAAAGAACCAAGGAAAAAGCTGATCCAGTCTCCGGTGCGGTGTACGGCGGACGGCAGAGTGCTGTCCCTACGGGATCTGAACTCTGAACCCACCCTGATCTCCCATTTTACATTTTGCGTTTCCCAAGGAGTGCCTATGCGAATCCTATTTGACAGCCGAGAATTGGAATACAAGCAGCCCTTTGGCACGTTGACAGCGGCGCAGCCCTGCGTGCTGCACGTCAAAACGCCCAAGGAGATCGAGACCCGTTCCATCCAGCTGGTGCTGGAGCGGGACGAGGGCCCCGCCCTGGAGTTCCCCTTTGTCTGGGCCGGGGGCGAGGACGCCTACGACGTGTTCCGGTGCGAGTTCTCCATGGACGCCAACGGCCTGTATTTCTATTGGTTCCGGGTCACCGCCAGGAGCGGGACCTTCCGCCTGTTCCGGCAGGGCAGCGGCACCAACATGGAGGCGGGGGACCGCTGGCAGCTCAGCGTCCTGCCTGCGGATTTCACCGTCCCCGAGGCCTTCCGGGGCCGGGTCATGTATCAGATCTTCCCGGATCGCTTTGCCCGCCAGGGGGACTGCGACCTGCGGGAGAAGCTCCGGCCCTTTACCCTCCGGGAGGATTGGGGCGGCGTGCCCGAATACCGCCCGGATCCGGTTTCCGGAGAGATCCTCTGCAACGACTTTTTCGGCGGCAACCTCCGGGGCATCGAGTCGAAGCTGGACTATCTGCACGGCCTGGGGGTGGGCGTGGTCTATCTGAACCCCATCTCCATGGCCTTCTCCAACCACCGCTACGACACGGCGGACTATAAGCGGCCGGATCCCATGCTGGGCACCGAGGACGACTTCCGTTCCCTCTGCCGGGCCGCCCACCGGCTGGGAATGAAGGTGATCCTGGACGGGGTCTATTCCCATACCGGCGCCAATTCCGTCTATTTCGACCGCTGGGGCTGCTTCGGCAACGGCGCGGTGTCCCGGGGTCAGAATTCGCCCTATTACAGCTGGTATACCTTCCACCACTTCCCGGATAAGTACGACTGCTGGTGGGGCTTTGCCACTCTGCCCAACGTCAACGAGCTGGACGAGAGCTATCTGGACTATATCATCCGGGACGAGGACTCCGTCATCGCCCACTGGCTCCGCCTGGGGGCCGACGGCTTCCGCCTGGACGTGGCGGACGAGCTGCCGGATGAATTCATCCGCCGCTTCAAGGCCCGCCTGCGGCAGCTGGATCCCAACGCCCTGCTGATGGGCGAGGTCTGGGAGGACGCCTCCAACAAGACCGCCTATTCCGTCCGCCGCCGCTATTTTACCGACGGCGAGCTGGACAGCGTCATGAACTACCCCTGGCGCACTGCCATCCTGGACTTCCTCCGGGAGCGGGACGACGGCGCGGCCCTGGGCGAGAGCATTATGACCATCGCCGAGCACTATCCCCCCCAGGTGCTCCACGCGCTGATGAATCCCCTGAGCACCCACGACACGCCCCGGATCCTCACCGCTCTGATCGGCGACTTCCAGGGGGATCGGGAATACCAGGCGGGAGTCCGTCTGAGCTGGGAGCAGCGGGAGCTGGCCTTTGAACGGCTGAAGCTGGCGGCCTTTTTGCAGTACACCCTGCCCGGCTGCCCCTGCATCTTCTACGGCGACGAGGCCGGCATGGAGGGCTGCAAGGATCCCTTCAACCGGGGCTGCTTCCCCTGGGGCCGGGAGGATGGCCGCTTTACGGAGTTCTTCCGCACCCTGGGCCAGCTCAAAAACAACACCGCCGCCCTGCAAACGGGCACAGTTCGCGTCACCGCGGCAGGCGGCGGGAAGCTGGTCTTCCTGCGGCAGACCGAGGATCAGACCATCCTGTGCTGCGTCAACCGCTCCGGCGACCCGCTGTGGGCGGAGGCCCGCCACAGCCTGCTCTCCCAAAACGCCCACCGGGACGGCAGCGGCTTCACCGTCCGCCCCGGCGGCTTCGGGTGCTTTGAGGTATGAAGTATTTGCTTGCACAAATATGAAGTGCGGCCTTGCCGTATGAAGTGTGCTCCGCACATGAAGTATGGCTGCGCCATATTTGAGGCGACGGGAATACTTTTTGATGTTAGATGCACCCTCTATATCATTGAAAAAACCGATACCGTAATATGTGCGAAGCGCATACTTCATATCTGCGCCAGCGGATACTTCATGCGTCGTCATGCGTACTTCATATCGCCGTTAGGCGATACTTCATTCCATGAGGAGGGCTCCCATGCGAAAAATCGGACTTGCGACCTTTCTTTCCGGGGTTCTGCTGGCGGCCCTGTTTTATCTGCTCCGGCAGAGCGATTGGTTTGCCGCTGAGACTGCCCGGGGGATGTCGGACTTTGCCGAGCTGGTGGAGTCTGCCTTCTGGGCCGCCCTGTTGGTGGTCTTCTTCGGGATCTTCCTGCTGCTGCTGAGTCTCCGACCCACCCAGAGCCCCCCGGAGAACGAGGCCCCCGCGCCTCTGCTCCGCACCTGGATCTGTCCGGCCTGCGGCGGAGAGAATCCCGAATCCGAGCTGCGCTGCACAGTCTGCGGCACGCCCAGGGATCGGGGGAACGTCCCCTCCTGGCACTGCCCCTTCTGCGGCACCGAGAACCCGGAGACCGCGTCCCAGTGCCAGATCTGCGCCGCCCCCAGAGACCGCCTGCTGCTGACCTGGGTCTGCGAGGGCTGCGGCCATGAGAATCCGGAGACGGAGACCCGCTGCACCGCCTGCCAGCGGCGGCGTTTTGCGGCGGAGACGAGCTGGATCTGCCCGATCTGCGGCGGCGCCAACGACGCAAAGACCGAGACCTGCCGGCACTGCGGGATGAAGCCACGGGAGGACGGCTGGATCTGCGGCTACTGCGGCCGCAAAAACCGGGACAGCCGGACGAGCTGCGTGGGCTGCGGCCGCCCCAAGGGCTACCGGGGCCGCTCCTGGCTCTGCCCCGTCTGCGGCACGCAGAACCGCTCCGACCGGGAGATCTGCGTGGGCTGCGGCCAGCCCAGGGAAAAATGAGAACTGAGAATTCAGAATTGAGAATTCAGAAAAAATTGGAGGCACTATGAAAAAACTTACTTCGATCATCCTCGCGCTTGTTCTGCTGCTGAGCCTGTTCGCGGGCTGCAGCGACAAGACCGCACCCACGTCCGCCCCGGAGACGACCAAGGCCCCGTCAAATGCGGGAAGCGCGGACGTCCATCCCATGCTGTTCCATGTGACAGGCGAAAACGGCCAGGAAATGTACCTGTTCGGCACCATCCACGTGGGCGACGAGCGCAACAGCGCGGCCCTGCAGAAGCTGACGCCGTTCCTGGACGGCTGCGACGCCCTGGCGGTGGAATTTGACATCGTGGCCTATGAGAAGGATACCGCGGCCCAGACGCGGGCCGTGCAGCAATTCATTCTGACCGACGGCACCACCGTGGATCAGCATATGCCTGCGGAGCTTTTTGCCCAGGCCTCCGAGCTGCTGGGGAAGGCCAAGCTGATGCCCAATCTGATGAAGTACTACAACCTCTCCATGTGGAGTCAGCTTGTGGAGCAGGCCGCCCTGCTCACCACCACCAGCCTGGACGTGAACGCCGGCATGGACCGGCAGCTGATCGAGTACTGCTACGGGAAAAAGCTTCCCGTCCGGGACGTGGAGAGCGCCGACCTGCAATACGGCCTGCTGGCGAGCTTCTCCGACGAGCTGAATCTGCTGCTGATCGAGAACACCCTGAAGCATCTGGACGAGTACGGCGCCCAGGTGGACGAGCTCTATTCCGTCTGGACGAAGGGCAACTACGACGACATTCTCGCGGTGTTGAACAGCGAGGACGAGGCCCAGGAGGAAGAGATGACCGAGGCCCAGAAGGCGCTGGTGGAGGACTACAACAACAAAATGCTGACCCAGCGCAATCTGGGGATGCGGGACAAAGCTGTGGAGTGGCTGAAGGCGGGCGACAAGGTCTTCTTTGCCGTGGGCGCGGCCCATCTGGTGGACGAGGACGGCCTTGTGGAGCTTCTTCGGGCTGCCGGATACACCGTGGAGCAGGTGAAATACGATTAACTGTTAGACAATTTTTGTATTTTGCATAGTATTCTCAAAAAAAGGATTGATTTTTTAATAAAAGTGTGGTATAAGTGACCGCAGACGTCAATCGTCTGGAAAACCAAATCATCAAAGAAGAAAAGGAGAATTATCACTATGATGAAGCGCATCGTTTCCATTGCTCTCGTGGTTCTCATGATCGCTGCCCTGTTCGCAGGCTGCAGCTCCTCCAGCCCCGAAGGCACCTACAAGATCAAGTCCGTCAACGGCAAGGATCTGAAGACCTACTTCAAAGAATCTTTTGGCGCTCTGGCTGAAGAAGGCCAGGAGATCACCGACGACCAGATCGAAGGCTTCCTGAAGCTGATGGGCATCAACAGCATGGACGAGTTCGTCACCTTCACCCTCGAGTCCGACGGCACCTTCAAGGCTGCCATGATGGGCGAGGAAGAGACCGGCACCTGGAAGCTGGAAGGCGACAAGATCACCATGACTGCCAACGGCAGCGACATGACCGGCACCTTCAAGGATGGCGAGATCACCATCTCCGTGGACGGCGAGACCATGGTTCTGGCCAAGTAATCCAAAGAACGAAATGAAAAAAGCTCAGCTCCGGATGGAGCTGAGCTTTTTTCATTTGACGGATCGTTTTGCGTTATTCCTTGGGCAGCTCGACGTCGGCGTAGTCCTTGAACTCCTCGGCGATGGCTTCCGCCTTCTCCTCGGCAGCTTCCTTGACTTCCTCAGCCTTTTCTTCCACGGCGGCGGTGGCCTCTTCCACAAAGTCCTCCACGGTGTCGGGCTTATTGCAGCAGCAATCGTCGTCGCCCTGGCAGCAGCACTTGCAGCCGAACTTCTTCTTGAGGATCAGCAGCACCGCACAGATGGCGGCCATAGCGCCGATCACAGCCAAAACGGTTTTAATGGTCTTGTTCATGGTAGTTCCTCCTGTCGTTTATATTTTGTTTCATCCAGTATAGCATATATTTTGCCCGGAAGCAAGAAAAAATTACGGGTTTTCAAATTCGTTACAGTTTTGCAGTAGGGCGGCCAGACCTCCGGCCGCCGCTTCGCTCCTGCGAGGCTCCCGGCGGCCTGAGTCAGGCCGCCCTACCCATAAAGGGCACAGGCGGCCGCCCTACGCGGAAGGATTCTCATACTCCGCCAGCACAAATTCGATCTCCGTTTCCAGCCTGTCCAGAGCCTCCAGCTTTTGCCGATCTGCAGGGCTCGTCCGATAATAATAGGGCGTCATGCGAAAAACGGCCTGGATGTCCTCCCGGCTCTGCAGCGTGATCCGGCCGCAGAGCTTTTCCGTGCCCAGCAGCCGCAGCCGCTCCGCCGGAGGCAGGGCCTCGTCGTTTTCGTAGGGGCGTTCATAGACCGCCTGCTTGAGCCCGTACAGATGCCGCTGTCCCGGAACCACCAGGGTCAGGCGGCCCCCCGGACGCAGAACCCGGCAGAGCTCCGCCTCCCCAAAGGGGGCAAAGAGCAGGGTCGCCCAGTCAAAGGCCCCGTCCCGCACCGGGATCCGGGCCAGATTTGCCACAAAGAGGGTCAGCCCAGCGTTCCGCTTGGCCGCCAGCCGCACCATCTCCCGGGCCAGGTCGAAGCCGTACACCCGCAGGGCAGGGTTTTGCCCCAGCGCAGCGGTGTAATAGCCCTCTCCGCAGCAGAGATCCAAAAGCGCGCCGGCTCTGCCCGCAAAGCGCACGGCCAGCGCGTCCCGCAGCAGGGCGTAGTAGTCCTTGTTCAAAAAGTCGCGCCGATAACGGGCGGCCTGCTTGTTGTCGCCCATGGCGTCCGCAGGCTTCGAGCCGGTCAGAAGGTTGACATAACCTTCCTTTGCCAGGTCAAAGCTGTGCCCTGCCTCGCAGCGCAGCGCGCCGCCGTTTTCCGAAAAAGCCCGCCCGCACACCGGGCAGCGTAACAGTTCGTAAATCATGTTTCCAACCCGTAGGGACGGCACTCTGCCGTCCGCGCCGTCATCGCGTGTTGCAGGGACGGCACTATGCCGTCCGCTTTGCCATCTCATTTGCAATGGCTGCAAATTGCTCCATAGTCAGCGCCTCGCCCCGGATGGTGGTGGGCAGGCCGCAGGCCGCCAGGACCTGGTTCACGCCCTCCTTGCCCAGGGCCGGGAAGCCGGCGCTCAGAGCGTTGGAGAGAGTCTTCCGCCGCTGGCCGAAGGCTGCCCGCACCACCCGGAAGAACAGGGCCTCGTCCGCCACGGGGCAGGGGGGCGTCTGCCGGGTTTTCAGCGTAATGACTGTGGAGGTCACCTTGGGCTGGGGCAGGAAGCAGGAGGGCGGCACGTCAAAGAGGATCCGGGGCTCTGCGTACCAGTGGCAGAACACGGAAAAGGCGCTGCCGTCTCCGGTGCCGGGGGCGGCGCAGATCCGCTGGGCCACCTCCTTCTGGATCATCACCGTCACAGAGTCGAAGGCCCGGGATTCCAGAAGCTTTGTCAGAATGGGAGAGGTGATGTAGTAGGGCAGGTTGGCGCAGGCCATGGGCCGCAGGCCGGGAAAGGCTGCCCGTACCGTCTCAGCAAGATCCAGCTGCATCACGTCGTCGAAGCGGATCTCCAGGTTGTCAAAATGCCCCACGGTCTTCGCCAGAATGTGCTCCAGCCGCCGATCCAGCTCCACCGCCAGCACCTTCCCCGCCCGGAGGCAGAGCTGCTCCGTCAGCGGCCCGATCCCCGGGCCCACCTCCAGCACGCCTGCGGCGGAGTCCACCCCCGCCTCCTCAGCGATCCGCTGGGGCACCCAGGCCGCGGTGAGAAAATTCTGCCCCTTGGCCTTGGAGAAGTGAAATCCGTTCTCCTCCAACAGGGCCTTCATCTGATGGACGTCGCAAAGCTCCATAAGTATCCTCCTGCCTGCTTCCCATTTCGGGAAACTGCTTTCGTATCGGTATTGTACCATAGATCGCGAAAAAAAGAAATAATCGATTTCCATTTTCGCAATTTTGGATTTCTTTTTTTTCGCGATCTATGGATTATTCTTGCCAAAGTTCAAATCAAATGCTATAATAAGCCCACCGGGCGGCGAACGCCCGATCAAATCAAAGGAGGATCATCGCATGAAATACGTTTGCAACGTCTGCGGCTGGGTCTACGACGAGGACGAGACCGGCGTGAAGTGGGAAGACCTTCCCGAGGATTTTGCCTGCGAGCTCTGCGGCGTGGGCAAGGACGACTTCTCTCCCGAGGAGTAAGCACCATATCCCCCGGCCCCGCCGGGGGATGGTTTTTCAAAGTTTCAGGAGGGGCTCCCTATGGGCAAGCGGCAGCCGACAAAAAAACAGGCGCAAAAGAAACAAGCGCAAAAAAAAGGACGCCCGCAGGCGAAACGGACGGACTGGGCCGAGATCACCATGGAGATCTGGCTCGGCCTGTTTGTTGCGTTCTATTTGCTGTTCCCCGGCGGGAAGGGCTACCGCGCTATTTCCGCCGCCAAGACCTGGAGCTTCTATGGGCTGATGGCGCTGCTGCTGGGCCTTGGGATCTGGTATTTTGTCCGGGATCTGCGAAACAAAACCCTTCGCCCGCTGACCGCGCCACAGATCGCAGCCCTGGGCTTCCTGGTCTGCACCCTTGTCTCCGCGGCCCTCTCCGCCTATCCGGATAAGGCCTGGTATAACCCCTCTGCCCATGAGGCCGCTTTGACGGTGAGTCTCTATGTGCTGCTGTTTCTGATCGTCTCCCGCTGGGGCAGGGCGACGGAACGGCTGTTCCGGGTGCTGTGCTGGTCTTTGGGGGCCTTCTGCCTGCTCTGCCTGCTCCAGGCCTTCGGGGAGAACCCCCTCGGCCTCTATCCCGGCGATATGAATTATTACGACGGCTATAACGTCAAGTACCCCGGCGGCTACGCCGGCACCATCGGCAACGTGGACTTCGTCTCGGCCTTCCTGGCCCTGGTCACGCCCATGCTGCTCCTCCGCACCCTCGGGCAGAAGCCGAAGCAGGCCTGGCCCTGCTGGGTGCTGGCGGCGATCTGCTTCGGGCTTGCCGTCTGGATCCGCGTCCTCTGCGGTCTGGTGGGCCTTGCCCTAGGCGCTGTGATCTGCCTGGCCGTGCTCTGCCGGGATCGGGATCGGAAATGGATCCTCCTGGGGATCGGCGCGCTGGCGCTGGCGGGCCTGGCCCTGCTCTGGGCGGTGGATCTGCCGGTCAAGTTCCTCCATGAGCTCCATGAGCTCCTCCACGGCCGCCCGGATGACACCTTCGGCACAGGCCGCTTCTATATCTGGCGGCAGATGTTGGAGCAGATCCCGAGTCAGCTGTTCTTCGGCGTGGGCCCGGACGCGGCCCGCTTCTCCGGGCTGGAACCCTTTATCCGCTATGAAGACGGCGTGGAGGTCGCCCGGGCCACCATCACCGACGCCCACTGCTATCCCCTGCATATCCTCTACTGCCAGGGCCTCCCGGCCCTGCTGAGCTGGCTGGCCCTGGTGGGCATGACCCTGTTCCGCTGGTTCAAGGCCAGGACCGACCCTGCCGTCCGTCCCCTGGGCGGCGGCCTGGTCTGCTTCCTCTGCGCCATGTCCTTCTGCCCGTCTTCCATTATCATCATGCCCTTCTTCTGGCTGACCATGGCCCTCATCGAGGCTGCAGCAAAGAGGGACAAGGGGCAAGTGACAGCTGACAAGTGACAGCTGACAAGCGACAAAAACACAACCGACGGCGTTTGCGGATGCCGTCGGTTGTGCTGTGTGTGCGTTATCGTACTGTGATATTCGGCACGGCTACGTTGTTGTCGTCGACCGTGATCCCCACGACGTAGGTCTGTCCGGCGTCGGTGCAGGCGGGGATGGGATAGCCGGAGTTGCTGCCGCCCAGGTAGACCAAGGTCGGGGCTTCCCCCTGCCAGCCGGCGGTCTTTTGCTGGGACGGGACGTCGATGGAGACGGAAGCGTCCCCTTCGTCCAGAAAGTGCGTAACGATCTCGGCGTAGGCGCTTTTGATGTTTTTGACGTCTTCGGCCTCGCGCTCAAGCTCCTTCGAGGAATCGCAGCCGGAGAATACCGCCGCCATCATCAAAGCCGCACCAACCAAAATCGAAACGCGTCCGGTGTTTTTCCTTTTCATATTGTTCCCTCCTAATTATGCATTATGCATTTTGCATTTTGCATTACCCTTCCGGGTGCAGCCGCAGCCAAGCAAGGTAGCCCTCCAGAATGAGGCTGGCGGCCACGGCGTCCACGGTGTTCTTGCGCTTCTTGCCGTGGTAGCCGGTCTCCGAGAGGATATTGTGGGCCTCCACGGTGGTGCGGCGCTCATCCCAGAGGCGGACGGGCATCCCCAGGGCGGCCTCCAGGTCGGCTGCAAAGGCACGGTACAGCTCCGCCCGGGGGCCCTCGGAGCCGTCCATGTTCCGGGGGAAGCCCATCACCACCCGCTCCGCTCTCTGCTCCTGCACCAGCCGCACCAGCTCAGAGAGGGTCTTCTCCCGGTTCCAGGAGTGGATGACGGTGGTATATCCCACAATGGAGCCGGTCAGATCCGAGACAGCCACCCCGGTCCGGGCGTCGCCGTAGTCAACAGCGAGTGTTTTCATAAGAACAATCCCTCCCTGTTTCAATGAAGTATTTGCTGTCGCAAATGTGAAGTAAGGCTGCGCCATATGAAGACGTTTCGCTTATGAAGTATGGCTTCGCCATATTTGACACAGCGGGAAAGCCTTCCTGTTTTGCCAATATTGACGCAGGCAATACTTCATATTCCGCAAGGAATACTTCATGTTGCTGCCAAGCAATACTTCATATGCGAAGCATACTTCATTCGTGTAACTGTGTCAAGGCTTTTGCAAAAAATTGAAAATTTTCATTGACAACCCGCTTTTCCCGTGCTATACTAACCCTACCTGTGAAAAAGGGTTCTTTTTTTGTGCGCCTTTTTCAGCCGCGGATGGGGGCTCCCCGCTAAATTTTTGATAGCCGCGGTGATACAGGGAGGCAATGTAAGGAGGTGCCGTAATGCGCGTAAAAATCACTCTCAGATGTTCCGAATGCAAGCAGAGAAACTACAACTCCATGAAGAACAAGAAGAACGACCCTGACCGGCTCGAAATGAAGAAGTACTGCAGATTCTGCAGAAAGCAC
>JAEEZZ010000125.1 GCA_016292255.1 Oscillospiraceae bacterium
CGGATTTTAAGTCCGCTTTGTCTACCTATTCCAACACAACGGCGTCTGGGGTATTGTAGCACGGTTTTTGGGTTTCGTCAAGACGGAATCCGCGGGGCATGGCCGGCGCTGCGGGATGGGCTGTTTATGCCTCGAACAGGAAGCGCTCCAGGGCGGCGGGGTCGGTGAAGCTCAGGGCGCAGTTGGCCTCCATGAACCGGCGGATCTCCGGCACGTCGTAGGCCCAGCAGGCCGCGGCAAAGGGGACCCCCGCGGCGCGGGCCATATCGTAGCCCGGCTTCAGGTCGTCCACCACCAGGGCCTCCTCCGGGCGCAGGCCAAAGCGCTCCAGGATCTGCTCCACGGCCCAGGGCTTGGGCTTGCGGCACTCCGGAGGCAGCTCCCAGCCGTAAATGGCGTCCGGCTCCGGCAGCTCGTTGGCGGCATAGTCCCGGCGGATATTGAAATCAAAGGAATGGGAGACCACGCAGACCAGCCCGCCCAGCGCCTTCTGGCGGCGGATGATCCGGGCCATGCCGGGGTAGGCCGTGGGGATATGATCGGTCACGTACTCCTTCCACATCTCCACTTCCCTGTCAAACTCCGCCTCGGTAAAGCCCAGGACGTCCCGGCAGTATTCGATGAAGCCGGGGTGGAAGTTCACGCGGAAATAGTCCTCCAGGCTGATGGTGTGGCCGGGCCGCAGCTCCGCCAGGGACACCAGAAAGGCCGGGTAGTGGACGTGGGCGGTGGAGTCCATGACGGTATCGTCATGGTCGAGGATCAGACATTTGTATTTCAGATTATGATTCATGGTTCATACAGTATAGCCGATAGCTCATAGCCTATCGTTCATAGCTTGTGGGTGTTCCCGGTTCCGTGTATGGGGTCGTACTGCCGGATCTCGGTGCAGGTTCCGTCCTCGTCAAAGTCGAACTCGACGATCCAGGGCATAACACCCACGATCTGCGCAAACTCCGGGTAGCCGAAAGAGCAGTCATAATAGTTGATAACAGTACTAAGAACCACGCCGTGGGTGCCGATCACAACCGTCTTCCCGGCATAGCGCCGCAGTACCGCTTCCAGGGCGGCCACACATCTGCTCTGGGCCTCCCGCAGGCTTTCGCAGCCGGGACGCTTGTAATTGAAGTCCTCCCACTGCCGTCTGACGAAGACGTCAAAGTCCTCGATCCAGCCCGGAAGCTCTCGTTCCCGGAAGCCATCCATCAATTTGACCTCAAAACCATGCGTTTGCGCATAGTCGGCTACGGTATCGACAGCCCTTCGGTATGGGCTCGACAGCACAGCGTCGATTGTCTTTGTAGAGAGGTATTCTGTGACGCGCTTTCGGTCCTCCATCCCTTGGGTCGAAAGTTCCCGGAGGCGCTCGTCGTGGTTTTGAAGGTTGGTGGCCGCGTGGCGGACGAAAATAATAGTTGTCATAGCGTTTCAAAAAACAGGGGGACGTTTTCCGTTCCCCCGTTTTCGTGTGGATGGGATGTGGTGGCGGTTGGCAGGCTCCGTGGGACGCCGGTGTGCGCCGCTACGGAGCGGTTCGTCGTCGGGGCCCCCCCTCATCCGCCCCAGTGTGCGCACTGGGGCACCTTCCCCCCAGGGGGAAGGCAACGAGGGGACGGCGGGCGCACACTGTGCGCCCCTACGGGTGGGTACAGGCGGGGGTGCGGGCGGCCAGTGGCCGCCCCTACGGAGAACGGATTCTTCGACTCCGCTGCGCTCCGCTCAGAATGACACGCGGGGCCCTAAATCGGCAGGAAAGCGCTGGCGACGCCGAAGTAGACCAGAAGCGACAGGGCGTCCACGATGGTGGTGATGAAGGGGCTTGCCATAACGGCGGGGTCGAAGCCCAGCTTCTTGGCAAACAGCGGCAGGGTGCAGCCGACGATCTTGGCAAACAGCACCGTGACCGACAGCGTGATGCAGATCACGCCGATGATCAGGAAGGGGCTGGAAACGCCGGCAAAGCTTCCCATGATCAGGTAGTCCACCAGGAAGATCTTGCCGAAGCAGGCGATCCCGAGGCTGATGCCGCAGAGGACGGCCACGCGGACTTCCTTCCAGATAATTTGCAGAATGTCCTTAAATTCGATCTCGTTCAGGCTCAGGCCGCGGATAATGGTGACGCTCGCCTGGGAGCCGGAGTTACCGGCGGTATCCATCAGCATTGGGATAAAGGCAGTCAGGATGACCAGCTTTTCCAGCGCGGACTCAAAGCGCGAAATGATCAAGCCTGTGAAGGTAGCGGAAACCATGAGGAGCATCAGCCAGGGGATACGGTTTTTCCAGATCTCAAAGGGGCTCATGCTCATGTAGGGCTTCTCCGAGGGGATGATAGCGGCCATCTTTTCGATATCCTCGGTGGCCTCTTCTTCCATGACGTCCATGGCGTCGTCGAAGGTGACGATACCGACCAGGCGGTTTTCGCCATCCACAACAGGCAGGGCCATGAAGTTGTACTTGGAGAACATCTGGGCGACCTCTTCCTGGTCGTCATGGGTGTTGACGGAGATGACCTTCTCCATCATGACGTCGGAGATGTGCTTGTCGTCGTCGTCGCAGAGCAGCAGATCCTTTACCGTGACGACGCCGATCAGCGTGCGATCCTTGGTGACGTAGCAGGTGTAGATGGTCTCCTTGTCGATGCCGGTGCGGCGAATGCGGGTAATGGCCTCCGCAACGGTCATTTCCGGCCGCAGGGAGATATACTCCGTGGTCATAATGGAGCCGGCGGAGCTCTCGGGATAGCGCAGGATCTCATTGATGGATCGGCGCATCTCCGGGTCGGCCTGGCTCAGGATCCGCTTGACCACCGTGGCGGGCATCTCCTCGATGATATCCACGGCATCGTCCACGAACAGCTCATCCAGGACTTCCTTCAATTCGGAGTCGGAGAAGCCGCGGATCAGCAGCTCCTGGGCCTCCTGATCCATCTCCACAAAGGTATCTGCCGCCAGCTCCTTGGGGAGCAGACGGTAGAGCAGGGGCAGACGCTCCTCCTCCATCTCGTTGAAGATGGCGGCGATGTCCGCCGGGTTCATGGTGATGAGAATCTCCCGCAGGGTGGCGTATTTCTTCTCCGCCAGCAGCTTCCGCAGGGTATTCTCCATGATGACGGTATGTTCTGCCATAGGGTTTCCTCCTTTTCAATTCTTTTGATTGACCCCCGCGAAGTGCGGCGGCCGGGTCGGGAATATGAAAAGCAGGCACTTGGCCGAAACTAATGGAACTCCCCGGCACACAAGGGAATTCCGTCTATGGGACTTCGGCCGGATGTGCCGCCGCTACTCCCTGCGTCCATGGTCGTTCACTTCCTTTTTGAATCAATTCGGTGCGTTTCGCACCTCTGTTTATCTTATACGAAGTTTCGGAAAAAGTCAAGAAAGAACGTGGCGGAAGCAAAAATATTCCGCGGCAGGCTTGACATCCTGAGACTGCTTCTGTATTCTGTTTGTATGCACTTTGATCCGCTATGATTTCCTGCAACGACGGCTTCCGTCCGGTGAGCTTTCTGCTGGAAGCGCTGGACGAGGACGCAGAATAAAACAACGCACAGGAGGATTGCATTATGCAGTATGATATCGTTTCTCTGTCGCAGCGTCCCGAGCTGTTTGACGCCGCTGCAGATTGGTTCAGCGGCAAGTGGGGCGTGCCGAAGCAGGCCTACCTGGACAGCATGGCTGAGAGCCAAACGAGCCAGACCGGCGTGCCGGAATGGTACGTAATTCAGGACGGCAGCGCAATCATTGCGGGTCTGGGCGTCATTGCCAACGATTTTCACAAGCGTCCCGACCTGACCCCGAACCTCTGCGCCCTGTTCGTGGAGGAGCCCTATCGGAAGCAGGGGCTTGCCAGACGCCTGCTGGATCATGCCTGCCGCGAGCTGACCGCCTGCGGGATCGAGACCGCCTATCTCATAACGGATCATACTGATTTCTATGAGCGCTGCGGCTGGGAATTCTTTACTATGGTGGAGGAGGACGGCGACCGCGCAAGAATGTATCGAAGACGGACAAAATGTGAATAATTCTGCATGATGATAGTTGCAATTCCGGCAGCTTGGTGGTAGAATGGGAAAATCATTATTCTGCAAGGAGGTATTCTCATGTTGAAACCAAAACGACTGCAACCCGGCGATACTGTCGCCATTGTCAGCCTCTCCGCCGGAACCCTGGGGGAACCCTGGGCCATCCACAAGCTGCACATTGCCCGGGAGCGTCTGGAAAACGACTACGGCCTGCGGGTCAAGGTCATGCCCAACGCCCTGAAGGGCCGGGAGTACCTCTACGAGCACCCGGAGGCCCGGGCTGCTGACTGGATGGAGGCCTTCCGGGATCCGGAGGTCAAGGCCATCTTCAACGCCATCGGCGGGGACGACACCATCCGGCTGCTGCCCTACATCGACTTTGATATCATCCGACAAAACCCAAAGATTTTCACCGGCTTCTCCGACACCACCTCCAACCACTTCATGATGTACAAGGCCGGCGTGATGTCTTATTACGGGGCCAGCATTATGACCAACTTCGCGGAGTACGTCAAAATCAACGACTACACCGCCGCCGCCATCCGCAATACCTTCTTTGAGCCCACGCCCGCCCGGGACATTCCCTCTGCTCCCTTCTGGTACGACGACGAGGACGAGAAGATTTGGTGGAAGGAAGAGAATATCAACACTCTGCGGCAGTATCACCCGGAGGAGATCGGCTATGAAATACTGCAAGGCAGCGGCGTGGTGGAAGGTGAGCTGCTGGGGGGCTGCATCGACGTGTTCCCGGAGCTGTTGGGGACCGCCATCTGGCCCGGTGTGACGGAATGGAAGGGGAAGCTGCTGTTCCTGGAAACCAGCGAGGTGGATATGCCGGAGCACTATCTCACCTGGCTTTTGCGGAACCTGGCTGCCCAGGGCATTTTCGACGTGATCTCCGGCATCCTGGTGGGCAAGCCCGCACGCCGGAGCAAGTACGAGCCCTACAAGGAGGTCTATCGGAAGGTAGTGGGCTTTGAGGCCAAGCGGCCCGATTTGCCCATCCTCTACAACGTCAACTTCGGCCACGCGGAGCCCATCGGGATTCTGCCCATCGGCGCCCGCTGTCGCCTGGACGCGGACAACAAGACCCTGACGCTCCTGGAGCCCGCCACAGATTAGGAGGAACTGCCATGAACATTTGCTATCGCCCGGCTGCGCCCTCTGATGCGGCACAGCTTTTGGAATACCTGAAACAAATCGGCGGCGAGACGGATAATCTGACCTTCGGCGCAAACGGCATTCCTTACACCGTGGAGCAGGAGGCCGAGGTTCTGAAGCGTTTTGCCGAAAGCCACCACAGCCGTCTGTTTCTGGCCCTGGACGGGGACAGGATCGTGGGCAACGCCTGTGTGGACGGCTTCGGCAATCCTCGGTTCCGCCACCGCTGCAATCTGGCAATTTCCGTCCTGCGGGACTACTGGGGCCGGGGCATCGGCACGGGCCTTATGGAGCGGATGCTTGATTTTGCCCGGCAGATCGGCGTGGAGCTGGCCTCCCTGGAGGTGCGCTCCGACAACGAGCGGGCCAAGGCCCTCTACAGGAAGTTCGGCTTTCAAAGCTTCGGCACGTTCCCCAGGTACTTCAAGATCAACGGCCGGTACTTCGACGTGGATTGCATGACGCTGGAGCTGACAGAAGGAAGTAATAAGTAAGAGGTAAGAGGTAAGAAGTGAGAATCGGCAGATGGGTAAGCCGATCCCGTGGTGCACACGCTGTGTCGCTGCGTGACATTCCCCCCCACCTGCCGTAGGGACGAGCACCTGTGCCCTTCATGGGTATTGCTCGTCCGGCATTCGGAACGAATGCAATTTGCCGGAGGCAAATCCAACCGGGTTTCGTCATTGTACTCTGACGGATCGCCTTGCAGGCGATTGTTTGCTTCGCAAACGCGGACGAGCACTGCTCGTCCCTACAGCGCAGAAGGGGTTGCTTCTTCCGACCTACATCATGCAAAGCGGCTGAATGGACGCAGGGAGTATCCTGCTTCGTCGCAGAAAGGATGAAACGATATGCCGGATCCCGCTCATTGGAGAATTGAATCAGTAGATGCAGCCAATCTGTACCAGGCCGCAGAAATCCACGCCGTCAGCTGGCGGGCTTCCCACGCCGATCTCTGTACGCCGGATTTCATTGCCGCTCATACAACGGAACGGCAACG
>JAEEZZ010000126.1 GCA_016292255.1 Oscillospiraceae bacterium
CCGCCCTGTGCATGGATACATCTTACCACACAAATCTTCTCTTGAAAAGTGTCCACCGCAAAGGGCGTCCCCCTAATTTGCCTGTCTGTACACAAGGGACCCCTTAAAATTGAGGTGTCCATTTTCTAGGGTCCATTTTATCCCGTTATGAAATTACAGGTCCAAAAAGGCGGTAAAAGCCTGGTTTTCGGTTAAAATATTCTTTTTCAAATGGCAATTTGAAAAACACCTTCATTTTCAACTTTCAACTATCAAGTTTCAATTCTGCCTGCATCAGAAAAATGAATACAGATAGTTCTTTATCGACAGTCTACAAAAAATGGCCCATCTCTTTGAGACGGGCCATTTTTCTATGAACTTGGTTACAGCGCCATCACGATCTGCTCGTAGACCTCGTGGGAGAGGCTCACGGTCTCGTGCAGCAGGGCTTCGCCCTTGGCGCGGTAGGCAGCCGCGGCAGCCTCGTCCTTGAGGCCGCTGAGGTTGATCAGCACGTTCAGCCACGCGCCCTGGACAGCGGTGCCCAGCATCAGCGCGGAAACGCCCAGATCGCTGAGGGCGTTGGCGTTGGTCTTGCCCAGCAGCTCGTTGGCCAGCTTCATGGACTCGCAGGTCAGCTCCATCACATGGAGGGGAGACTCGATGCAAAGGGCCAGGGCCTTCTGCATCGCGGCGGATCTGGCCGCCTTCTCCTCGGGCGTCTCCTTGGGCAGAGCCATGGCGGCGGAGAAATCGTTGAACACGTCGGTGTCGTGCTCCATCGCCTTCAGAAGCGCGTCCTTCAGAGCGGAGCCCCGCTCAAAGCCGCTCTGGGCCAGATCCTGGAAATCGGCGTACTTCTTCCGGCCCAGGGTCAGGGCGCTGACCATGGCGGAGAGGGCCGCGCCCAGGGCGCCGGCCAGGGCAGCGGCGGAGCCGCCGCCGGGGGCGGGAGCGTCAGAGCCAAGCAGGTTGGCAAAGGAACGGACAGTCAGTTCGGAAAGTTCCATGTTGTCCTCCTTATTCCATGTCCAGCAGGCTGTATTCCATGACCTGCTCGCGGCAGTTGAAGTTCTCCAGCTTCAGATAGAACTCGGCGCAGTCGATGAGGGCCTTGGCCGGGCAGATACCCACCAGCTCGGAGCCGATGATGCGGACGCCGTAGCGGTCGGCCAGGGTGCGGATCATTTCGTAGGTGTAGTACAGGGGCGTGCCCTCGTAGTTGACCATGTTCATGGAGACCTGGGCAATGTTCCGGTCCTCCAGCATGATGCCCAGGGCCTTGCAGTACTGGAAGCCGCCGGAGGAGCCGCGGATGGCCTTGGCGATGGTCTTGGCGATCTCCAGGTTGTCGGTGTCCAGGTTGACGTTGAAGGCGACCAGGGGCATTCTCGCGCCGATGGCGGTGATACCGGCAGTGGGGTGGATCTTGCGCTCACCGTAATCGGGGGCCCAATCGGGCTCCAGCAGCTTCTCGGGCATACCCTCGAACTGACCCTTGCGGCACTTGGCCAGGTTGCGGCGCTCGGGGCGGGTAGCGGAGTCTTCATACAGGAAGGAGGGGACCTTCAGCTCGTCCCAGATCCGCTGGGCGACGCGCTTGGACAGCTCAATGCACTCTTCCAGGGTCACGTCCATGGTGGGGACGAAGGGGATGACGTCGGTGGCGCCCATGCGGGGGTGCTGACCCACGTGCTTGTTCATGTCGATGAGCTCGGTGGCCTTCTTGGTGAGCTGGAAGGCGACGTCCTCGATGCCGGCGGGGGAGCCGACCATCGTGAACACGCAGCGGTTATGGCTGCCGTCGGTCTGGACGTTCATCAGGGTGACGCCGGGGGCGTTGGAGGCAACGTCCACCAGCTGCTGGAAGACGACGGGATCCACTTCCTTGCTGACGCTGAAATTGGGGATGCATTCGATCAGTTTAGCCATGTTTGATTTCTCCTTTTTTGATTACAGTGTGTACCAGATTGCTGCCGAGTCGGTAGCATAGATAATTGAGGTCGGGGGCGTCCCAGATCACCAGATCCGCCTGCTTGGCCCGGTCGATGGAGCCAACCTTGTCCGCCATGCCGATGGCGGCGGCGGCGTTCAGGGTCACGCCGGTGAGCACCTCCTCGGGGGTCAGACGGTATTTGAGGCAGGCGATGTTCATCACCAGCTGCAGGTTCAGACAGGGGCAGGAGCCGGGGTTGTAGTCCGAGGCCAGGGCCACGGGCACACCTTTTTCGATCATGCGCCGGGCCGGGGCGTAGGTGGAGTTGAGGTAGAAGCTGGTGGCGGGGAGCAGGCAGGCGATGGTGCCGCCCCGGGCCATGCTGTCGATGCCGTCCTCGGGACAGACGATCAGATGCTCCGCGGAAATGGCCCCGATCTCTCCGGCCAGCTGAGAGCCGCCGATGGGGTCGATCTCGTCGGCGTGGATCTTGGGGATCAAGCCGTATTCCCGGCCGCATTCCAGGATCCGACGGGATTCCTCCGCGGTGAAGACGCCGGTCTCGCAGAACACGTCGCAGAAGCTTGCCAGCTGTTCCTTGGCCACGGCGGGGATCATTTCCTCGCACAGCAGCCGCAGGTAGCCCTCCCGATTTTCCTTATATGCGGGGGGCAGGGCGTGAGCGCCCATAAAGGTGGCGGCCACGTCCATGGGGTGCTCCTTGTTCAGCCGCCGGATGACCCGGAGCTGCTTCAGCTCCTCGTCCGGGCACAGACCGTAGCCGCTCTTGGCCTCGCAGGTGGTGGTGCCGAAGACCAGCATTTCGTCCAGGGCGGCGGAGGCCTTGGCAGTCAGCTCGTCCTCCGTGGCGGCGTGGGTGGCCTTCACGGTGGAGAGGATGCCGCCGCCTGCGGCCAGAATGTCCAGGTAGGGGACGTTGCGGATCTTCATGGCCAGCTCGTTCTGCCGCCAGCCGCCGAAAATCAGATGGGTGTGGGCGTCCACCAGGCCGGGGGTCACCAGCCGTCCGCCGGCGTCCAGCTTCTCCCCGAAGGTGACGGGGGGATTGCCGGTGCCGTAGGAGATAATCTCCCCGTTCTCGGTGTAGATCCAGGCCTTCTCCAGCACCCGGAGCTTGCCCTGGGCCTCGCCCCGGCGGGCTTCCACGCCCTCCGGGGTGGCCAGTACGCCGATGTTGTGGATCAGCAGGGAGCTCATTTCAGAACCTCCATGGCCTCGGCGATCACGGCGTCGTCCGCCAGATAGGGCAGGGTGATGTGATCCTTGCCCGCGTACATGCCGTTGTATTCCGCGGCGGTGGTGAGGGCGTTCTCGTTCCGGGCCCAGGCGCGGCGGGCCACGCCCACCATGGTATCCCAGGGCATGGACATCCGCAGAATGGTGTCCACCCGCTCGGAGCCGTCCAGCACCATGCCGAAGCCGCCGTTGATGGCCCGGCCGATGCCGGTGCCGCCGCCGTTGTGCAGGGCGATGTAGCTCATGCCCCGGGCCGCGTTGCCCGCGTAGCACTGGGTCGCCATTTCGGCCATGATGTTGGAGCCGTCCTTGATGTTGGAGGTCTC
>JAEEZZ010000127.1 GCA_016292255.1 Oscillospiraceae bacterium
GGCTCTGTTCACCGGCATGCGGAAGGGCGAGGTCATGGGTCTGACCTGGGACGTGGTGGATTTTGCCCGGGGCACCGTTCTGATCAACAAGCAGCTCCAGCGGCCCCGAGTCGGAGACGGTACCTGTCAGCTGGTGTCCACGAAAAACGGGAAGTCCAGAAAGCTGAAGCCTGCCAAGGAGGTCATGAACGTTCTGTACCGGGTCAAGAAGCAGCAGATGGCCTGGCAGCTCAAGAACGGGGAATGTTTCCAGAATTCCATGAACCTGGTCTTTACCCATGAGCTGGGCGGCTACCTGAACCCGAATACGGTCTACAACCACTTCAAGGAGATCGTGAAAAAGATCGGCGAGCCGGGGCTTCGCTTCCACGATATGCGGCATTCCTATGCGGTGGCGGCCCTGCAGATCGGCGACGACGTCAAGACCGTGCAGAACAACCTGGGGCACGCCACGGCGGCCTTTACACTGGACGTCTACGGCCATGTCACCGACCAGATGAAGGAGGAGAGCGCCAACCGGATGGAGCGCTTTATCCACATCGTAAAAGGGGCTTAAATGCAGTAAAATTCCTGCATAAAAGCCCCGCATATCCCGGATAAGGGAAAACTTAAGGGAAAACATCCCCGGTTGGCAGACATTTGGTGAAGGCAAAAGCGAGAAAACGCGAGCAAAACAAAGGAAAAGAGCCGAAATCCGGAGATTTCGGCTCTTGATTCCTGGCAGCGGGTGAAGGATTCGAAATAAAATTTTTAGTGTTATTTCATGTTATTTGCTGCCTTTTTGCCCCGCTCGCCAGCTATTTCTCCATTATCTGCTGCCTTTAAATACCCTGTCGTGTTATTCAGTACCCTATGCTAAAGGGGAAAAATAAGGCCAAACTTTTATACTATACCACAAACAATCCTGCACAGCAGATGTTGTCTTCTCAACAATTATAACAAGACCTCTGTGTTAAGTCAACCTTAGGCATTCGGTTATTTGCTTTCCATTTGTGCCTTGTATTTCTTGCCGACTTCGTGGGTGTCCTGAAGCAGTGCGCCGCGTTGGATGGTGGAGCGGCCGTATTTGGAGCGCAGGGCGTCCACGGTCTGATCCAGCTTCTTCGATCTGGTCTTTCTCTCATCTGCTGCGTCGAACAGCGAGGTCTGGACGAATTCCTCCTTTGTCAGATCCGTCAAGGCGATGCCCAGCAGACGCAGCGGAGTTTTTCCGTTCCACAATTCTGAAAATAACTTTTTTGCAAGTTGATATATTTCATTTGTCCCGTCAGTAGGCTCCCGGAGCTTCTGCTGATGGGATTTGTTTTTGAAGTCGTTGCTGCGAATGGTCACGGCAACACACCAGGCTTTGAAACCGTCAGCTCGCATCCGGGCGGCAACGCTGTCGGCCAGAGCGAGGAGGATATGATATGCGGCCTCCGTGGTCTCCACGTCATCCTCCAGAGTGGTGGAGATGGAGTAGCCCTTGGCTTCTTCAGGCTCCGCCAAAACAGGCGAATTGCTGATCCCATTTGCATAGCGATGCAGGTGGCTTCCCATCTTTGGACCGAACATCTTTTCCAGCGTCTCGACGTCTGTATGCGCCAAAGCGCCGATGGTCTCGATCCGGGCCTGCCGCAGCCGCTCTGCCGTCGCCTTGCCGACGGTGAACAGCTCCCCCACAGGAAGAGGCCACATCTTTTCTGGGATCTCACTTGGATAGAGCGTGTGGACCTTGTCCGGCTTCTCAAAGTCGCTGGCCATCTTCGCCAGCAGCTTGTTTTCGCTGATGCCCACGTTGACCGTGAAGCCCAGGGTATCCCGGATTTCGTCCTTGATCCGATAGGCCAGCTCCAGCGGGTCGGGGTAGATGCGCTCTGTGTTGTCAAAGTCGCAGAAGCACTCGTCGATGGAGACCTGCTCCACCACCGGAGCGTATTTCCGGCAGACCGCGATGAAGGCACGGGAGCATTGTACGTAGAGCTTGAAGTCCGGCCTGGCAATCACAAGGTCGGGGCACTTCCGCAGCGCCATCCCCACGGGCTCGCCGGTGGTGACCTTGAATTTTTTGGCCGGGATGGATTTCGCCAGAATGACGCCTGTGCGCTTCTCCCTGTCCCCTCCTATGGCCGAGGGGATCAGCCGCAGATCCGGTTCCCCATTCTGCATGCGCCGTGTCGCTTCCCAGCTCAGATAGGCGCTGTTCACGTCGATATGAAAAATCAGCTTTCGCATCACAGCACCCCCGTTATAGTTTTTTACATATTTACAGTTTCAATCAAACAAGTCGGATTTCTATACGTCCATTCCTAATTTGTAGCAAAAATAATGAAATCCACTTTTTTAATGTCGGAGATGGATGCATAATTGGGGAAATTTTGATCGAACCAAATTATCCATGCTTGGCCTCTTTCTGACGGCAGAAACTCATCATACCATTTGCGTAACGCTTGCCAGTCATGCCTAATCTTTTCAACTTCAGAGGTCCCACGCGGCGCACCGCTTTCTTTATTTGGTATCTGCCACCAAAAGTTAACGTTCTCATTTTTTGATAAATAGTCTCTCACTTTGCTATCATAAATTGGCAAAGAGGGGTTTCTCGTATGAAGTAGCTTACTACCAAGCGATAGCTCTGTACTGCCCTTCTCTATCTCGTTCTTTAAGCTGCGTAATACATCCATCAAATCATCTTCTGGCGAGATGCTCTGCAATTTCGCAAAGTATGGTTTTAAGTTGTTTAGATTTCTCATGACAGCCCATCTTGCTTTTAAGTAAAATTCATAATACACATCTTGGAAGTCGGTGTCATTCGTGCGCCAATTATCCATGATATATTGATAGTCACACAAGCCCTTGGCGATAACCAGTTTCTGTTTTGGAGTAATCTTATGTAGGTCAATTTTCATAGCATTTCCTCCAGGAGAATCTTTTTCTGCAATTGATTATACCAAATTTCAAGAAAGGAAGCAATCCCACAATGAAATGTCCTTTGAAATATCCCTGGGTCAAGCTGCCGCGGGATCGGGTTCCCGGCGGCAAGGGGCTTATGGGCTCGTGGATGCGGCTGGCGGCGCGGGCGGCCTTTCGCAAGGGCGAGGGGCATTACTGTGGATATGACAATCCCGTCGAACCCGGAATGTGGGTCGGTGGAATTGTCGGTCTCAAGTCGATCCTTGGCATCAGACGCCGGGACGCTGCGCTGGATGCGCTACAGTGTCTGGCAGAGCTCGGTTTTCTTTCTTGGACGTTGGACCAATCTACCAAAAAGCTGGGCTACAGTCTGTCAGACTGGCTCGTGCGCTTCTCCGGCGCGGAATGCCCGGGTGGAGCCGTCTATACCACTGATGGCTACGGCTTCGTGTGTGTTTCACGGGAAATCACGCACCGACTGGTGGAGCACAACTACATATTTGAAGAATCGGACGCATGGCTGGATCTGTGGTGCCACACCACGGTTGAGGATCCCGGCAATGTGTTTTCTTTTTTGGCGCCGGCTGTGCAGTACGGCAAGTACGGCACCATACTTACTTTGGAAACCCTGGGACGCCGCTGGGGCTGGGAAAAGACGAAGGTTTGGAGATTTTTCCAAACGCATGGGGATGTGTTCGCCCTTCGCCGCCTTCCCGGCAGCCTCGGCTGTCTCATTTTCAACCTCGGCTATCCCTGTGATACCGAAATACAGGCTCCCGCTGCAGAGAAGATTTCCGCGCTTATGGGCGAACTGCGCCTTTTGGGACGTGCCGCGCAGCTTGACCGCACCACGATGAACCGGGTCATTGCCTGGTACAGCAGGCATACCGCCATCGTAAACCGGCCAAAACCCCGCGTTGCACTTTCCAACAATATATATCGCGCGTATCTTTCTCCTCTGGAAGCTGGTAGGAACGTAAGTTATGACTGCGGAGGTATCAGTATAGGACTGCCTCTCGGTCTCTCATATTTCGAGCAGATCCGCGGGCCGAATGGGTTCACGGGTTTTGTTTGGCTCACGAAGGAGGACATAACCCATGGAAGACTTGCAACTAAAGCAAGAAGAGAGCTTGCTGGAACGAGCTGATGTTGTGTTAAAGCTGCTGACTAAACGAGGGCTGATTCCCGATAAGAAGATCTGCGATGACGCTCGGCGTGCCGCTCAGCAGAAGAGGCAAAAGGACAGCTATCACAACACCGAATTGTTACTCAAAAATTATCGTCGCATTGCTTGGATGGTAGAATGCTTTCCAGAGGCAATTGCAGAGGAACTGGATCGACCGTTTGAGGCCGTGGATGAGCTGTTGGATGGAGTTAATGTTGCATCAATCTTTGGAAATCGTAAACTGGAACAGCGCACGGCTGCGGTTGAACAGACACGCTTGTTACTGGATCGGATAAACGACGCCTTAACCGTTCTTAAACGAAAACCAGGAAACGGTCAGGATCTGTATAACCTGGTCTATTTGAGCTTTATCGCCCCGGAACAGCTGTCAAATCAGGAAGTACTCTACCGTCTGAATATTTCACCGCGCCATTATTATCGTCTTCGCAAAGAAGCTATTACAATCCTCTCCCTTCGTCTTTGGAGTTCTCCGGATCCGGTTATCGACTTGTGGCTGGAATTGATAGAGATGGGCGAATAAAACAGGATGAGAAGAATAATCTAATCGCTCTTGACGATCTATGAATATGCCTTAAAGCTGTATAGGTTGAAACCATTCATTGTTCGTCTGCTGTAATGGACGGATGAGCATCAATCCCAGATGTATCCACCAGCGAAAACAACCAGAAATTATTGTACATCTGAGCCCCGAGGTATGAAGCCCAGAGCCTTAGGAATCTTTCTGCTCCTGAGTCTCTGGGCTTTTATTGTTACAAAAGTCGAAAAAACTGGTGCTATATTGAAAACTCGCTTTAGAAAGTTATATGGTTCTTGCAAATGTCGCTTGAAAAATATTTATATTGGTGTATTTATATTTCGGGATATGCCTCCAAAGTCTCGTCCTGTGATGATTCTTCCCCCTCAGGATCTTCGTCTTCAGCCCAGATTTCCTCATACTGCCACATTGGAAGCAGGAAGCGCGAATCATCCATATCCACATGCACGCGCTTTGCGCGATCCAGTGGGAGGACCACCGCGTTTTGGCTGCACAAGAGCACCGGCTCCACCGAAATCAGGTCTTTCCCCCTGCGGATGCCCATTTCTTTACAAAGTGCTCTTCCAAATTCGCCCCCTAAGACACGGACGCCCAACCATTCTCCGCTGTACACAGCTGGGGGAATATCAATTTCTCCCTGATCCGGTTCCTCCGGGAACTGAAATCCTATCCATCCAGCGTCCTTATTTTGAATGATGTTGAAGAACAACGGATTGCCCATCTTCTCCAAAATCTCCACGGGAATGACAAGGATGGCGTGATGGCGGTTGAGATAGACCATCGAGGGATCATAGGGCGATGCGGTCAGGGCATGCTTTTCTTCCCGTTCCGGCACCGGCGCTACATTATAAAAATCCGTGTACGGGATCCACGTGTCGGACGGGCTGCCGTATCTGCCCGGCATGGCCAGCATATAGGATGACAGGTTCAGGTATTCTTCATTTCCGTCTTCATCAATAGCGCTTCCTGCGACAAAGGCTTTTTCGTCAATCCGACGCATGTGCGCTGCGATGCCTTGCTTCAACTCTTCATCGTACATCTCCAGCCCTGTAAGCAGCTCCACCGGATTCAGGCCCAACACTTGAAACAACATGATTTGAGCAGCCGCATCGGGAAAACGGTTTCCTTTTTCCCACAGACTGACAGCCTGCGGCGTAACAAGGACAGCTTCCGAAAGCTGCAGCTGTGTCAGACCCAGAGCTTTCCGCTTTCTTCGGATCAATCGCCCGGTTTTCTCATAATCCATTGAATATCTCTCCTTTATTGGTTTTGGTGATGATCCCAGAATAAATGCTGAAACTGCATTTTGCAAGCAACTATCTGTTGAGTAACATTCATTTCAGTTGTGTTTGTGTTGGAGGTGCGATCTTCTCCGGAAGACACCATACTTGCCATAAACGACCTGCTCCACACAACCATCCCAATTCTATCATCAAAAAGTACTGATGTCCACGGAAAATACTATCAAACGAGCAAAATAAAGGAAAACAACCGCAACAATGAAAACCGTATGAATGTGAGTGAAAATGGAGCCTTCTTATGAAAAGCGCAGTACCCAAGGTTTTTGAAAGCGATCTAGGACATATGCAGAAAGTCCCCCCCTTTATTACAGTCCTTCGCATGTGATATAATGACTTATGACGACCTAATTGTAAGATTCGAAAATATTATAAAATCGCTGAAGGAAAAGATATCATCAGCAGAATAGTAAGGTTTTGCAAAACTCACTTCTTGAGGAAAAGCCAGATACGATCTGGTGAATCGTAACTGGCTTTTGGCGGTAGTATTAGTAGTTTCTATGCCTTCACAGCATTATTGTTCTCTTCGGGTTCATTCATTATTGCGATTATTTTCTTTGCATGCTTCCTGCAAGAAGTATAGAATATTATTGCAATTAACACAAACGGAATTGCAGCAAGTTTTGTAGCGCTAAATAGCGCCATAATTGCGAGCGCCAAGAACACTGCTATGCCAGTCCGCGATAGAGCGTATTCACGCGAAAGCGTATGCATAATGGGATTTTTGTTTTTCTTTTTATTAAACTTCACATAGTCATCATTATATGGAATCCAGTGCAGCTTCTTAAGTATCGTTTCTATTAGGACAGAACCAATTCTATTGATAATCAAACCCGTTTCATATGAAATAGCAACAAAACAGATAATCGGTATGACCTCAGATGTGGAGAATACTTTGAGTATAACATTGCTAAACATATTGCTTGCTGCATCGGGGAACAAAAAGATTCCACCTGTTATTAGGACTAAGCCGGCCAGAAGCATATTAACAATATGGTAAAATGGGACCTTAATTTCCATTTTTCCTCCTCAAATTATGTTACTGTTACGTGGATATCATTTACTTATGAACCGTAAATGATCCCAAGTAGGAACCAAAAGAATCGTTTCTTCCCTTTTCTTCTGTTAAGAATGAAGTGTCATATGGGTAATTAGCTTCCGAAACATAAACATGCACCTTATCTCCAGCGCATTCAAATATAATGTCCCCCGCACTATTTTGCTTAATCGTATTGTAATCCGAGTAATAATACAAGTGTTTGGAGGGGGCTTCACCTATAACAATGATTTGAGGGTCAAGTTTTTTTAGCACATCACTTGATACTCTTCCAGATTCTCTACCATGATGTGGTGCAAAAAGGATATCAACCTTTGGCCATTTTATAGTGTCCTTAACCAATTCCAAGAAATCATGCTCAATATCACCCATCCACATTACAACGACACCTTCGTTTACTGAATAGGTAAAAATCGGTGATATGTTATTAAATCCATTGCCGTTTTTTACTTGATCCAGAGCATCTTTATAATTTTGATTTGATGTTATTGGCCATTGGAAATTTATCCCTGCGCATCCGCGTTCATCATCACTAATATTCATCCATTTGCGTGAGCAGCCTTTATAAACAAAAAACGCCGATTTGCCATCCCGTAGAGTGCAATAATGCACGAAGTCTTCGTTTTTGTTCTCTTTTACAGCTGCGTTTTTTACACAATAAAAGTTTACGACTCCAAACTTCTCATCCAAATATTTTAATCCTTTCAAGTGATCCTTGTCCGGATGCGTTGAAATAAAGCGCCTGATTCCTTTGTTGCCACCTTCTGTTTTGATTTCTGAAGTGATATCGGCCCTGTTTTCATCATCCATACAGCAATCAATAATTGTAAAATTATCACTATTGTGCAGGATATAAAACATGTCCCCATCGCCAACAGAAAACGACTTAATAATACTCATTCCATAATCCTCTTTTCTTTTTTTGATTGCGCAGCAACCTAACTTATGCATGAATTATTCTCGTGCATGTAATGTTGTTTTCGATAATAAAGTTTTGATATGGTAGCAGCCTTGGTCATATGTAATAACAATTAAAGAGACTGATTTGCAACAGTATTGCGCTTTTTTCGTGATTTTTAATGAAAAATTTTTTTAATTTGCATAAGAAAATCAAAATTTTTATGGGAAAGGTGATAGTTTTCTTTTTTATTATGTTCTAGGAACAAATGGCACAAAGTTGGCAGAGCTGTGCTAATGACACGCAAAAACGAATGTGCTAAAATAGTATCGTCCAAAAATGGGACGAACGAAACGCCGCTTCTTCGGAGGCGGCGTTTTGCTTTGCCATTCTCGTGGAAGGAGGTAGTGAAAATGGTTAACAAGCTGGAAAGAAAGAGGCACCTGCAGACGGCCTACTGGTCTATGGTAGCAGTCGCGGCGGCGCTGATCGTTTCCATCTCGCCGGTGCTGGCGGACACGATCTGGGATCGGTTCTCCACCATTATGCGAGACGTCTACGGTCAGATCGTTGGAATCTCCACCATTGTGGCAGTGACCGTGGCGGCCATCGCCCTGGTCGTCCGCATGGTGTCGAGGAACCAGCGGGCCGTGGACGAAGCCACCGCCTGGGTCAAGCGGGTCGTGATCACCTGGCTGATCCTCAACATGCTGGGCTTCATCGTGGCCTATCTGCAGCCGCTCATCGCAGGCGGCAGCTACACCGGCTGATTCGGCAGGCAAAAGCAAGGAGGTGATTTCCTTTGCTTGACTGGATCTTCGAGGGCATCATCGACTGGATCAGCGAGACGATCACCGGCTTGATGGACGCGGTGTCCGCCCTGTTTCTTGACGCCCTCGGCACAGACATGACGGCGATGGAGGAGTACTTCCCCTTCGTCACCAAAGCGTTCAGCATCATGCAGTATACGGCCTGGGCCCTGCTGTTTCTGATCACGGTCTGGCAGCTGTTCCGGGTATTCGGCGGGCCGGTCACGGAGGCCGAGAATCCCTGGTCGCTCCTGGCCAGGGCTGCGCTCTTTGCCCTGCTGATCGGTTACGCCAAACCCATATTCATGCTGGCTTTGAAGATCGCCAGAGCGCCGTACACTGCCCTGATGAATGTGACCATGACAGCAGAGGACTTCACCTTCGCAGGCGTCGGCGAGGCCCTGTCCAGCGGCCTCGTCACCGTGGTTTCCGTCGTAAGCGGCGTCGGGCTGATCCTTTTGATCATCCTGGAGATTGCTATGGGCTGGAACTACTTCAAGTTACTGCTGGAGACGGTGGAGCGCTACATCGTAGTGGGCGTCCTCTGCTACACCTCGCCCCTGGCCTTCTGCATGGGCTCCTCCAAGGCAACCAGCAACGTCTTCCGATCCTGGTGCCGGATGGTGGGTTCCCAACTCCTGCTTCTGGTCATGAACGTCTGGTTCCTGCGGGCCTTCAACACGGCCGTGGGCCGGTTCGTCGGCAGCGGCGGTGCACTCACCAACGGCATGGGCAACGTGTTCCTGTGGCTGTTCTGCGTGCTGGCCTTCCTGAAGACCGCCCAGAAGTTCGATTCCTACCTGGCGGCTATGGGCTTAAACGTAGCTCAAACCGGTTCCAGCATGGGTATGGAGCTTCTGCTGGCCGCCCGAGCAATCTCCGGCGTGGCCGGCGGGCGAGGCGGTACGGCAGGAAGCATCTTCAAGGGAACGAGCTCCGTCGCAAGCGGAGCCGCCGGCGCTGCGGGAGCGGCTGCCGGAGGCGGTTTCCTCGGAGGCTTTGCCAACAAGTTCAAGGGCAATTCCTATGTGCGTGACGCAGTGGTTACCGGCGGTACCCGCATGGGAGCCAGCGGTCCTGCCGGCTTCGTCGCCAGAGCCTTCGGCGGTGTGGCTGCCCGAAACGGCGCGACCCTCAACAGCAACTCCATTTCCTCGGTCGCAGCCAGGTCGCCGGTCAACTCCGGTACCATCGGCGGCGACATCGCGGACCGCAGTCTCCACAATTACATGCCCCAGCTGGGCGATCAGACGCTCACGGGCACGCAGATCACTGGCGGGCATATCAGCACCAACGTGGTCGGCGCGGACGGCAAGTCCACTGCCGTAGAGATGTATTCCGCTGATCAGTACGACAGGCCCGACGTACCCCATACCGTGGTGACAGCCGCCGACGGGAGCCAGTGGTATCAGATGGCCAGCGGCGCGGAGGCCGGCAGCTTCTATGAAGCGCCGAACTTCACCGGAAGCCCCGCCGAAGCGGAGCAGGTCGCTGCTCACTTCCCGGACGCTCCGGAGGGCACGACCCTTCGGACGGTCGGAGAAGGCGTGGTGGAGGCGACCAACGGCGAAGGCAGTGCTCTCTGGTACAACAGCGCCTTCTACGACGAGCCGGACGCCCCCCACACGATCATGCAGGCGGCCAATGGCACCGACTGGTACGCCATGCAGCCCCATGCCATGACGCCGGACTTTGAGCCGGCTTCCGGCATTGGCGGCGCGCCGCTGGGCGGAAATGACGGCTCCGGCGGCTTACCCACGGGAGACGGTTCCTCCGCGCCTGGCTCTGGCGACAGCGGATACGGTGTTGATTCCAATGCCGCGGCCTTTGCCTACAACCGCGCCCAGTTCCAGAGCTTCCTGCCCGGATACGAGACGCAGGTCACTTCGGTGGACGGCTCCTTCCGTTCAGAGGGACGCATCGAGGTGCGGCATGAAGACGGCTCCGGCACCATGTTCTACGACACCGCCCAGTACGCCGCTCCCCGCGGAGACTACAAGGTCTATGAAGATCGGAACGGCAGCCAGTGGTACGCCGTGCGCGGCGACGCCGCTGTGGACCGCAAGCCTGTTTACGAACACGGCAAGCCTGTCTATGACGGCGACAAGCTCCGCACAGTGAATGTGGAGACCGTGCGTTATCACAGCACGCCCTCCCGCTTCGCAGCGCCTTCGAAGCGGAACCCCGAAATCAAAGCGCCAAAACGAAGACGGTAAACCTGCGGCCTCCGGGGATTATCCTCGGAGGCCCTTTCTCGAGGAGGTGAAATTATGGCAGAACCGGACAAACAGCAGCTGGGCGACGGCCATGGTAATTACGGCCAGGCTGCCCAGCAGGCGGCAAAGGCCGCCAAACAGGCGACCAAGGCCGCGGCGTCCAAAGGCGCCGAGGCTGCCGCCAAAGGTGCGGAGGCTACTACCAAGGCTGCTGCCGCTACCGTTCATGCAGGTATGCAGGCGGGTGGCTCAGCAGTTTCTGAGGTCGCTGTCGGCACAGCCTCGGGCGGCCCCTGGGGCGCGATTATCGCGGCGGCCTGGGCAATGAGGAAGCCCCTGTTCAAGGTGCTGGTCTGCATCTGTCTGATGCTGGTCTTTCTGATTGTGATCATCGTCTCGCTGCCCAGCATCATCTGGGATTATCTCTTTGGGTCGGACGATTCGCCTCCGAGGGAGAACACAAGCATCACGGAGATCTACAACGAAATGGCGGACGCTGTATCTGTGGTCATCAACGAAGGGCTCGAAGCTTCCATGGCGGAGGTTGAGAGCATCATTGAGGAGAACGGATACGACTATGACCTCTGCATGGAGAACCTGGTCAACTATGCCCAGAGCTCCGCGGGCTTCGACACCTGCTATATCTTGGCGGCCTACTCCGCCTCCATGGAGCAGCAGGGTACCTCGAAGGAGGACATGCTCGAAAAGCTCTCCGGGACCGAGGACAGAATGTTCCCGGTCACCTATACCGAGCTGGAGCAGGAGGTCACCGTTCCAGCAACCTATACAACCTATACGGCTGTCACGGTAACGCATGTCGTTCGTCAGACGCAGACCGGCGAGGTCAACGGTGAGCCCCAATACGAGTATGAAACAGAGACCTCGCAATACTACCGTCCCGATGGAGAAGCAACGACCGATACCGAGATCACGGTGGACAGCTATTCCGCTGTGGAACTGACGATCCCGATCTATTCCCAGGGCCATATCGCGGGCACCCGGACAGAGACCTATTATGAGCCCAACGGCACCGAGACCGTGACGCCGGGCACCGAGACGATCAAATACGCCGAGTTCATCATCCATCCGTTTGACAACAGCGTGATCAACGAGGCCTTTGACATCGACCCGGACGAACAGTACATGGAGTTTTCCATCACTTACGGCGAGGCCATCCAGCGGATGGCAGATTCGCTGAAGATGACCCTGTATGGCGCGCTGGGCGACGGCTCCATGGTCCCGCTGACGGACGCGAAGCTGATTGCCTTCGTTTCCCGGCAGGATTGCAGTCCCGTCAGAAAACATCTGCTGGAAACGGCGCTCTCCTTGGTTGGCAGAGTCCCATACTTCTGGGGCGGCAAGTCCGGTCCCGGCTGGAATAGTGAGTGGAACACGCCAAAGCTGGTCACCGCAGACGGTTCCAGTACCACCGGCACGATCCGACCCTACGGCCTGGACTGCTCCGGTTTTACGCACTGGACCTATAACACCGCCCTGGGCGTAAACATTACCCGCGGCATTTACGGTCAGTATGACAACAGCACGCCGATCACAGAGGCGGAACTGCTGCCCGGGGATCTTGGCTGCCTGCCGAGCGAAGACGGTGGCTGGAACCACGTGCTGCTCTTTGCAGGCTACGATGAAAACGGCACGGGGATGTGGGTTCACTGCACCAGCGGCAGCGGCGTCGTACTCAACACGCCCAGCTACGTGGACCGCCTCTACTACTGCCGGCCTAACGGCGTGGACTATGATGCGCCGCTGTCTGAATAATCTCCGAAACGAAGAAAGCACCCGAAGGCGCTCCTGTGAACGTCTTCGGGTGACAGTCTTTTAGCATCGGTTTGTGCCGCCTTGCTTATGTCTATTACCGCACTTCCCAATAGCCTCGCTTGGATGTCCCCACTCTGATAATCCGTTGCTTATTTCTCAGCCCATCTAAGGCTCGCTGCACAGTTTTTACGGTTTTTCCGATTTTGCCTGCAAGCTCTTCTCTCGTGAGATTCGGTTGCTGCTTCAACAGCTCATATACTTTCGCTTCGCTTGGCGTAAAGGAATCAGTCGGTGAAATTTGTGTGTTACTGTTCACTTGCGAAGTATTAGGAATGTTCCTGAAGAAAATGAAAGAGAATCCGTATGCCATCTTCTCATATCCGCATTTTACTCCCGCTTCAGTGCATGAGGAATAAACGCGCTTGAATCCACTTCCAAAGGATTCGATGTCATGGCAAAGGTACAGCGTTTTGGCAATGAGCTCGTTTCGAAGGATTGAAGCCAGGTTCTGCGTTGCAAAATCCTCCGGTGTCAGCATCGCAGGGAATTCGCCCGGATTATAGATTACGACCTTCCCAGGATGAATGTCGATTTCATGCTGAGAGGCAGCGCCATACTGAGCGTGTGCAAAGCTGTTGATAATAATTTCACGGAGCGCATTCTGAGGTATTTCCGGGATTTCCTCACGGAGAAGGCCTTTGATTTCCGCTCTCCAACGGATATTCCGATTGACATAGCTGATTGCGTCGTCAACCAACCGAAACACATTGTTTTCAAGACGGTTGATGTCTAAAAAGGTCAGCTTTTCGTCGCTTGCGAAGACTGCCAGCTTCAAAACGACAGGGCCGTTTTTTCCGAAAAGGACATTTCCCGCCTGATTCAGCTTGCCGTTTTTGATTAGGCCGAGCTTGCTCAGCAATCTTTCTTCGTCAAAACTGTCCGACGGAAGTCTGCCGCAGGCAGTGGCCTTCTCGAAAAAAGCCTTCAGCGCCTCTGTGTCCACATCTTTAATCGTGTACTCCGTTTCTCTCTGCTCCCACTTTTCAGATAGAGCACCTTCCAGCATCATGCTTTTCAATTCCTCGGGATTCATTTCCCGGCTCTCGTCGGCAACGCGAAGGTAGTATTTCCCATAGGCAGAATAAGGCCTGTTTGATCCGTCGAATTTTACTTCGATAATGTCCCTGCCGTCAATAGTTATCTTCTCGACCTGCGGATAGATTTGTGGCCGGATGCTTTCATAAACGGTTCTGGATACGTCCCGAAGTGTTGACTCAACAATCTGGAAACCCTTCACGTCACCGTTGGGCCAGACGCCAAAATAGAGAGTCCCTCTTTCGTGTTTGTTCAAGATCGCAGCCATGTCGATCACAGCATCGTGCAGCTCGCCTGTCGTTTTCTTGAATTCCAGCTCCTCTGTTTCATGTCCAAAGTTAATCACAGTTTTGCCTCCTTGTCTTTTTTCATAATTATAGTTTCATGAGGGACATTTGTCAACGAGAAATGTCCCTCATAATGTCCTTTTGCTATCACAAATTCCATGATTGAGACGCAAAAAGGACATTTGCCATTGCACTACCCAGAAAGGAGTGTTTCATGGAAGAGCAAGAATTCAACAACGTATACGCAATCCCCGCAAACTTCACTGACTCCGGCAAGATTCTCGGCGGCATGGTCGAGCCGAGAAACGCCATTGAGGCGCTGATCCTGGTCTTCGCCCTGGGTTATCCGGAGCTCATGCTGATCTCCATGCCGTCCACGGTGCGGATCGTGGTCATGGTCGTGACCCTGATTCCATTGGCCGTGGTTGCCTTGATGGGCGTGGACGGCGACTCCCTGTTCCGATACCTCGGACATATATTCCGCCACCTGCTGTACCGGCGGACATTACATTGCAGAAGGGTGGGATACCGCTATGGACAGCAAGCACCCGTCAAACACAAAAAGCAAAAACGATGAACGGCTGGAGTTCACCCAGGACTTCGTCCCGGTCAAGGAGATTCGACACGGGATCATAGAGACCACCGACCACCGATATATTAAGATCCTGGAGATCGAGCCAATCAACTTTATGCTGCGCTCCGAAGAAGAGCAGTTTGGGATCATCTCGTCCTTCGCAAGCTGGCTGAAGATCTCGCCCATGCGGCTGCAGTTCAAGAGCATCACCCGCAAGGCAGACTCCGACCGGCATATCAACATGGTGCGGCAGGAGCTCGCCCGGGAGGACAACCCTGCCTGCAAACGGCAGGGTGAGGAATACATCCGTTTTATCAAGGAGATCGGCAGCAGAGAAGCGCTCACCCGGCGCTTCTTTTTGATTTTCCAATACGAGGAGATCCGTAAGGGCGACAGCTCGGACTACGCCCAGGTTCTGGGCACGATGCAGACCGTGGAGCAGAACGCCCGTGCCTATTTCCTGCAGTGCGGCAACACCATCATCCAGCCCTCAGACCCGGACGAGGCCGCGGCGGAGATCCTCTATCAGTTCTTCAACCGGCGGTCCTGTGTGGACGAGCCCTTCACGTCCCGGGTGGATCGGGTGGTGCTGGATACCATGGCCGCGAAAAAGCTGGTGCTGGGCGTCGATCCCGTTCCCCATATCCGCATGGCGCACTTTATCGCTCCCCGGGGCATCGACCTGCGGCACAGCGGCTATGTTGTCATGGACGGGCTCTACTACGCCTTCCTCTATATCAAGGCCAGCGGCTTCCCGGGCAGGGTCCGGGGTGGCTGGATGTCCTCCCTGGTCAACGCCGGTGAGGGCGTCGACGTGGACGTGTTCCTGCGGCGGGAGAACCGCAGCAAGGCCATCGACAAGGTGGCGCAGCGCATAAGGCTCAACCGCACAAAGCTCAAGGGGATGCAGGATACCAGCACCGACTACGAGGAGCTGGCTAATTCCATCCAGTCCGGCTACTTCATCAAGAACGGCATCGCCAACTACAACGAGGATCTGTTCTATTTGTCCGTATTCATCACGGTGTCCGCCCGGAGCTATGAGGAGCTGATGTGGCGCAAAGGCCAGATGTCCGATATGCTGAAATCCATGGACATGTACGTCTCCGACTGCCGTTTCCAGCAGGAAAAGGCGCTGAAGACGGTCATGCCCTTTCTTTGCATCGATCCCGGTCTGGAGAAGAAATCCCAGCGGAACGTCCTGACCACGGGTGCGGCCTCCACCTACATGTTCACGAGCTTCGAGATGTCGGACGACACCGGCGTGCTGCTGGGCGTCAATCGGCATAATAACTCTCTGTGCATCGTAGATCTGTTCAACACCAAGAAGAACAAAAACGCCAATCTGAACCTCATCGGCACCAGCGGCGCAGGCAAGACCTTTACCCTCCAGTTGCTGGCTCTGCGGATGCGGATGCGAGGCATCCAGTGCTTCATTCTGGCACCCATCAAGGGCCACGAGTTCCGCCGGGCCTGCAACCAGATCGGCGGCTCCTTCATCCGGATCGCCCCGGGCTCGCCCCACTGCATCAACGTTATGGAGATCCGCCACACGCTGGCCCCGGAGATGGAGCTGATCGACGCCATGGACTATATGGAGCAGGGCTCCATGCTGGCCGGCAAGATCCAGCAGCTCATGACCTTCTTCTATCTGCTGATCCCGGATATGACCAACGAGGAGGAGCAGATGCTGGACGAGGCCCTGATTAAGACCTACGCGGACTTCGGCATCACCCACGACAACGAATCCGTCTACGAGGACAAGACCTGCACGCCGCCGAAGATGAAGCGGATGCCCATCCTCGGGGATCTGCACAAGCACCTGCAGGAGAGCCCGCTGACCGAGCGGCTGGCCGTCATCGTCAGCCGCTTCGTGACCGGTTCGGCCCAGAGCTTCAACCGGCAGACCAACGTGGATCTGTCCAACAAGTACATTGTCTTTGACCTCTCGGAGCTCAAGGGCAAGCTGCTGCCTGTGGGCATGATGATCGCGCTGGACTACGTGTGGGACAGCGTGAAATCAGACCTCACCAAGAAGAAGGCCGTCATGATCGACGAGATCTGGAAGCTGATCGGCGCGTCCTCGAACCGGCAGGCGGCAGAATTCTGTCTGACAATCTTCAAGACGATCCGGGGCTTCGGCGGCGCGGCCATCTCAGCCACACAGGATCTGTCCGATTTCTTCGGCCTGGAGGACGGCAAGTACGGCCGGGCCATCATCAACAATTCCAAGACCAAGATCCTGCTAAATCTGGAGCCTGACGAAGCCAAGTACGTCCGGGACGTGCTGCGGCTGACGCCCACCGAGGTCCGGGCTGTGACCCGCTTCGAGCGCGGCGAGGCTCTGATCAGCGCGAACAATAACAAGGTCCCGGTGGTCATCAAGGCCTCCCGCGAGGAGCAGGAGCTGATCACTACGGACCGTGCCGAGCTGGAGGCCATCCTCCGGCAGCGGCAAAAAGAACAACAGGAAGGAGGAGGTTCCAATGCCTCTGCCGGATGAGCTTCATGTCATCAAATGGCTGTCCCAATACGGGGCGCTGCCAAAAGCGCAGGTCGTAAAGCTTCTGAACAAGCCGCCGGGGACGGCGGAGAAAATCCTGCGCGGTCTCAAACGGGATCTCGAAATCTCGGATACCGGCGGCGGTTACTATCTGGGCATTGACCCGCTGAGCCGCCCTGACCAGCGGATCGTGCTGGCGGTCTGGGTGCTGATCCAGTTCATAGATTCCGTGGACCCCATGGCCCATTATCCGGCCACTTACCCGGCGCAGATCGCTTTTCTGAAGGGGAACACCACCTATGAAATCGTGGTGATCTATGAAAACGAGGGTCGTCTGCTAAAGCTGCTCCAGCCGGAGGAGGACCTGAAATACATCATCGTTCTGCCCCGCAGCTCCATGGCAGCCTCGCTGCGGCTGCCCAAGGCGCCATGCCTGTTTGCCACTGTAGACTACAACGGGCAGGAGGAACCGACTGTCACATTTTATACGGAGGCGATTGCTGATGAAACGATTTGAGCAAACGCTGGATCGTATCGACAGCACCTTGGCCAACATGACCAACCGCGTCGATGTCATCCGCGGATTCTACGACCAATCCAATATGAAGGCCTGCTACCTGCAGACGCTCCGGTTGGAGGAAACGGCTGAGCGCTTGACTCTCTTTGCCAGATCCCTGCCGGTCTACACCGGAGCAAGAACCGCACCGGAGGACGTGGCTCAGATCATCCGGGATACCATCCCGGTGCAGATTGGGTTCACTGTTGAGGGGTGGTTCTGCCTTCGGATTCCGCTCCTGCTTCCGAAAAAGGCTGCGGGATCTGTCAACTACATCCGGGGCTTTTTGTTCCAGGCGCTGAGCGAGTTTTTCCGGGACAAGCAGCCGGTGCAATACCGGGACTGCGTTATCGTCCTCCGGCACGTCTACGACAGAGGCTTCCCGGAGCGGCAGTGGCGGGATCACGACAACATCGAAATCAAGTTGGTGATAGACGCTGCAGCCCTCTATGTGCTCCCCGACGACGGGCCGAAAAACTGCTGCCACTACTACTGCTCCGACGCGGCCGACAGCGAGCGGACCGAACTTTACATCGTCCCCCGCGAAGAGTTCCCGAAGTGGCTGGCAAAGCAGAAAACCATCCCGGACGGAGGCGTGACGCTGTATGAAAACTACCCGATTTCGACAGAAAAGGATATGTAAAAACCGGCCGTTTTTCAGCCTTGACGAACGGATATCAGCCTTCGGCCGGAAAACCGCGGAAAACCGGACATTTTCGGTCTGTGCCGCCCGAAAAAAGCGACGAAGTCAGCAGTCACCTTGTCGCAATGACTTCCAAATCGAGGTGAGCTGAGATGGTGTACTTTCGCCCGGGCAGTCATCTTTGCAGGCTCTGCGCGCTCCTCGCAGTCACTGGCGAAATAGCCGTAAAATCGCTGTACCTGCTGGGGAGCCAACGCGTCTACCGAGCGCTGGTGGCAAAGCTGACCGAGCCGCAGATGATCGTCAACTCGGAAACAGCGGAGACGCTGTTCTGCCGGCTTCTTACGCTGCACGGAAAAGGCGCAAAGAAATCTGTCCGGTTTTATAAGGCCGGTCTTCCGGTGCTGGATTGGATCGGCGCAAGGGAGTTTTACATGGCCGCCTTCTGGAATCACAAGCTGCCAAGTGACGACACCCATGTGGAACGAAACTTCCGGCTTGCTGAGGCGGCAGTTGTTTTTATGCAGGCCGACTGTGAGTTCCGACCGTGGGAGATGGAAGCGTTTCAGGGACATATCATCCGACGGCTGAACTTTCCCAGACCGAGCTTCTATGCCGCCCGGGAGCTGAAGAATGTCGAGCGAAACGATTTGAAGAAAATCCAGTATGCGCGATTCATAGGAACGGTTTTCACGAACGATACCGGGATGACGGTCTACAACACCCGGGATGCGGTCATGAAATGGAACGGCATGAGCGAGTTCAAAGCACGACAGGCCATTGATGCCCTTGCTCGTTTGAACACCGGCTTACGGGAGGTCAATGCGGCAATCCTGCTTGGAGACTCCGAGGACGTGGCTGTCCGGATGCTGGAGTCCTTTGAAAAGGAACGCAGGGTGGAGTTTCGGTTTGACAGCATCTACCAGCACATCTACTTTGTGCCCCTGAGCGCAGATGGCGTTCGACAGCTTCGGCTATTGCTCTTTCCAGACTGGAACGCGCAGCTGCTTTCTTTGATGTTTGCGCCGGAGGAACGTTCCTACAATTTGGGCAGCTTTGTGTATGACGCCATTGTAGATGGCGCCTATGTGCTGATCTTTCTGGACGGTGATCTCCCCAGACTGATTCGCTTCCGAAGCGGAATAACGCCCGGCCGATATCGGCACGAGGTCCTCTGCTTCCCACATCAGGTCAGTCTGGTAAAGCAGATGCTAGGAGATCAGGTTGACATAAGAATTATCGAGCTCGGGGACATTGAAAGCGCTCTGGGCATGAAAGGAGGGACTGTATTTGACTCATAAGCTTGGAAAAGCGCTGCTCATTGCGCTGCTCTCCATACTGGGGCTCTTCGCACTGTTCTATATCGGCGGAATAGTCGGGCAAGTGCTGGAGAATTACCAGAACTGGGTGGACGCCGGCGGAATGACAGGACAAGCACGAATGGCCAGAGTGTCGTGGGATCTGGGCACCTGCTTTTCACACACCTTCACGGTCAAGGGTCTGATCGGTATGGGTGTGCTGTTGGCTGTCATCGGCGGGATCTTCATCTATGTGAAGCTCCATGATAAGTTTGACGGTAAGACCCATGACGAACGCGGCTTCACCGTCACGAAGAACGGCCTTTACGGGACGGCATCCTGGATGTCCGAAAAGGAGATGAAAAAGGTTCTGGAGGTGTCGACGCCCGAACAGGCGGAGGGAACCATACTGGGAGAATCCCGCGGGAAGGTGATCTGTATGCCCAAGGACACCAGACTGAATCGGCACATCGCCATCTTCGGCGCATCCGGAACCATGAAGACGCGCGCGGTGGTCCGCAACGCTTTGTTCCAAGCCATCAAGCGTGGTGAGTCTGTGGTGGTGACGGATACCAAGGGCGAGCTCTACGGGGATACCGCGGAGCTGTACCGCCAAAACGTGTATGACGTAAAGGTGTTCAACCTGGTGAGTCCCACCCATGGAGACTCGTGGAACTGCATGTCCGATCTCCAGGGTGACACCCTCATGGCCCATGTGCTGACCAACGTCATCATCGGCAATACCAGCTCCGGCAAGGGCGACCACTTCTGGGACAACGGCGAAGCCAACCTGCTCAAGGCGCTGGTCCTGTATGTGGATAAGGACCGCACACGGGATCCGGCCGACAAGCATCTTCCGGCGGTCTACCAAATGCTGACCCGGTACAGCGAACGTCAGCTCACCGCCTTGTTTGAGAAGCTGGAAATCGACCACCCCGCTCGGGCACCCTTCAACCTGTTCTCTCAATCCAGTGACACGGTGCGATCGGGGATTGTGCTGGGACTGGGCACGCGTCTGCAGGTACTGCAGAACCAGGCGGTGCAGCAGATCACGAGTCAGTCTGATATAGACCTGACCGCCCCCGGGAAACGGAAATGCGCATATTTCATTATCCTGAGCGACCAGGACGCCAGCATGGCATTCCTGTCATCGCTCTTTTTTTCGTTCCTGTTCATCAAACTGACCCGCTATGCCGACGCAAATCCAAACGGTCGCTGTGATGTGCCCGTCAATCTGATCTTTGACGAGTTCAACAATGTCGGCAGGATCGGCGGCGCAGCGGACGGTTCAGACTTCACCCGCGCCCTCAGCACCATCCGTTCCCGGGACATCCGGGTCATGCTGGCCGTGCAGAGTCTCGGGCAATTGCAGAATCGGTATGGAAACAATCTCTGGGCCGAAATCATCGGCAACTGTGACATCCAGCTGATGCTGGGTTGTACCGACGATGTGAGCGCCGAGTACTTCTCTGCTCGCAGCGGCGACATCTCTGTGGAGGTGGACTCCACCATGACGGTCCGTCGGACGATCGCGGTGGCGCAGATCATTCCCCAATACCGACAGACACAGGGCCAGGGCAAAAGGCGCCTTTTGACGCCGGATGAGGTGCTTCGCCTGCCAAACGACGAACTGCTCTGCATCGTCCGAGGCTGCAATATCCTCAAGCTTCGGAAGTTCGACTACACGCGCCATCCCATGGCCAGGGAGATCCGACGGGTGTCAGTCTATGACTACGACCCCCATTCCGGTCTGACATACAGCCCGATCAAGGCGCCTGAGCCCGCGCCGGCCGAGTCTTCGAAGCCCGCGCGCAAAACCATGTACAGCTCGACGAAGCCGCCGAGAGATTATTAACCATCATAAAAGGAGGAGATTCCAATGATCAACCATGAAGAACCCCTGGAACGGGGCATTCCGCCCCAGACTGATTCGAAAGCGGCGCCTTCCGGCCTGAATCCCCCGGATCCCGGTGCACTAAGGCAACCAAGCGCGCCAAATGTATCTCAGTCTGGTGCTGCGCCGTTTCGATCCAGAAAGGTGCCTAGGTCCGTGGTCACCATCGATGAGCGTCCCACTGTGGAAACCGACGCTGACAAAGCACAGTCCGATTTGCTGGATCTTGTCGAGTCCCAGAAATCCGGCCGCATCCTGACCGGTACCATTCAGGGCATCGAGGAGCTGCCCAGCAATCCCAATCATTCCGTGGCAGTCATCTATCATGGGGAGTTCAAGATCGTGATCCCCGTGGAGGAGGCTGTGGAGCTGCCCGCCAATTTCTCCGGCAGCAACGGTGACACGGTACGCCAGCTCATGCTCAGCAAGCGGCTGGGTGCCGAGGTGGACTACATCGTCAAGGGGCTGGATCAGAATGCCGGCGTCGCGGTCGCCAGCCGGCTGGAGGCCATGCGGGCCAAGCGGCGTCAGTATTACCTGGGCACAGACAGGGACGGAAACTACCAGATCTACGAGGGCATCTGCGCCGAAGCGCGCGTCGTCTCCGCCATCCGGGCCGGCATCTTCGCGGACCTGTTCGGTCTGGAGGTGTTCATTCCCATCCGGGAGCTGAGCTACCAGAGACTGCTGGACGCGTCCACGCAGTTCCAGCCCGGGCAGAGGATCCTGGTGAAGATCCTCAGCGTGGATCGCTCTGACCGGGATCACATCAAGGTAACCGCTTCCGTGAAGCAGGCAGGCGCCAACCCATACGAACGTGCGCTGCGAATGTATTCTGTCGGGAACAAATACGTCGGCTCGGTCAGCATGGTGGACGCAACCGGTGTGTTCGTGGCGCTGGACGGCGGCATCGACTGTCTGTGCAGCTATCCCAAGCGGGGCCGCCCGCCCAGAGGCGCCCGGGTCACGGTTCGCATTCTGGGCATAAACCATGAGACAAACCGAATCTGGGGTGCCATCACCCATGTGGCCATGGCGAGATAAAGGAGGTCCGTATGACAGAAGCACCAAAGGAGGCACAATCGGATCGGGTGAGTCTGATCCGACAGGCGCGACAGTTGGTCAGCGCGTGCATTATGATTGAGTCTGCCGACGACACATCCCTCGCCGCTTACTACCGCGGCTTTTTCCTGCAATTGTCTTTTTCCGAGCTGCATCCGCTTATTGTATTTTGCCTGGCCAAAAAGATTCAGGATACCGCGTTTTCAAAACAGTTTGAGTCTGTAAACGAGCTCAATCTGCGCAGCGTACTGGGATGCCATACGATCAATCCTGAGGTCGGCTGCTATGCATACCGAGCCGTTTATTGGCTGGACGCAGAGCTGACACAAGATCGGCTGTTCGAGATTCTCGAACGTCTGGTCGGCGAAGCGCAGCGGGGCTATCATCGCTTATCCGCTTGAAACCAAGTTGCATTTCCCTTGACTTTTCGGTGTAATCAAGTAGAATCTATATCAGAAGGGATGATGCATCATGAAACGCGTGATCCGGGTAACCCTGATTCTGCTCCTCTGTACCATACTGACTATGGCCGGCTGCAAAAAAGCGGCGGATCCGGCCGGAGAGAACACGCAATTGCTGCCTTCAGAATCTGTGCTCCAGACTGAAACAGAATTAGCGTCGGATACAGTGCACTGGAGTGATATCGATTTGGATTCCAATCCTGCAGATACGACCGCAGCACAGACCGAGTCCACCGAGTCTTCGATCGAGGTGACCGAGCTCCCGGAGCTGGACACGACCGTTCCGCAGTCATCTGAAACGGGAACTGAGCCTGCGCCGACTGAGACGGAAAAGACGACAGATCCTCAGCCCACAGAACCCAAACCCACAACCCCAGCGCCAACGGAGCCGAAGCCCGCCGAGTCGCCCCATGTTCATAGCTGGGGCGCTTGGCAGCAAACGACAGCTCCTACTTGCGGTGCAGAGGGCAGCGAGACCCGGAGCTGTTCTGGCTGCGCTCAGGCTGAAACCCAACCGGTCGCCGCCACCGGAAATCATAGCTGGAGCGAGACTGCCGCTCCCACCTGCACCGCTGCCGGAAGCAAAACCTGCACCATTTGCGGAATGACGGAAAGTATGGCCGCCCTTGGTCACGCATGGGTACATCATGACGAGGAAGGGCACTGGCGTGCTGTCCTGACCTGCCGCTGCGGAGCGGTGTTCTACAGCTATGATGAGTGGTCTGCGCACATGGATTCCTATCTTGATACTGCAGAAGAAGGTAATCACACTGGCTTTTCGCAACATGGCGAATGGATCGTAGACCACTCCGCTTATGACATCTGCTCCCTTTGCGGAATGACAAGATAGAAAATCAAATATCTGTATCACAAGAAAAGCACGAAAGGTTCGTGCTTTTCTTGTTCTTTTTTACCGACACCATAAAATACAACACAGGAGGAATAAACATGAACATTTTACGCATCCGCAAATACGTGGCCTTTCTGCTTCTGTTCGTGATGCTGTTCAGCGTGTTTCCGCTCCAGTCTTTCGCGCTGGAAACGAATGTCGAAAACGAACAAATCGAAGCGGAAGCAGAGTCCAACACGCCTGAACAGCTTATGCCCATCGCGGAAGCGCCACGAGATCACTTGCTTTGTCGCCTTGTCGGGGATCGTTTCATTCCCTATGACCCGGACACAGATGATCCGGACGCGGATAGTCCCATGGACGCCAGACCAGACTCAACATACAAGTATTCAGACATTTTCAGCGCTCACAGCGCGGATATGAACGGCAACAAGATCAAGGCCGGCGGCGCGTATACAGCCACCACCTACGGTGCGAATGATACCGCATGGTTTCCTGCAGCCGGTTCTTCTTTCAGTAAAGAACTGAGCTTTGACGGAACCCATTATGTTTGCATCGGCGCGATGTATGCAAATCAAGGTCCGTACAGCGTTTCCTGGGAGTCTGGAAACTATTGCGGGCTTGCGATTCGGCCAAGCCAGGAAGACGGATACGCCTCCACGTCGAACAGCGCATACTACATCCGGGGCAGCGGCGTGCCAAGCTATAAGCTGGAGCTGCTGAAAACGAAGCATATTCCGCAATATACACAGGAAGAGTTTACCGTGATCAACCTGATTTATGCTGTTGCAAACGGTATGGGCGGCATGGATGTAAACGCAGGAAGCGCAACGCACATCGCCGCAGCTTATACGCTGGTCATGAATGTTGTGATCGGGTATATAGGCCTTGGCTCGGATTATTTGTTCCACGGGCTCCCCATCGCAACAACCAGTACTGCGGTGAATAAAGAAATGTGCGAGATTCTGGTTCGCTGTGAAGTATATTCCAGGGAAAAGCTGCTGGGCGGATCCGCGACAGGCGACAATACCCTTGCCCGTCTCAAGGCCAAGCTGAACTATACGCCTACAGATATGACAGACTATACCGTAAAAAACGGAGCAGCCACTTACGAGGATATGCGCTATCTGCAAATCAACAAGAGTACATCCTCGGGAAATCAGATCTACATTTGGGGGGTAAATTTCATCGAATTTACCCCGAGCAAGCCGGTAGCATTGAAAAAGACTATCCAGGCATCCGGCAGCGCACTGGCGTGCATTCAAGGCAACCCGCTTTATAGTCTGGCTGGAGCGGAATACGCGATTTATAAGAGCTATGTTTCCAGTGACACTCTGGAGGAAACCCTGATCACGGATGCGAACGGTAATGCCACAAGCGCCAAGCTCTATCCTGTAGGCACCGTGCTCTATGCGGTTGAAGCAAAGGCTCCTCCGGGTTATCTGAAAACAAGCGAAGCCGCAATACTTACAGTTTCTGCTTATGCCAGTGAAAACGTGTTTTGTGTATCCGATACGCCATCCTTTGACCCGGAAGTATTGAAAATCACAAAAACTGGAGCCGACAGTGTAAAAATACAAGGTGCAGTCTTTCAGGTCGAGTTTTTTGCCGCAGCCAGTCCAACCGGAGCAGCAAATCGGACTTGGTATTTTCAGTCCGACACGAATGGCGTTGTTAAGTTTGACGATACCCACCTGGCCTCTGGCTATACTTCTGATGCGCTGTTCAAACCGGACAGCAGCACAGCTTTTCCTCTTGGCTGCATCAAGGTAACAGAGGTCAAGGCCGCCCAGGGCTATTCGCTGCCGTCTGGTAACAATGGAACCGCCTATATTTACATCCGACAGAACCAGAACGGCATAGTAGCGACTGCTGCCTGGGGTGACGTGAATGGAAATCCTGTCACCACAATCGGTATGTACACGGTCACAAACGACACTATTACCGCTGTCAACACCAAAGTTTACGGTGCTCCATTTACCGTGCAGAAAGCCGATCCCTCCGGTGCTTCGCTGGAAGGCGCGATCTTCCGCGTAGATTACTTTAATGCGGCATGGTTCGATCAGACCAAGCTGGAACGAACCTGGTACTTTAAGACGGATAGCAACGGCTTCTTTACGCTGGACGCCGCGCATCTTGCGCTCGGCTATACATCCTCTGCACTGTTTGACGTCGGCAAAATTCCTCTTGGCGTTATGGCTGTGCGGGAGTGGGTGGCTCCAACGGGCTACCGGGCGGTGAGCTTCACCGGCGCGTGGCGGATCAAGCAGGCGTCAAGCGGCTCCTCCACCGTGAAAAGCTATTGGGCTGCCAGCGACTGCGAAATGCCGACAAGCAGCTATGGGGATTCTGTCTATATCCTGGACGCCGACCCGACCTTGCTCTATGTGAAGAACGCTCCGCTCACTGGGACGATGGTCATGCGAAAGACCTCGCCAGAAGGCAATGTAGAAGGTTATTGTTTCCGACTCTACCGCCACGAGAACACGGCGGTTGGCGTCTCGGCAAAAACATGGTATGGAAAGTCTGACGCTGCGGGTAACGTATACAATACTGACGCCGGTTTCAGCGAACCCGAAACCAGAGTGTACACCTTCACAGATCTGCTGGACGGCACCTATGCCTTCCGGGAGCTGTTGTCGCTCCTTGGGGCTGGAGACGTCTGGCCGGAAAGCATCACCTTCACAACCTCCGGGGGCATCACACCGGCTTGCGAACGAACCTTCACAGGCGATGAACTGCACGCGGACACCAACGGAGACTGTACGGTTTCCAACATCGTTCTGACCGGTTTGAACGGCGGCGGTCAATTAACAGTGGCGATTCATAACAAGCCGATTGCTGATCCGGGCAGCATTACCGTTCACAAGGTTGATGAGCAGAATCGGCCGCTCTCCGGCGTGACCTTCTGCTTGGAATTTTCCACAGATAGCGGCGCGACCTGGGCTCCCGTGTTCTCCCGTGCGGAGAACGAGAGTATCATTGTCGGCGGCTGCACCTCGCCCGGATTGATGAACGGGCTGCTTGTCACAGGTTCAGACGGCTTTGCGGCTTTTTGCGGATTGCATGTATCAACCCAACAGGCAGACATCCGCTACCGACTGACAGAGGTGGCCACACTTCCCGGCTATGGCCTGCTTGCTGAGCCTGTATATGTCGGCAGCCTCTCAACAGCTGAAGAGATCGACATATCGTTCACCGTTGTCAACATGCCAAACTTCCAGCTTCCTCAAACTGGCGGCTCTGGTTTTATCGAAACTGTGATTGGAATCATCTTTGCCGGTGCGGCTGCGCTGACCGTACTGCTCCTGCTCAGAAAGCGCAGAGGATCCTGCGTATGAGGAAAAAGCTGATGCGCTATTGGAGCCGGGATCGTCCCCGGATGCGAGAAAGCAAGAAGCGACGTTTCAGCAAGCCAGACCCACAAAACAAATCCAACTATAAACTTATGGAGGTTGCCATCATGAAACAACTCAAGAGATTCTTCGCTCTGTGCCTGATTCTGGCACTGAGCCTGACCGTCATCCCCGCCGCATTTGCGGCCACCGCTCCCGAAGCGACCATCGATCCCACCCGCACCGGCTCCTTGTCGGTCTTCAAGTATGACATCACCAAGGCCGAAGCTGACGGCGTCTGGGACAGCTCCTATGTCTCCACCGGCGTCTACGATGAATCCGGCGTCAACGACATCCTCGGCAATCCCGCCAAGGAAAACACCCTGGGCAACGGCGACGTCTCCTACGGTTATGCAGTGAAGGGCGTCGAGTTCACGTATAAGCGCATTGCCAGCATCACCACCTTCTCCGACACGGTTCAGGAGAACGGCCAGACCGTCAACCGTGTCAGCCTGCTCTACGGCTTCCCCGTGAACAACACCAGCAGCAAGTTCTTCGATGCCATCGACCTGAGCATCTACCAGAGAGTGGAGGCCGCGGACAACACCGTGGACGGCGTGCAGTACTACTACTTCACTGCCGACGCTCTGATCGCCGCCCTGGAGTACTCCATGGAGTACAACGCCACCGAGACCCGGACGGCGCTGGAGAACTACGTTCTGAACAGCGGCGGTACTACCATGCCCGAGACCGACAGCTTCGGTCACACTTACGCGGAGGGTCTGGAGCTTGGCCTCTACCTGGTGGTTGAAACCAAAGTCCCGGAGATGATCACCTGCACCACCACGCCCTTCCTGGCGAGCGTCCCCATGACCACGGTCAACGGCGGCAATGCGGACAACGGAGGCGAGGAGTGGCTCTATGACGTCACGATCTATCCCAAAAACACCTCCGGCAACCCAGATCTGGAGAAGACCGTCCGGGAGTCCAAGCCCGATACCGGCAACAACAACGGCAGCGCCACCGACATCGGCGACGGCTTCGAACACACCGCCACCGGCTCCGCCGGGGACGTGATGGAGTACCAGATCCTTTCCACTCTGCCCACCATCACCAGCAAGGCCACCTATCTCAGCGCCTACACCTTTGTCGATACTTTGAGCAAGGGTATTACCTACAACCGGAACGACGTGGTCCTGGAGTTCTTCCGGGATACCGCCTGCACCGACAAGGTCGCCACCTGGCGTCAGACTGACTCTGTGGAGGTGTTCCAGGTCAGCTATGCCGACGGTGAGAACAGCTCCGAGATCATGACCATCTCCATGACGGAGGCCGGTCTTAAGGAGATTAACACGTCCAAGCTGGTCTATCCCGCCGACACCATGGTCAACTCCGGCTTCAGCGGCTGCACCCTGCGGATCACCTACGCCGCCACTGTCAATTCCGACGCCGATCTGGTGCTGGGAGACGAGGGCAATCCCAACGAGGTCACCCTGACCTGGAAGCGCAGCAACAGCTCCTACTATGACACCCTCAAGGATTGCTGCCACGTGTACAGCTACGGCATCGACCTTCTGAAGCAGTTCTCCGACGGAGCTGGCAAGCTGGAGAACGTGGAGTTCGTCGTCAGGAACGCCACGGACAGCTACTTCGTCCAGGCTCAGTATGACGACGAGGCCAAGGTCTACTATGTCACCGGTCACGCCGCGGCGGAGGCCGACGCCACCAACTTTATTCCCAGTGCCGACGGCCATATCTTCATCCGCGGTCTGGAGGACGACACCTACCTCCTGACTGAGGTGAAGACGGACAACGGCTACAGCCTGCTGAAGAACGACATCGAGATCGTCATCTCCGTTGAGGACGGCGATATCTGCGAGATCTGCGGTGAGGCTCTGAAGGTCGCTTCTGCCACCGTCAACGGCAAGCCTGTCACCATGGATCCCGACGGCAGCTCCATCCACGCGGTCGTGCCCCTGAGTGTCACCAACATGAAGGGCTTCGATCTGCCGAAGACCGGCGACCGCGGCACCTGGATGTACGGTGTTCTGGGCGCTGCCCTGATCGCCGCCTCCGGCCTGGCGCTGTTCCTGGCTCTGAAAAAGCGCAAGTCTGAGCAGTAAGCAGTTCAACATTCCAAGAGGGAGCTGCCCCATTCCGGGCAGCTCCCAACGAAAATAGGAGTCGTGTATGAAACGAAAGATCCTGGCGTGGAGCCTGTTTGGGTTTCTGTTGCTGGTCGCGGTCGGAGTGATCCTCTATCCGCTGATCAGCAGCTATGTCAACGAGAAGAGCCAGGCCATCATCCGCAGCGAGTATATGGAAGAGATCGAGGCCGCGGACGACTCAGCGCTGCGAGAGGCCTGGGCGGAGGCGGAACGGTACAACGCGACCCGGAAACCGATCCAGTATTCCGCTGCCGCCCTGAACGCGGTGGAGGATTCCTACGAAACGCTTCTGAACCTCAAGGGCAACGGCGTCATGGGCTATATAGAGGTTTCCAAAATCAATGTCTACCTGCCCATCTACCACGGCACGGACGGGGCGACCCTGGAACGCGGCGTTGGCCATCTGCTGGGCTCCTCGCTGCCTGTGGGAGGTAAGAGCTCCCACTGCGTTCTCACCGGCCATACCGGGATGAGCAGCCAGCGGCTGTTTACTGACTTGGAGCAGCTGGAGGAGGGCGACGTGTTCTACCTGCACATCCTGGATCAAGTCCTGGCCTACCAGGTCGATGCGATCAACACCGTCGCGCCTTATGATACCTCATTGCTCTGCGGAATCGAAGGCCGTGATCTTTGTACGTTAATCACATGCACGCCATACGGGGTGAACTCTCATCGGCTGCTGGTACGCGGTACGCGGATCCCATACGAAGCGGCCGAGGAACTCCGGGTGCAAGAGGAGCCGGTCACGGAAACCGAATCGGTCTGGATGCGGCAATATCTCAAGGGCCTGCTTTTGGGGCTTGGCGGTCTGCTCATCGGCGCTGCTGCTATACTGACTTTCGTTTTGATTCGGAAACGGAGGCGGCGCCATGAAACGTAAGCTTCTGCTGATCAACGCGGTCCTGCTGCTCACCGCAGGCCTGATGATCGCCTTCTATCCGAAGCTGCATCAGGTTCAAACGGAAAGCCTGGTTTCTGCAGAAGTGGAGATCTTTTATAGAGACGCTGCTCAGGGGGAAGACCAGGTATTAGATGCATCGCGACATGTGGATCCGACCACGATTCCGACTCAGTCTGGAGAAACACCGCCTGTTCCGGAGATGCCGTATAAATCATTGCGCCTGGCCATGGAGGCGCACAATCGCTTTCTCTATGAGACCGGACAGGAAAGTCTCTCAGACCCCTGGTCCTACCAGCAGGAGGTCTTCGACCTGTCTCAGTATGGGCTGGAGGGCGAGGCCGTAGCAGTGATCCAGATCGGCCAGCTGGATATCGAGCTCCCGGTCTTCCTCGGCGCAACCTCAGACCACATGAACCGCGGCGCTGCCCAGCTCAGCCAAACAAGTATGCCGATCGGAGGCGTCAACACCAATTGCGTCATTGCCGGCCACTGCGGGTGGAATGGCGCGATTTTCTTCCGCTACCTCTCAAACCTGGAAGTCGGGGACGAAATCGTGCTGACCAACCTCTGGGAGGAACTGCACTACACCGTCGCAGACATGAAAATCATCAACCCGACAGACGTGGATAAGATTTTGATTCAGGAGGGTCGCGATCTTCTGACCCTCCTGACCTGCCACCCCTACGGTACTGGCGGCCGTTATCGACTGGCCGTGTACTGTGAGCGAAACTACGATTGAAAGGACGAGTGAATTCCATGAAAAGATTCCTTCCCATGATGCTGGCTTGCATTATCCTTGCCGCCTGCATGGTCCTTCCCGCTGCCGCAAAGGAGGGCACCGAAGGCAATGAATTACAGGTGCTGCAGCATGAGCAGCTGGAGATCCGGCTCGGCGTCGATCTGGCCGGCGCACAGTTCTCCCTCAAAACGGACGCCGGGATGTACCCTGGAACCGTTGTTGCCGACGCCGACGGGACCCTGAAGCTGGAAATCGGCGGCAGCAGCTCTTATGTGCTGAGCCAGCTGGATGCAACTGCAGCCACAGCGGCTCCCGCCAGCGAAACAGGCAATGAAGAACCGGCCTCTGAACCGACCGAGATTTCGGAAACCGGCACAGCGCCTGAAGCTGCCGCTACCGGCAAGCCTGCCTCCAAAGCGGACAACACCATCCCCACCTTGCACATCATTCTCTTCGCCGGCGGCGCAGTGCTCTGCATTGCGTTTTTGGTGATCTCCTTCGTCCTCAAGCGGCAAAGATCCCGGGATTACTATGAAGAGGACGATGAAGTCTGACGGAGCTTTCGCTCCAGACTGATTTAAAAACGCAATAATTAACCTACAGTTATGTATTTACGATTTATTTACAAAATACATTAACCTATAGTATTGACAAATGCGATAAGCTGTGCTATTCTTTAACCAAGGAAAGGGAACGCACCCAGGCTTTCGATTCTTCGGAAGAGCTCCCGGAGGCAGACGCATTCAAGTGGGATGCGGAATCGTTACGGACCTTGCGCATTGAGCTGGTCCACAATGGTGCTCCTTTCCATCCCGGCCGGAAGACAACAGAACATGACGTCTGTGGGGCAGGACGCTGCCGCCATCAATGTCGTGATTTGTATGCCTTCCGGCCGGTTTGCTATATTTCAACGAATGGAGGTTCCGACCATGAATCATAAAACCCCAAAAAAAGGATTCCAGCCCAGCCGGATGCGCTGCCCCTACTGCGGTGCGCCGGTGGTATACCGCAGTGCGGAGGGCATTTACAAAACCAATCACCTGGATACCATGCTCTATGTCTGCTCCAAGTATCCCAAGTGCGACGCCTATGTTCGGGTCCACGAGGGCACCAAGATCCCCATGGGGAGCCTGGCTAACAAGGAGCTGCGAAATCTGCGCAGAACTGCGCATCTCTATTTTGACCAGCTCTATCTGACCGGGCTCATGACCAAGGACGCAGCCTACCAGTGGCTGTCTGACCTACTCTGCACCCCGCCTTCCGAGGCCCACATCGGGCATCTGGGCGAATACTACTGCAAGGAGGTCATCGCGGCCAGCAAGAAGCTGCTGGAGCAGCGCAAGCAAAAGCAGCAACACCGCCGCCCCGTCGTATGCGAGGGAGGTGCTGCCTCATGAAGCTGAGCACTGATCAGCAAAAGCTGGTGGAGGCCAATCTCGGTCTGGTGGGCAAGGTGATCCGGGACAAGGTCCACGGCATCAACCAGATGGGTATCTTTGATTACCACGATCTGTTCCAGATCGGCTGTCTCGGTCTGTGCAAGGCCGCTGCCACAGACAAGGGCGGAAAATTTTCCACCTACGCCTACAGACTGATCTGGAACGAGATCTGCGACGCCTTGGTCTATGCTACGAAGCGGGAGTCGACGGAGCTGCAGATCCTGGATCGCCCCGGCACCGCGGCAGTGCCGGACCCCATTGAGCAGATCCTCCTCAGAGCAGAGCTCCACACCGGGATCCGGAAGGCTCGGGAGGGTGCAAACCCCAGTACACGGAAAGGAATTGACGCCCTGCTGCTGATGGCGGAGGGCTATACCTGCGGCGAGATCGGCACCCGAATGCATGCCGCCCCCAACCTGGTGACTGCCTGGATGGCCAAGGCAAGAAAGCACCTGCGCCGGCAGCCTGAGCTGCAAGGCGCGCTGCAGCTGGTGAGCGCATGAAACAGGCAACTATGAAAAAGCTGCTCCCCATACTGATTCCGGTTTTCTGTGCCGTCCTGGTGCTGGTCCTGTTCCGCTTCGTCTTCTATCTGGGCTACGTGCCCACGGCATCCATGGAACCGACGATCCACCAAGGCAGCCTCATCCTCGGCCTGCGTAAGTTTGGGGAGCTGCACACCGGCGACGTCGTGATCTTCCGCCGCGGCGGCCGCACCCTGGTCAAACGCATCGCAGCCGGCCCTAGAGAAACCTACATCCTCAACGGCAGTCCCGTTACCGTTCCTGCTGGTTGCTATCTTCTCTTGGGCGATAACGCGGATGATTCTTATGACGCAAGATATTGGAATGACCCCTTTATTTCAACGGAAAACATCCTTGCAAAAGCATTATAAAAGAAACGTCCTGCAAATTCGAATGGCACTTGAATTTGCAGGGCATTTCTCTTTGAGAAAGCTTTTCTATTCTAGGAAAACGCACATTTGCTGAAATTGTGGCGAATGCATATATTACGGCGTACTTCCTGTGCAAGCAAGGAACGCATTATATACAGCAGTAGTCTTTGAGGAATATGGTGGGCACATATTTACGCTAGGAAAGAAATGCCTGATTGACCTGTTGCGTTTCTGAATGTTACTAGACAATTGAACGCTCTTCAAATGAGCGCACCGCTTCACCAGTTCATTCTCAACACAGTAATAATCTGCTGCCACAAGGTCGTAGTGGTTTATTATTCTTATCATTACATCATAAAAGCCAACTACACCTCGCAGGGAGAGCTTGACCGGCTGTCCAGCGATAGTATGAAAAATTATTGGGAATTCCTTTAGGCCGCATTCATCTTTATTAAATCCAGCAATAGCATTATAATTTGTTTCAGCAGACGAGGAAAAGATCCCCCCATGGGCGCAACTATTTCTACAGGTTTTAAAATACTTATAGATAAGTCGCAGTTTGTCTATATATGCATCCTGTCTTTTTGCTGTAAAATGAAAGCATCCTTGTAATGGCGAAATTGGTTGTGATGAAATGGCATTCTCTAATGAAGAAAAATCTCCTTTTTTTACATTGTCGCATATTTCTTTCTTCTTATTTTTTGACAGGTTTCTTAGAGATGAGTCAACAAATGCGTCAACCCAAGCATCAAAGATTGCCATTGAGTTAATCAGCAGTATTTTTGCAACATATTGATTTTGTTTTTCCCAGGAGATTTCTTTTGAAAATCGTCTAGCATTAAATCCGTGGATATCCAAGTTAGGAACAATATCTTTCTTTGCTTGTTTCCCATCCGCACCCGGATGCTCTATGAAATATCTTTCCGATTCGGTTTTCAGATTCCATAACCCTCCGACAATAGGCCAGACCATGTCAAACGTTTCTGTTATTTGTTGGGAGGCTTGGTAGGTTGCTTCAAACACAGTATTAGCCATTTTCTTCTCCTTTCTCCCCCGAAAAGTAGCATTGTTGCTGTTAAGCGCAGATCTGTGTTTTTATGAATAACAAACTAAACTGTCTTTTTCTGCATTTTTTCAGTAAGATCAAGGAAGCTTTTGTCATACTGAGCTTGGGAAATAGCGTGATGTGCAAGGAAGGTTTTCAGCAGCTCCACCTGTCAGAGGTACAACGCGTGATTCTTTTCTTCGCGGCTCATGTGCTCCCATTCCTGCTGACGCTTGCTGGGTGCATGTAAATCCAAGGCTTGTATCTTGTCCATTGGCGGTTCCTTCTATTCTTCTGTAAATGCCAGCCATCTGGCGGTGTAACTGCTGAGTGGGAAGCGATGACCGACGTCGTTTTCGGCGAAGGTATCATAGATGCGGTACCAGCCGCGCAACTCGTTTCTCAAAGCGGCATCGGGTGAAATCGGCTCCACCCAGACTGAGATGCCGGGCTTCAGTTCTTCTCTACAAAGCATGCTTCTTTGCGGGAGCGGCGCTGCAGCATAAGTCGGCTCCAATGCAAACAGCTCACCGGCATTCAGCAGCGGAAGCTTTGCCCCGTCAGGCCGAAGCAGGCAGCTTGCAGCCGCGTCCACCAGAAGCCAGCCGTGCCGTTCGCTCCATACCGGCATGCCGTTCCGGACGCGCAGTTCTTCCGGAGCTAGGGCCCGGGTTCCTGAATTGCCGTGAGGCTCGTTGGAACGGCCAAGCAAATAATCCGTCGTGACGCCGTAGAGCTCCGCCATGCCGATCAGATTGTCCAATGTAGGCGATTTCTTTTCGCTCTCCCAAGTGCTGAGCGCTGCTGAGCTGACGCCAAGCCGCTCCGCAGCCTCGGCGATGGTCAGCTTATGCATTTGCCGGGCTTCCTTGAATTTCCGTGCCATCGCAGCTTCCTCCTGCCTTCAGATATCATGATTATACCCCATTCCCTAAGAAATCGCAAGCCGCATTATGCGCCGAAATCCTTTCTGAAAGGGCTTGCATTCATTGGTGAACTCTGCTATAATTCAAGTAGAAAGTTTCAAGTTTTCCGCTGAGGAAATCACAGTTTCACGTATCACAGTGTCTGAGGAATCTCCTTGGGCACTTTTTGTTTCTTCTGCCCCTTCAGATAGAGGCACATAAACACAGAACGCAAGGGCGGCGGTCCGCCTTGCTCTGTCATAAACTTCGGTTTACAAGCGTCAGGAAGAGCTTTGGTTCTTTTTGGCGCTTTTTTCATAGATCGGAGCAAAAGCTCCCCCAACCTTTTTTCTCGGGGCAGCTTGCTCCGCACAAATAGAATCTCATCAGCAGGAGGTATCACATGACCTACGCAACCGTATCCATTGAGCCCGGCAGCGTGGAGGCCCTGGCGATTACTGCTAGGGAGCTTCGCGTCATGCACTATACCGGGCGCTCCGTTTCCCGCGGCTATGGCAGGGACAAGGTCACAAGCTACCGTTCCGGCGTCCAGACTGAGCTCGGCGACATTGAACTCAGCCAATGGCAGGCTTTGATGCGGGACATCATCCGCCGGTCAGGAGAACTGGAGCTGCTGGAACAGCTCACGGAATGGGAGCTGGAAACGACTCCCTGGATCCACACACGGAAGGAAGCAGAGCAGCGGGCACTGGAAGCATTCGCAAACCGCTGGTTTGACAATCCTTCCCACAGAGACTTCGCGGCCTTCAATCAAAAGTATCGCCCGGAAACTCTTCAACAAAATCAACCGAACAATGAAA
>JAEEZZ010000010.1 GCA_016292255.1 Oscillospiraceae bacterium
ACTTATCCTACCTTCTATGCAGTCCTGTGCAATCTGTATCTTTTCTTCTGGTGTTATTGTTTTTCTTCGTGACATGATAATGCTCCCCCTATGATGACAGTGATTTGTTATTTCACTGTCTCTCATAGAGGGAGCATATCAATCCGGGGGACGTGGGTGTTTAGTTAGTTAGGTTTTTTAGTTGGTTATTAGTAAACCTGATCACCAACTGAGAACTTAATATCGATGTCATATGTGCTAAGTATTGTCTGGAGATTATCAGAAGTACAGCTTCCGTCTTCACCCTCGAACCATACATATACATATACAGGGATACCGGGTGAGTTTACATTAGGAATAGTGATAGGTGCGGGTGTTGCAGGGTTACCTGACGAAATGTTAAGTGTTGTAGGAGTTGTAAAGCTTCCAGTAGTTCCAGTAACAGGAGCAACAGTAGCAGGTGATGTACCATCAGTAGCACCTGTAACCTTGTAAGAAGAGGTTGCATCAGTAACAGGAGCGAATATACCAAAACCAGCTCTTGTTGAAGAAGTATTTGATGTAGGAACTTCAATACCTACACGAAGCGAACTCATAAGAGCTGTTGTATCTCCTCCATCTCCGTCCTTCTGAGCAGCCTTAACTGCAGCCTTAAGATCAGTTATAACCAAATCCTGATCGCCTGATGACTTGAGATAGTAGGTATACTTAACATAGAAACCTTCACCATCATCATAATAAGTATCAGGAGTAGTATGTGTAGTATCCTTTTTGTTAGTACCAAAGCTTGCGTCCTTGAAGTATACATGGGTCTCGGCTTTTGTATTACCCGTTGCATAATTTGTCTGAGTTGTTGAAGCCTCATCATAAACAGCGGTGTAATCAGAGATATCAGTTGTATTGCTTGCGCTTACATCGGCATAATAAACGCCATCAGAAATCTGAACGGTATCTCCCAATTCATCCTGACCTGCTTCATCATAAGACTTCTTTGAGTTTGCATGCCACCAGTTTGTCAGGTTTGAAGTAGATGCCGGTCTTAAAGCGAAAGTGGTTGAACCAGCAGTAGCTGCATCATCCCAAGTTTGGCTGTCAGCTGCCTTAACTTCATTAATCAGCAGACCTTCTTCTGCGTGTGCCTTTACTTCCATACCGGTCACACTAACTTCCTTATTCATAGTGAACCAAGCGTAGGTGGAGCCGAACAGGGAGGTCGCGGAGATCGCCAGCAAGGCGATGGACGCGACAAGCTTCCGCGTTGCACTATTCTTCTTCCTCATGAGTATCATTCCTTTCTTTCAAATTGTTCGATATAAAAATGACTTCTTTAATAAAACGTGCTGCATAATGCTCTTTTGTATTCTTTTCAAGATTTTGAATCTCGAAAGGGAACTGCAAGAGGCTTAGCGTTTTATCTACACATAATCTACACGAAATTTTTGGATTTGTCAATAGATTTTTAGGAAAACGACCATTTTTCTGCATTTTTTTCCAAAATCGGGTGGTTTTTTGCCAGCAAAGCTTCCAAAAGGTTGACATTAGCTGAAAAATATTGTATGATGTCCATGAATAAAGTTAATTATGGGCTACTGTATCCTTTTTCACGCCGGCGGCCTTTTTTGGCGGCCGGAGGGCCATCCGGCCCGCCGGAGACGGGGTGGGCGAAGGAAAGATAACGGTTTTTTGAATTGTTATGCAGGATCGCAGCGGGCCAGGCGAACAAGAAATCGTAGGGGCGGATGCCCACATCCGCCCTCCTTGCCGGGCCCGAGCGGCCAGGGCCGATGTGGGCATCGGCCCCTACGGCGGGACGAACGGTGCGGGAGGTGAGATCGGTGGAGATCGACGGCAACAACACAGAACGTCTGCAGAAGGACGTGGGCGGACTCCGGGCGGTGGAAATGTTCTACCGCGGGATCCGGGAGATCGAGACCGGCAGCGTGGCCTTCTTCCAATCCAGGACCAGGCTGAACACCCCCGGGCTGGGGACGCTGATCCCGGAAAACTTCCGGGAGGTGGCGGAGCTCTCCAACCAGTGCCTGACGCTGTTCGACCTGGAGCTGGCCCAGGGGCTGGAGGCGGAAAGAACCTTCCGGGAGCGTGACTTCTTTTTCCAATGGATCTCCGTCTATATGCCCATCCGCTTCCTGCTGGAAAAGGGAGCCGAGTCAAAGCTCATCCGACGCATGGAGGCCGTGGGGCTGGACACCAACCGAATGTGCTTCGAGCTGCCGGCCAAGCTGCTGACGGAGGGAAGCATCCACCACGCCAGGGCCATCGCCAACCTGCGGAACAGAGGCTTCCACTTCCTGCTCACAGGCTTCGGCGGCAACAATTCCCCGCTGATGAAGCTTTCCGATTTCCCCGTGGATTACGTCATGCTCAGCCAGGAGATCATCAGCTACCTGGGCAAGACGGACCGGGCCGCCTCCGCGGTCAAATCCATCGTGGAATTCGTTTCCCAGCTGGGCGCGGAGCCCATCGCGGACGGCGTGGCCAACGCCGCCCAGGCCGAGGCGCTGTACGAGGCCCAATGCCGCTACATCTCCGGCTCGCTGGCAGGCAAGTACACGCTGGAGCGGTACATCCGGAAGCGGTCGGAGGGCTATTTGAAGAGCGAAGAGGATGCGCCTCCGGAGGACGAGGAAGGCGTCGAGAGCGAGGACTGAAAAACAGTGAATCGAGTAAAATTGCGAGGTGACTTCGATGGACGATAAACAAAAGAATGTCGTCGGATTGAGAAGAACCGTCGGAGAAACAAAAAAATATGTCGTTCTTATGCGCGTGATCGGGCTGTTGGTCCTGGTGCTGACGGCGATCATCGCCATCGTGTACGCGGCTTCATACTTCTACAACCAATTCGGAAGCTTCACGGTCAAGGTAAATAAGTACGATATGTCCAATCAGGGCCTGTCCCTTTCCGAGACGCCTGATTTTGACCATACGATCTCCGTTCTGAACGCCGACATCGTCTATGACATGACGAACATCAGCGGCCTTGATCTGCCGGAAAACCTGGATATGATCAACGGCAGCCACAACGGCAAAAACTATATCGCCTATACCTTCTATCTGATCAATGCCGGCGACGACACGATCTCCTACGAAGGAGAGCTGACCATCGAAAACGTCACAAAGGGCGTGGACGAGGCAGTCCGCATCGCGGTCTACAAAAACGGCGAAAAGACAGTCTACGGAAAGACCAAGTCCAACGGAACCGGCATCGAGAGCGACTGCGACAGCGAATTTCTTACGGCAAGCATTGTCCTGCGGGATACCAAGGAGGAATTCACCCCGCGGTCAAAGGATAAATACACGGTGGTGATCTGGCTGGAGGGGAACGACCCCGACTGCGTGGACGACATCATCGGCGGCACCATCAAATTCCGCTATGACTTCCGCATCATCGAAACGACCTGATCATGAAAAAGAAAGAATAAGGTGGGTAAACAAATGAAAAAAGTTCTGAAAGTAATCGTCAACACGCTTGCATGGATCCTCCTCGCATTGGCACTTCTTGTGACTGTGGCCGTGTTCAGCTCCGAGCGGAACAACGGCATCGCGAAGCTGTTCGGCTATATGCCCATGAGCGTGCAGTCCGATTCCATGGCACCCACCTTCCGGGAGGGCGATATGGTGATCGTCAAGGAGATCGACGATCTCTATGACCTGAAGGAGGACGACGTCATCACCTTCTACACGCTGATCGAAGGGAAGCGAGTGCTCAACACGCACCGGATCGTTGCGGTGAACAAGACGGATACCAGCGTCAGCTTTACCACCAAGGGCGACAACAACAGCATCAACGATAAGGTGGACGTCGCCGTTGGCGATATCGTGGGCAAATGGACAGGGGTCAAGCTCAAGGGGATCGGCAAGGTGGCGAACTTCCTGAAGACCAGCAAGGGCTTCTTCATCTGCATCGTCATCCCCATGGCCATCTTCTTCCTGATCGAGCTCTACAAGTTCATCGTGACGCTGATCGCCTTCAAAAAGCCCAAAATGTCCCAGGACGAAGAGGAAGAGATCAAGCGCCGCGCCGTGGAGGAATACCTGGCGGGGCTGAAGGAAAAGGAGGGCCAGGGCGCCCCCGCCGGAACGAACGAGAAAGAGGACGCACAGGAGAAACGCTGATTCTAACGGTAGATCTGAACGGTAAATCTGAAGAATAGAGGATTCATCGTATGGGTACATTTCTGAAATGGTTTTTTGCGTTCATATCCGAAATGCTGAACGGCTTCGGCATGATCTTTTCGGGTTTATGGAACGGAATTGTGCAGATATTCAACATCGGCAACTACATTAAAATATTCAAAGAGTTTTCGCCCCAATTCGGCGCGCTGGGCTGGATCCTGGCCATCCTGGCCATCCTGGTTGTCCTGGCGATCTATGCCGCCATCGCGTTTCTCATCATCCTGGCCGTCCGGAAGTACGTGCGCTTCCGCCACTCCCTGGTGAGCAACGAGGATCTGCTGGAGGAAATCGCTGTTCTGCAGCGGCGTGTGCTCAAGATGACCCGGGAAAAGGACGAGATCATGGCCATGAAGGTGGCGCAGATGGGTATGGCAGGGCGCGGCGCGGCCCTGGCGGCCGCCAACGCCGCAGCGCTTTCCGAAGGCGGCGAGGAGGGAGAGCAAGGCGAACAGCCTGCGGTGGAGGAAGGCGTACTGGTCACCACCGAGAGACGCTTCTCCAAGCTGCTGGACGTGGACAACTTCTACAAGACCTACGTCCCGCCTGCCTATGACGACGCGGTCACGCTGGAGCAGTTCTGCGAGCGCTTCCGGAACTTCGCCTGCTCCCGGATGCATCTGTACTACGAGATCAAGACCATAAGGCTCTTTGTGGCGGGCATGGCCTCCACCAAGCTCATTATCCTGCAGGGTATCTCCGGTACAGGTAAAACCTCGCTGCCCTACTCCTTCGGCAAGTTCCTGGGCGTGGATACCACCATCGCCTCCGTGCAGCCGTCCTGGCGTGACAGGACCGAGCTGTTAGGCTACTTCAACGAATTCACCAAGAACTACAACGAGACGGAGTTCCTCCGCCGGGTATACGCGGCCAGCTACAACGACGACGTAAACTTCATCCTGCTCGACGAGATGAACATCGCCCGTATCGAGTATTACTTCGCGGAAATGCTGTCCATCCTGGAAATGCCCAACGCGGACGAATGGGAGCTGGACATCGTTCCCAGCGTGTGGAGCACCGACCCTGAGCACTTTGACAAAGGCAAGCTCCGCATCCCGCAGAACATCTGGTACGTGGGCACCGCCAACAACGACGATTCCACCTACGCCATATCCGATAAGGTCTACGACCGCGCCCAGCCGATCAATCTGGACGCAAAGGGCGTCGCCTTCAACGCGCCGGATACGCCGCCGATCTGCATCAGCTTCACCCATCTGAACACCATGTTCCAGGAGGCCTTCGAAAAGTACCCGATCTCCCAGGAGAATATGAAGAAGATCCAGCAGCTGGATCTGTGGGTCATCGAAAAGCTCCGTGTGGCGTTCGGTAACCGTATCATCAAGCAGATGGGGCTCTTTGTTCCCGTCTACGTGGCCTGCGGCGGCGACGAGCTGGACGGCATCGACTACGTGCTGGCCACGAAAATCTTCCGCAAATTCGAATCTTTGAACCTGGCAATGCTCCGGGGCGAGCTGAAGGAGCTTTGCGTTTACATCAACAAGTCCTTCGGAAGAGGAAAGATGAACGAATCCATCGCTTATCTTGAAAGATTACAGAAGCTGTTCTGACGCCTGAGCTGCACGGCGCGGACTGCGTGACAGAGGTACGAATGCATTGAACGGGACATACGGACAATGGTATGAGGAATTCAAGGAGTCCATGCATGAGCTCGGCGAGAACGATCTGGCCGGGACAATGGATCGACTGCTTTCTTCAAGTGCGTCCACGATCTCCCTGAACCGCAGACTGATGGAAAAGGCCATCGACGTATCCTGGGTCGAGGCCATCGAAAACGGGATGAATCATCTGGACAACTGCGTCCGCAATCCCGGCCGGACCATCACGGACGTGGAGGAGATCGTGCCCATTGCGCTGTCCAAAAAGGTCACCGTGGAGTCCGTCAAGCACCTGGCGCAGCACACCGATCTGATCCAGAGCTACGACAAAAAGAGGGGCACCATCACCCCCTCCAAGCTGCTGAACGTGTACAAGGAGGAGAGCCTGGCCACCTACGAGAACAGGTTCGTCAATACCCTCATCGACCGCCTGTACATCTTTATTGTCACCAGATACGAAAGACTTTCCCAGATCTCCAAGGACGAGGAAGTCTTCACCATGGATTTCGACACCTCCATAGACGACGGCGCCGGCGGCAGTATGCAGATGAAGCTGTCCATCGACGCCAGCAAGAATCTGGAGGCGCGGAACGACCAGGGCCTCACCATCTGGCAGCGGGTGGAAAAGCTGAAAAAGACCATCGAGGGCTACAAGGGCTCCGAGCTCTGCCAGACCCTGGGCAACAACTACGTCCGCCCGCCCATCATGCGAACCAACGCGCTGATGAAAAACGTGGATCTTCGGGCCTGCCTGAGCCTCTGGCAGTATATTCTGAACTACGACAAGTCCGGCTACGAGATCAACGTGGAGGACACTGCGCTGAAGCCGGATGAGGAATACGTGCAGAGCCTCTACAAGGTCATCGCCTGCAACCTGCTGCTGTTCCGCTCCTACACCTCCGGCGACGACGAGGCCATCACCAAGCTGGGCACCAAGAAGCTGAAAAAGCTGGCCCCGAAGGTGGAGAAGAAGTACGGCAGAGAGCTGCTCACCGGCAATTTCCATATGCACGCCGACGAGACGGTGGGCTACGTGTCCGAGGACGGTGAACGGATCTTTGTCCGCGCCATACCGGAAAATACGGACGAGATCTTCGAGCAGATCAACCTGGCTCTGGAGATCGAAAAGAATCTTTACTCCCACAAGGCCGCTCTGCACCAGGCCAAGCTGGAGGCAGAGGAGGAGGCCGAGCGCCGCCGTATCGAGCGCGAGGAGCGCCTGGAGGAGAAGCGCAGGATCGAAGAGGCCAAGCGGGAGGAACGGGAGCGGGTCAGGCGCGAAAAGGAAGAGGAACGCAAGCGCATCCAGGAAATGCTGGAGCGGCGCAAGGCGGAGATCAAGGCCGAAGAGGAAGAAAGAGCGCGTAAGGAAGCGGAGCGCCAGGCCAGGCTGGAGGAAGAAAGACGCCTGGAGGAGGAAGCCCGCAAGAAACGCGAGGAAGAAGAACGGATCGCCGCCGAGCGCGCAAAGATCGCCCAGCAGAACGCCGATATGCGTGCCGAGCTGAGCGCGGCTGCCGGTGTGGATGTTGCGTCCATCGACCGGGTCAAGAGCGCCGAGGCGACCAATAAGGCGATCCGGGGCGTTACAGGCGAGGAGATCGAGCAGGCCGCGGCCGCTATGGACGAGGTCATCGCCGCCAGAAACGCCAAGGCCGCCGAAGAAAAGCAGGGCAAGGCCTCCGAGATCGCAGACCGGATCAAGAACAGCGGCGACAGCATCGACGACGCCGACGCCGCCGAAGGGGAAGACGAGGGAAAGGAAAAGCTCTCCGAGCAGACCATCGCCGACGCCGAGAAGGCCATGGAAGGCGAGGAGCACGAGGATCCCAGAGTCGTGGCTGCCCGGATCAAGCTGGAGCAGCAGAAACGGGAGAAGCAGCGGAAGGAAGAAGAACGCGCCGCAAGGCTCAAGGCCGAGCGGGCCGTATACGAGAGCAAGCCCTTCGACGTGATCCGGAAGCAGTACAGCAAGAATCCCTTCTATCTCATCCCGCGGCTGTTCATGCAGCTGCTGTTCATCCTGTTTGGCTATATCCCGAAGGATACGGACAACCCGGATTACAAGCGGATCCTGGCGGAGCGTGCGGAAAAGAAGCGCGAGGAGGAGCTCATCGTCTCCGAACGGGAGAAGATGGAGATCTACTACAGAAAGTATGCTCCCGATACCAAGTACCGTATCCGCAGGTATATTGCAGACGTAAAATTCAAACGCAAGAAGCGCAAGGAAGCAAAGCAGAATCCCAGGCCGCCGGTGCCCTACACGCCGCCGAAGCGTACCGCAGAGGAGCGGGCAGCCATTACCCGTCAGATGAAGGCGCTGTACAAGGAGTACCACGTCGGGCCCATCGAGCGCCTGAAGCGCAGACTGAAGGCCATGACAAGGGCCGAAAAGGAACGGCAGCTTAAGCAGGCACTGGGGGAAAAGGTTGAGTGATCAGAAAATGAACGGGAAAGAGTCCCGCAATGGCCGCCTTCGCAGGATCCTGGACGGAGCCGTAACGGTTCTGCTGGTCCTTGCGGCAGCGCTGCTGGTCTATGTGATGATCTCGGCGACGAAGGGCGACATCGTGAACATATTCGGCAGATCCGTGCTCAAGGTGCTCACCGGCAGCATGGAGCCCACCATCCTCACGGATGACTACATCATCATAGACAGGAACGCCACGTCGGATCTCCGGGAGGGCGACATCATCAGCTACTACAGCAAAGACCCGCAGATCGCGGGGATGGTGGTCACGCACCGCATCGTCGGGATCCTGGACGACGGCAGATATCTGACCCGCGGCGACGCCAACACCGTCAACGACGCACCGGTCTCCGAGGAGCAGATCATCGGCCGCTACGTGGGCAAGGACAGGCTCCTCAGACTCGCGGCCTCCTTCGGCAGCGTCCGGAAGCTCATCCTGCTGGGCGTTCTGATCCTGATCTTCGCCACCTCCGTTTTTGAGCTCAAAAGCATCGCCGTGCTCTGGAAGAGCGCCAAGGATGAACAGAGCGAACGGCGCCTGGCGCAGCAGAAGGAAGCGGAGGCGCACATCGAGGAGCTGAAGCGGCAGGCCGTGGAGGAATACCTGCGGAACAACAAGCAGGAGGACGGAGCAGGCGATCGAGATGAATAAAACGAAAAAACCAAGCGATGCGAAGGGCATGATCGAGTATACCTACCGGGATATGGGGCAGGAATACCTGATGAAGCGCAAGACCGTGCGCGCAGTGGTCATCGCCATCCTGACCGCGCTGGCGCTGGTGGTCTTCATTGCCCTCTATGTGGACGAGTGCAAAATCGTCCGGGAGACCTATCACGAGCAGTACACCATCATGCTCCGGCAGGTGCTGGAGGACATCGACAGCTACCAGAACGCTGAGGGCGACCTGGAATTTCGCTACCGCCGTCTGACAGCGGATATGAACACCGCAGCCTCCTTCCTCTTCCTGCTGGACGAGATGGAGGAGGAGCAAAAGGCCATACAGGAGCTGTACACCGTCGTCCTCCGCTACCCGGTGCAGACCGCGGAAGGGCTGGAGGAGATCAAGACCGCTCTGAACGACATCCTGGCAAACTTAGACAAAGGCTATGACGAGGTGAGAAGCTTCGTCGACGGAATTGACAAGAAGGGGTATTAGCTATGAGCGAAAAGAGCAAGCTGAAAAAAGAGATCGAGACCTGCAAAAAGACCATCGTGGAGATCGAGCGCAGGCGTTCACGTTCCCAGTCCGCCCTTGTTCAGGCCATTCTTCTTCAGGAGGAACCCAATGACGCGGACGTTGAGTGGTTCAATAAGTACACGGGCGAGATCACTGCCTGCAGAAACCATATGCTGGAGCTGCAGAAGAAGCTGAATTCTCTGGGCTGATCGGCCGAGCAGCGCCGACGCACAGCCGCGGCCGCGAAAGGAGGGTGCCGTTGTGGAAGTGAAAAAAGTGAATCATGTCCGCCCCAGCGGCACCGTGGAGAAGTTGGAGCAGAAACAGTCTCAGTCCAAAAAAAACGCTGAGGAGTTCAAGCGCGTCTACCTGGTGAAGCTCCTGACCCTGCTGGCCCTGGCAGGCTTCCTGATCACCTTCACCACCATCGCCTGGTTCACCATGAATAAGGAGACAGGAACCGGCGGAATGGGGGTGTTGGCGGCAAGCGACCTCTTCTCCGTAGAGGCTGTGAGCGCACCCGGATATCATGTCGGAATATATGACGACAGTACCAAAAGCGGCACTTACGTAAGAGACGTCCTATTCGACAGATCCGGAAAAAACATGGACGTCATTACGTGGACGATCACAGACGATGTGGCAGTGACGGATGCAAGCGGTACGACAACTGTTACCAAGGGGAAGAATATCGGAAATGGCCCTGCACAGGGGTTTGAAGGCGGGATTAACCCCGGATCATCTGGAGAGATCCAGTTCGTCGTCAGACCGAACCGCCCTGTCGATACGCGTTTTACATTTTACGTTTATGCATATACCGGAGGCTATGATGAACACGGCGACCTGGATAAGACGAGAATTCAGCTTGTGGGGTCGGATTCATCTCCGGATAGCCTTATCGCGCAAAAGCTTCTGAACGGGCACATTCTTCTCTTTTCCGAGCAAGACAGTAACGGAAAATACAGCGGATTGATTTCATCGGATTCCGACTTTTATAGGCTGATGGAAGAATCTTATTCGACGCAAACGACGGTGAGTATCTACTGGGTGTGGCCGGAAACGCTGGCAGAAATCATTCTTGATGATAATACGCAGGAACATGCGAGGAATCTGAGGGGAAAAAGGAGTCTATGCAGCGCCGAAGCGCGGGGAGAAATAATCGGATTGTTTAAGACTAACCCGAGCTGGTTCCTGTTAAACCCTGAAAACGGCAGCTATGATTGGTCCGGGACTTTTAACAGTAATGTGTCAGATGCGGATATAGTTAACGTGATCAATACAAATTACGCGTTATACAGTTCATACTACAATGAAGCGGATCAGTGCATCGGAACATATATATCCTATATTTTGCTGGACATGAGTGCAGAAGGTACTGCCAGCGCAGGCTCATAAATGCCTTGACGGCTCTCGTCCTCTTTGTAAGGTGGTGAGGATCGCTGTGAAAGAAAAGGATATTGCAAAATTGAATACCGAGGATGCTTCTGATACAGTGATCGCTGAAACGCCTTCAAAGAGACAAAGAAGGAAGAATTATTACAGAATTCAAAAGATCCAGCTTTTCCTGGCGGCGCTGTTTACAGCTTCCATCATTGTGATCGCTCCCTCGTTGGCGTGGTTTTCATATCAAAAAGAGATGGCCGTTTCAACAAAAATCAATTCCCCGGCCACGCTTGAAATCAAATCCGGCGGACACGCGGGTGCGGAGCAGGATATTATCAACTTTGAATTGTCGGACATTGATACGGAGAGCAAATCGTACCCTCATTATGAGGAGAGCGGAACGACATACTATTACAAGGATTACGTTTTCTGCGTAAAAGGAAAGGCAATCTCCGCCTACGATCTTCAGATTGCCCATACGACAAATATCGCGTTTAAGTATCAGGTGTTCCGGGCAATTCAAGACGATACGTACGGTACGATCCAGTATGTCTCAAAGGACAAGAGTGTAACGCAGATGTACCGTCTTGCCAGGGTTAAGCTGGATGTTTCGGGCAATGTTGTTACGCAGGACAGTGCGGTTGTTTATGAAGATTATTCGACGCCGATTGACGGAAGATACATCAACAACGCGAATTCGGACGGCAGAACGCTTGCAAACAGCAGCTTGACTGCCAGAAGCTATGATACGGATACGGACACATATCAGGTGTTTGCGAATCCGGTGTACTGGCTGAAAAGGGATATTCCTGTCTACACAGAGGAGAAGACTGATGACGGCTTTACCCATTCCTATGTCTTAAGAATCAGCTGGGTCATGAAGAGCAATAACGATGATGTAAACGATCTTGATGTTGTTCAGAACAACAAGGAAACGGATATGATATACATCACGGCTGCCGTGCATTAAGCGTTTGACGGCGAGCTTTATCAGGTTTCGAAATCATCAGAAAGGAGTAAGCCATGAAAGGTTTTAGAAAACTGAAGAAGGCGGCCAAAAGGGCCGGCGTTACATGGGTTACTGCCTGGATGGTTGTCGCCGCTTTGATTTTGACAGGCCTTATTGGTTACGCCTCATATACAGGCGTCACCATGGTAAAAAGAGTCGTTTCAACGAAATCGGGAGCGGGCCTCCTGTTCTCGTCTAACTATATGACGACCGGAACACTGACCTCGATTGAATACGGCAATTACAGCGATTATCTGGATGGCCAGGGCAATCCGCTTTCCACAAATCCCACCTACACAATGAATGTGTGCAACTATTCCCAGGGAGATAAAGCCACGTGGTATACCTCCGGCAACATCAGCTATACGGTGACGGCGGAGCTGCTGCTGAACGAAAGATACACGGCGGAGGAAGCAGCAGCGCTTGGAAATAATGCGCTTGCGGGGCAGTACAAGTCCCCCGAGGCGGCAGATCTTACGGGGAAGACGTTTGGCATCAAGTATTCCTCCGATTCATCCTTTCAATATTTTTCAGGCAGTTGGCTCAGCATCACGCTTCCGGCATCGGGAACCTACACGCTGAACAAAAGCGCCGCAAGCGCGGATGCTTTTACCATACTGATGGATAAGAGCGAGCTTCTGAGCAACGCGCCGAATTTCTGGATCCGGTTAACAGCGACGCCGACGTCTGTGGCGGGCGGTGAGGTTGAAGTGATAAACGGATATTTGGGTCTTTGCAAAAATGCCTCTGGTGACGTCAACTGGACAGGCGTGATCGGCGACGAGGATTATACGACAAAGGACTATGACGCCTATAACTATATCATCTCCGGAAACGGTACGGGGACGTTCTATTTTGCGTGGGACGACGATAAGGTGAAGCCGAACGAATTTGCCTTGCTGAATTACGGGAGCGGAACAACGCCTCTTGCAACAGCAGAAATGAGCAATTGGAGCGGGTTCAATCAGTACCCCTCCGGTCCTGCATCGGTAACAGGAGGAGACACCTGGAAATACCTGACGATTACAGTGGATTCCTCTGAGCTGGCAAGATACGAATTCCAGCTGTACAAAACAGACGGAACGGATTACAGCAGCGTGATTGCGGGTTATGTGGACTATAAATTTGTGGCGGACGGAGAATAAGAAGCCGGTGATACTATGAAGAAGATACTGAAGGAATGCAGAAAAAAGAATATTGGGAGAAGGGTTATCAACATCGTGCTGGTGATAGCTCTGCTTCTTGGCGTGCTTCCCCTTGACTTGATCGTACCGAAGCTGAGCGGGCTGATCACCATGACGGTTCACGCGGAGCCGGCAAATTCGAGAAAAGCGCAGCTGACGTTTAATGACCTGAATGATTTCGTTTACTACTCGATCGATTATCAAAGCCACGCGGAATCATACAGCGAGGATGAGATTACTCTGACCATCAATTCCGGTGAATACCATACCCTTTCCGAAAGCTTCCAAAGCCTTGGCACGGAACAATGGCCGTTCAACGGAAAGATCTACATTACTGCAACCTACGGGGATGGGTGGTATTTTAATACCGATAAACCGCTGTTTGCGTATGTGACGGATTCTGTTACCATCAACTACTCCATTGCGGAGTATAATACAGTGCCTGTTCCGATTGAGATCCGGAGAAAATTCGTCGATTCCACCAGCTCTGTTGCCCTCAGCCCGCTGTTTGCAAGCCATGTTACACACGGCACAGGCGGTGCGACCTGGAGCATCCAGGCAGCGCCCTATGTGGATTCGCAGGAAAACGTGAATACCTATAACTATTCCGGCCTGATCGGAAGCATGGAAAACGGTGCGCAGGTTTCCGTAAGCTTTGCAAACGACTCCTATTATGCCGCGCAGAGCATCTATTCCAACATCCAGGGCCCGGGGGATATCGGCCTGATTTGCGGAACCATGGAGCAGGGCTCGCGGATTGATCTGACCCTCTCAGGGACAAATACCTTCTGCAATATCGAATCAAGCACCTCCGGAAATGCCGGCGGATTAGTGGGTACCATGAATGCGGGCTCTGTTCTGAACATCCAGAGCATCAGTTATGTCCCGAACAACAACAGAAGCGTAAAGGCAGTAAGCGGCTATGCGGGCGGCCTGGTGGGTTACAGCGCCGGCGGCTCCGTTGTGACTTCCGCCAGCACAAGCATTCGCGGCACGGTGGAGGGTACCACCGGCGCGGGCGGCCTGTATGGGTATTACAGCAATCCTGCAACGGTCAGCGGCGAGACCCAGACGCCCCAGGATGTGACATTTGATCTGGCAAACTTCGATGTTGACTGCACCGTGAAGGCAAATGCCGCGGGCGGTCTTTTCGGCATGCTCAGCAGCACGGCAAATGTTACCGTTGACGGCAATGCCGCCGGGGCAAACGAAATCACAGTGACCGGGAATTCGGTGACGAGCTTCGGCGGGATTGCCGGAAGCTACCAGGCGAGCAATTTAGCAAACAGCTTCCGGGTCGATACGGTGACGGCCAATACCTCCGCTTCCTTGACAGGCACCAGCTATTACGGCGGTGTTTGCGGGCAGATTGCGGGGGAGAATCAGCCTGCCTATATCCAAGTATCTTCTCTGACGCACAAGTCCTCCGCGGGCTATGACGGAGCAACCGCCTTCGGCGGCGTGGTGGGCAACGCAGGGACGGCAGGCAGTATGCTGGATGTTGGGAGCGTAACCATCGAGACCGGTGTTACGGGTGAGGCAGCCAACGGATCAGCCTATAAGGGCGGAGGTATCGTAGGTGTGCTGACAGATGGTGTTCTTCGCCTGAGCGGAACGACCAATCTTACTAAGGCGCCTGCAACTCCTGCAACAGCAGAATATAAAGAGAGCGGCCAGCTCGTGGGTATTCGTACGAATTCTCTTGTATATGCGATAGGAAGCGGAGCTTCCGGCTCTGACTGGGAGTTCAAACGCTCGACGATACTGGTCAATGCCGACGATATCGCAACCTGGGGCAGCGTGATTCGGATCAGCAATGCGGAAACCGACGTCTTGACCTTTGATTCCTCTGCGCATACGGTTACCGTCAAGGCGCCTGTTACGACGATGACAAGTGCCGCCGATTACACAAAAACCGCGCTGAATATGCAGCTCAATTCCGGGGATAAGGGTGCGTTGAAGTTTGCCGACAGCACAAACACAAAGGCTGCCCTTTTAAACACGAATCTGTCCTTCTCGGGAACGATCAATCTGTCCGGTACCGGAAACATCGGCCTGACGCGTGACGATTACAAGGATGATAAAAACGAGATCGGAACGTACACGAAAACGATCAGCGGCGGTACGGTAAATCTTGCAATCGGTGAACGGTATGGGTATGGCTCGCCTTCAACCGGCGTCGGCAGAGGCGATATTGTCGCGCACCGCTATAACGGCCTGATCGCGCGCACCGGTACGGGTGCGGCAGTCAGTGGCCTGACGATCGACGGTACGATGAACGTCAATGCAACGATTGGCGGAACGCTCGTCGGCGGTGCCGTGGCAGCGGCAGAAAAAGGCGTCACGCTGACAAACGTGACTGCGCAGGAAAGCATCAACTTCAATAAAATCAGCGGGTCAAGTCACGTTGTGGGCGGTATGGTCGCTGATGTATCTGGTGGAAATACCGGCATCAGCGGAGGCACGGCAAAGCCAACGATTACGCCCACGGGCGGGATTGGAAATATTCCGATTGGCGGCGCGATTGGAAAAATCACCAATACCGGTAAAACGATTACTGTAAGCTCGCTTACAGTAGCAGCTATTATTAACGCTTCTGGAGCTTCAGGTACAGACGTGTCCTGCGTTGGCTTTATTTCCGAAATATCCGGCGGTACGATGAGCTTGACCGGTGTGACAGTCAACGGAACGGAATTAACGAACTGTGCCAGCGGTGAAGGAAGCCATTCCGGCGGCTTTTTAGGGATGGAGTGGCTCGGAACCGACGTTAACTTCACGAACAATAATGGAGTCATTCTGTCTGGAACAAATACCCTTGCTACAAGCGCAAAGTTTGCGGCAGGGCTTGTTCAGTGTGCGACCGGCCACTGGACGGTACCTGAAAAGGGAATCAAAATTACAGGCATGGCAATATCAAATGCTACAAATTCGCTTGGCCTTTTGGTACATGATGGATATAGCGGCGACAACGGCCTGTACCTGGAACTTACCCATAAGGATAGCTACGAACTTGCTGCAACAGGATTGACCATCCCTTCAACAACTTACTATGACGAGCTTGTTCGCTCTACCGGTGCAGATATCCTTTCCAATCGCAAGAATGGTATTATTTCGATTACAACAGACGGCGATCTGATCATGAATGGCACAAGCTGCAACACCTATCAGAATAAATACAACCAGAGCAATCTGTCAAATGAAAAGTCGCGCTACTACTATAACCTGACAGGTATCTGTGCGAAAGCTGCTAATGTGAGGTCTGATGGGGAAAAGCTCCTGCTTTGGAGTTTGAATCAGTATGCAGCAGAGAATATAAGAGGCAATTTCCCTGCAAGCCTTACAACCACGTCAGCCAACCCGCTTGCGGGCACGTTTGATTTGGAGCATATTTCCTACTATCCGATCGATGCGCCCTCCGGTGTTGTGATCGGAAATGCGAGCTTTACGTTCTACAACAATCAGATCGAAGGCAGCGAAAACGGAACCGGCAATTCGGATAACGGAGTTCGCACGACCCGCGGTGCATCGCAGCATTTTCTGATGCATAGCGGTTTGTTCCGCAATGTCTCCGGAACGATGAGCACGAATGGAAACATTCATTTCAAGGGCAGCATCGGCGCAACCGGCACGTACTCCGGCGCCCTGATTAACGGCACCCTCAGCGGCAACCTGACCACAAGCAAAGAGAAGGAAATCGTCTTTGAAGGGCTGACGATCAGCGATCCCTCGAAATACCTGTTCATCAACCGGATGAGCACCAACTCCAAGCTGAGCCTGAGCGGCGTCCGCACGGGCGGCGGCAAGGATTTCTCCAACGCAGATCCATCCTCCGCGGAAACAAAATATGAACAGGGGGCTGTTGTTGCAAGCAGCCTGATCGGCGACGTCTCCGGCAACGGCATCCAGATCTCCTTCGACAGAATGAAGCTGGATGCCCGCACAACGGCGGGCGCACCGTCAGATCTGTCTGCCCAATACGGCACAACAAAGTCAATTTTCAGCGGGGCAACATTCCTGAACCGATTTGCTGTTGATAATAATTCAACGGGTACGTATAATTTTGTCGAAAACTTGGACTGGGTAAGTGGGGTACATCATGCAAATGTTACCTACGGCAAGGAGATAAAGACTTCCAAGGAGTATGAGAACAAGCAACAGAAGTACTATGACCAGACACATTTTGTCGACCCTGCGAATGACCCGTCTTCAAGAACCGGCGTTTATCCGTTTGACAGCGGGTTCCTTCCCTATGTTCAATATTCAACTGCAACAGTTGCTTCCGGAGAAAACGCAACGCGAGAGTTAAAGATTAACGTTTATGTTGCTGGCCTTCCTGATGGTTGCGGAACGTATAATCATCCTTATGAAATTACATCAGGAACACAGTTGACCAATGTAGCGACAACAATGAGTAAAACCACAGGCGGATATTTATCTTCTTTGCGTCTTCCGAAAATGGACTGCCAAAACGAGGAAACCTTAAATTCTTTAATTTCGGAGCATTGGTGTGATGATAAATCAGAATGCGCTGTATTTACTCATAATACCGACACGTCAAAGTATACGTATGAGGAAAACGGAACGACCTATACATGGGGTGACGAACAGGTTAGCTTGTATCTTGCAAGCGCATACTATGTTGTTACGACAGATATTACGATTAACAAGGAAGATTCATTTCCAGGACTTGGAGCTTCGCCTACAGGTGATACTACCGGTAAATATGCTTTTAGAGGCGTCATTGTTGGCGGTAGTTCTGATGGCAGTGTGAAGATTACAAATAAGTCAGGAAGATATCAAGTCACGTCGGGAGATAATGACCGCTTTAATACCAGCGGCTTAATCACGATGAGTAATGGCTGCGTTGTAAAGAATCTGACCATCGAGGTTGATATTCCTACAACTGATAAATATTCTTATCGTTCTAACGAGAATATGGCCTATGGTTATAATGAGGATTTCCCAAATTACGGCGCCGTGATCAATAAGATCATGGGCGGAGATAATATTATTGATAATGTTTATGTAACATATAATAATGAATTCAGGGTCAGAGAAGGAAACGACTACAAAGCCACTGTCGGCGGTTATGTCGGCTGTGTGGTGAACGGAGGCCTGATTTTCAGAAATGTGGATGATGCTTCCTTGACCAATTTTGTTGTGAAAAAGGTTAACAGCAACGGCGATGTTCAGACTGTGACCGTCAATCGAGCATGGGACGAAACCGTTACAGATCCTGAAACGGGAGAGGAAACTACAGTCACTTACGAATCGAGAACAATAACGAATCTTACAGACGAAAACGATCTCATCCACATTCACGTCAATCCCTTTGTCGGCCGGGTCATCAACGGCTATGTGATCAGAGAGACCGACAGCTACGGATTCAGCGAAGACGGCGCGACCTATGGCGACGGGGAAACCCGTGCAAATGCCGTTGAAGTTACAATGCATAATACCCGGAAGAATTATTCGATCCCGGATATCAACCCGGCAAATACGAATAAGCTGACTTTTTCTCAAAGCACGTCCGGCGGAGCATACGATACGATCAGCGTTCCCGATAGTCAGGCGCTGTTTATCATGTCGATCATCGCGCAGTCTGGCTCCGGGTGCGCTCCCTCAGATAATGGCGACTATGCTTACAATATTTCGTATTGTGGTTCAGCAACAAGAGGTTATACCGGGTATAACAATACGTCAAACTTCAAAGCTACGCACTGGGCAAGCTACAATGCTGTCGGTAATGATACCAAAGGAGCTGACTACAACCTATCCCAAAATGATACTATAAACCAGAAGACAGCTGTTCCGTATATTATCTATAAGTACACGAGTTCGTATGACAATGGAACGAAGTACCCCGCGAGAACCTTAACCAAGCGTACTTTTTATGTAAACCTCACCGGCGGGACTACATATTATCTTCCGGACTGCTTCCGTGGAATCGGTTTCCTGGGAAGCAACACGCTGGATGATAATATGAAGATTTACGGGTTTAACGGAAATGGAACAGCAGAGAATCCGACTGTTATTGATGTTAATGCAGAGTATTTTCTTAATCAAAAAGGTGACGACCCGTATTTTGGGAGTAACATTAATGCCGAGTATATGGTTGGTATAGGACTGTTTAATAATTTAAAGCAGAGTAGTTCTACTGGATTTGATAGTAAATATGAAAGCGAAAGCAAATATCAGATTTCTAATTTCACTTTGCAGGGATATTTGTCTGCACATCATGTAGACAGTAGTGGCGCTGACCAAAATGCTAATCCGAGTGGCAATCGAGACGGCGTCTCAATGAATACTGCTGGATTTGTACCTACTGTATTATTTTACGATTCCACTGTCTATAATTTCTCAAATATAATGTTTAAAAGCCTTCATATCAACAGTTATGCATATGCAGGTGGATTTGTAGCATATGCTAATGGTCCAGGCAATAATACTGACCATGGCGTGATGATATATATCAATAACTGTAATGCTGATGGGTTTAAAATTGAGGGCTCCGGTCGTGTTGCGGGATTCGTTGGCTCGTATGATACAAATCGCTTAAATACAGGTATCCATATTAATACCGGAATTGATGAATCCGGGAAAGATTCTTGCACCAGTGTTATGAAAAATACAATTATCAACAATAGGCTTTCAACTGATGTAAAGCATAACTATACTGCGGGAATTTTAGGCTCTGTTTGGTATGCAAAAAGCGGTAATACTCTCCCATCTGATAATGGGGATAATGCCAGAGGGCATTTAATCCTGAGGAATGTTACCATTGAAGGAGGCAACGCGGAAACAAACTATATCGGAAACAAGGATAATCCTTCCGGTTCAAGTGGTGGTATTATTGGGGGCGGATCATCCAAAGTAAACGGCTGTCTCATTCAAAATTGCGTTGTAAAAGATATTGACATTTATGGGAAATATGCCGGCGGAATTATGGGTGAAGATGCCAATAGAAATAGTGGTTCATCTAATACAGGCGCAAGAATTGTTGGATGTACCGTTACAGGTAAACTTGATAATGATAATAAGCCCCAATACACAATAATGGGAATGTATTATGCCGGGGGAGTATACGGAGATACAAGAGATACAAATACTTCGATACATCCACAGTATAAGAGTGTATCCGAAGGAGATACGGATTATATCGAATACAAAACAGACATTGATGGTGTATACATATATGGATACAATATTTTTAGTGTAAATGACAGTAATAAAGATGCTGCTTTTGACACAAATAATAACAATTTAAAAACACGAGTTGCAGCCGGCGGACTCATTGGCAGCAACAATGAAAACCGTACGATCCAAAACTGCAAGGTGGAAAAATGCGTCATTGATGTCGGCACAAGTGCTTCATCTGCAACTAACACCCCGTGCGGCGGCTTGATCGGACGCCTTAACACCGGAACCGTTTACGGCTACAACGTCGAGGTAAAGGATTGCGACTTCTATACGCACCAATGGGTAAAAGCAACAACTACAAATGGTGTGACGACGCCTGCTCATGCGATCAATACGCAACCCGCATATACGACGGCCACAAACACCCCGGTTTCCGGCATGATGTGCGGAAACTTCGTCGGCAACGGCAATTCCAAAACCGTGAATCTCATTGCGGTGCATTCGGAAAACAATCCTGCTGCAGTTGATTTTAATTCAATAAACACCAGCGCCACCGGCTCCTTTATCGTGTATGCGGATTATCTGGATGCGGGCTCCGGCGCCGGCCACGGCACCGCCATGTCGACGCTGAAAACTCTGACCAAGGGGAACACGACTTACACGGAAGCGGACGAGGGTGGATTGAAGAATTACTTCCCCCACGTGAATGTCAGCCCCGTGACCGATATGGGCAGTACCGCGTTTTTGACAAGCGACGGCGCAGCGTTGTACAAGAAATCCGGCACGGATACGCCCATTGTGGATGCGATCGTCTCGGGCGGCAAGTATACCACGGCGGGCAGCACCGTTTCTTCGGCAATCAGTTCCGCGCTTTCCGAAGGCGACGACGCAAACAAGATTTCAACCTATTACACGGAAATGGGCTCGCTCCCGGAGGGCGTGGATGATTTCGCCGTTGTGGTTATCAACACGGAGAACAAGGTGAACTCCACGAATCTGATCAACGATTATATTCGAATGGTCACAAATACAGGCACCGGCATAACGTATGCGAATGATGTTGTTACCGGAAAATACGTGATCCATGTGTATCCCTGTACCTTCGATGAAGCCACAGGAAACTACGTAATCAATGCAGACGGAAGGACTGCGGGCCTGTATTATTCCACGGATTCGCACCAGTACTATATGCAGAACGGCTATGCGGATTCCAACCAGGGGGATTATCAGTTCTCGCTGATTGACGTACAATTTTTGAAGCCTGGAACGAGTAACTCGACAGAGGTCGTGTATCATCTCTATGTCCCCGTGCTCACCAGAAAGATGATGATGTTTGGGTTCAAGTCTGCGTCCCTGTCGGGCACGGATGTGATCCTGGAGAATTTCGATCATTACGGCAATACCCTGGCGGAGAGCCTTCGGTCGTGGTATACCGGATATGTGCATTTTACTTATCCGGTTTCGGAATTGCAGAATCTGCTTGACAACGGCACGGGCCTGAATTGGAACATCAGCAAGACAATCCAACTGAGGTATACCACAGAAGAGGTCATCTCAAAGCTGAGCGGGGACACGCAGATCGTGCTGGTGGATCCCTACGGCGCTGACAGGTATTATTATTCCAAGCTGTCAGACCTGAGACCCGCGACAGATACCAACGGCAGCGTGGACAATGTCAGCCTGGCGTCCTTCAACACAAAGCTGGACGGCAGTGGAACAGGTTTTACGCCGACAAGTCTTTACGACTTGATGGCGGCCCAGGGCTTTACGGTTACCGCACAGACCGGCACCACAGGAGCAACCGGGTATTACTATAAAGAAACGAATGTCCCTGCAAATGCAGCCATAACCATCGACGGAACCATGTATGAATTCGTGGGAGAAGGCGCCTCGGGGAATGTGAAGCTGACGGTGCAGGCGCCTGCGAATGCGGAGATGTCTTCTGAGGCTGAGGATGCGGAAGCGGTGCTAAAGGAGGACTATTATCTCTGCATCCGGGCAGACGGAAACCGGGTCTATAACTATTCGATCAGAACGCCTGCCGCAATCGCCGGCGGCTCCGGCTTGCCCTCCCTCAGAGTTTCCCATCTTCAGGAGAACGAGATCACCAATATCATCATGGGCGATTTGTATCAGCAGACAATGACAATCAATGTGAAGAACAACGGAACGAATAACCTGGAGATTAACAGCACAAATCACCGCCTGGATGTAAGCTTAAGAACGACGATAACGCTCTCCGGCACGAGTGAGGACAAGGACTTCATCCTGCAGCATCTTCAAAGCGGCAATATCAACCTTTACCATGCGTTTGTCCTTACGCTGACGGCGTATGACACAACGGGGACAAGAGTGGAGATTCTGGGCGAACCGAATGTGACTGCAACATACAAAATCAACGGTGCGGATGCCTCACCGGCAGAAGGCTCGTTCGTAGGAGTTTCGGGCAATTATATTCTGTTGAATGAACATGATATCAAGAATTCACTGAACAAAATTGGCGCAACTACCATAACTGCCGAAGTCCAGATTGATTTTGACGAGGCCTGGCAGTATAATCAGGAATTCCCAAAGCAGGACGGTTCCCTGACGAATATTGGTGTAAATGTGTCGGCAAAATCCAATTTGTCCTATCATACCGACGGTCTGGTTTACACGAATATGACCGCTTCTCCGTCAGAGCCGAATACCAATTACTATTACGTGAAGGAGGCTGACGGCGCGGAGCTTGTCTACAACTTCAAGTCTGGAATCCGGGATGAATACGACGATGCGGGTTATTCGAGCTTCAATTACAGTCAGCAGGGTGTGAATCCGAAAAACTTCACCGATCAGACGCAGACCCGAATCCCCATGCAGACCGTGGCGACCTACGATGCCACAAGCATCAAGCATTTGGAATTTGCAACGGCGCAAAAAGTGAAATTCACATTGAAGCTGTATAAGAAGACCGGCGCCGCCGGAAGCGCGGTGTATTCAGAGGTTTCCGACGTGGCAAATTACATCGACCTTGATCCGGATTCGGTCGTCATAAAGGACATTTCCGGCGTTGTTTCTGCAGGCGCATCCGGTGAGATGAGAAAGTCGGGCAGCAATGAGCTTACATACGTCGTGAACGTGAATCAAAGCGCATTCAGCAGGCAGGAGGATCAGAGGATCGACGCCGAGATTGATTTTACGGTGATCACGGGCCCGGGATTTACAGAATACGCAAATTACAGATTTGTCCTGACGGTGGATCTTCTGAATTCTTCCGATAATTCGATCAATTCCGTCTCCAGCGCGCATGACTGGGTTGTGTATACCAACGCAAAGATCAACCCGAATATGCTGACCGTAGCGGAAGCAGGATAATAGCAGGGCAGCAGGGCAGCGGCCCGGAACCCCCGCCTCCCGTCATTTTGAGCAAAGCGAAAAATCCGTCCTCTCCCCGGCAAAAGCCGGAGAAAGGGCGGATTTTTTAGTTACGAAAATGCACCGGTTTTTATGACACGATCGCCTTTTTCAGCCGGCTCAGGGCGCCCTTTTCCAGGCGGGAGACCTGAGCCTGGGAGATGCCGATGGCGTTGGCCACCTCGATCTGGGTCTTGCCGTCGTAGTAGCGCAGCGCGAGGATGCGCTTTTCCCGTTCGCCGAGCTCGGCCAGAGCGTCTCGCAGAGCCAACTCCTCCAGCCAGCGCTCGTCGCTGCTCTTGGGGTCGCGGATCTGATCCATCACCAGCAGCGGGTCACCGCTGTCGCTGTGGACGGGCTCGTAGAGCGAGACCGGCGCGGAGACTGCGTCCATCGCTTCGCAGACCGTCGCCACAGGCAGATCCATCGCCTTGGCAAGCTCCTCCACCGTAGCCTCCCGCCCCAACTCCGCCATCAACCGCTCCTTGCACTGCAGAACCCGGTAAGCCGTGTCCCGCACCGACCGGCTCACCCGGATCGGAGAATTGTCCCGCAAATACCGCCGGATTTCTCCGCAGATCATTGGAATGAAGTGAGAAAGTGGAAAAAGTCTGATTTATGCACCCAGGCAGCAATCCGGCCCAAATCTGGCCCCGGATGCCGCCTGTAGCTCGATTATACCACAGATTTTCGCCATTATCAACTGGAATAATAGTTATTTATTTGCATTCTATGGTGAAAGCTTGTTTTTTCGTTTTCTCAGTGTTTTTGCGGCGCTTGGGCTTGCTCAGGCGTTAGCGTGAATGATTCAGGCTTAACACTCTTGAAACAAGTTCTTACTTGACTTTTTAGAGCGTTGCGATTAAAATGATTTTATGATAGGTGTTTTATAGCCAATCGTCATGTGAGCCTTTGAAAGGAGGCGATTTTAATGGAAAAAACAGTCGGTGTTGGTTACGAGAATTTTGATGAATTAATTCGTGATAATATTTACTATGTAGATAAAACAGAACTGCTGTATGAAGCAGTAGCCCAAACAAAGAACAAGGTAACCCTGTTTACTCGTCCCCGTCGTTTTGGAAAAACGCTTACTATGAGTATGATGGAGAGTTTCTTCGATATTCGGCGCGACAGTAAAAATATTTTTTCTGGGACAAATATTGTAATAAATCATCCGGAATTCTGCGCTGAATGGATGAACCAGTATCCGGTTCTTTTTGTTACATTAAAGGATGTGGAAGGACATGACTTCGAACTTGCCTACGCAAAACTGAAAACAGTCATAGCTGATGTATGTAAGGAACATGTCGAACTGCTTGATAACTCTTCGGTAGATGATGCTGATCGCCAGATTTTTGAACGCCTAAGATATCAGACAGCTACAGAAAGTGAAGTCCAGAATTCGCTGAAAACCTTGATGCGTATGATGCAGGCAGTCTATGGTAAACCTGTGATCCTTCTTATTGACGAATATGATGTTCCGTTGGCAAAAGCTGAGGAAACAAAAAACAAAGAGTTCTACAAGAAGATGCTTGGGACCATAAGAGGGCTTTTGAGCATCTCTCTTAAAACGAACGACTTCCTCAGGTTCTCAATTATTACGGGATGTCTAAGGATAACAAAAGAGAGCATTTTCACCGGCGTAAACAATTTCGCTTGCTACTCAGTCACCAGCAGAAAGTTTAGTCAATACTTCGGCTTCACAGAGGAGGAAGTCGTAAAAATGCTAAATGATTACAACTGTTCTGCTAAATATGAACTTGTCAAAGAATGGTATGATGGATATATTTTTGGCACTACTGAGATCTTCTGCCCTTGGGATGTTTCCACATTTTTGTCGGCTGTAATAGATGATGAAGAAGCGATGCCTGAGTCTTCATGGGCGGACTCCAGTTCCAATGCTATTCTGAATGATTTCCTGAATCACAATAAACTCGATCCTTCTCAGAAATTTGAGACTCTTTTGAATGGCGGAACAATTACTGAGGATATCAATGAGGAACTGACTTACGATACTATTGCGGATTCAGAGAAAAATTTCTGGAGTGTGCTTCTCACTACGGGATATCTATCCAAAGCAGATAAGACCTGTGGCAAAAAAAGCATCAAGCTGAGAATTCCCAATAATGAAATCAAAGAACTGTTTGTGAAGTCAGTTGTTGACAGGTTTAAGAAAAGACTTGATACTTCAAAGGCAGATGCATTCGTTACTGCAATGTGGAGTGGAGATGAAGAGTCTGCATCCATCTCCTTGTCAGATATTCTGTGGAATTCGATTAGCTATTTTGACTATGGTGAAGATTACTATCATGGGATGCTGAATGGCATTTTTGCTTCACGTGGCTATGAACCCGACTCAAATACAGAAGCCGGGTTGGGACGACTGGATTTGAGGATCAGAGATCATGTTAACAGACGGTATCTTTTGCTGGAATTTAAGAGATCCACAACAGAGAATGACTTAGATGCTGACTGTGATGAAGCAATTAAACAAATCTTTGATAAAGGTTATGACAGAGTCAAACTGGAAGGATATGAAGAACAAATCGTTTATGGTATCGCATTTTTCGGCAAAAAAGCCAAGGTAAAACTGGTACGATAACACTATGGCCCTCCAAGCCCTGTCTCTTAAGAGATAGCGGTGCGGAGGGCTGTTTTTAATGTGATCCCCTGGTACCGTAGAACAGAAACAGCACGTTCTTTTCCGTGGGATTCATCCGGAACTATTCCTGCACGATGGCGGTCAGACCGCCGATTCCGCAGTGCAGATCTGTCCTGCCGCAGGCAATCACGACGCGGCTGACCCCAATCGCAACTTTATCTGAGTCAATCGCAACCTTTGAAACATTGTAATCCTTGCTTAAAGCGGTCCGGTGTTTCCCGTAGATCGACAGAAAATGCTGTGGAGAGGCCATGTGGTAATTGGAGATGTCATCTGGCAGCGGCATTACGCGCGTTTTTTGATAAGTGCTGCGGGATCACCTGTCATTTGGTGACTTCTGAATATGGCTCTTGGTTGCGGTTCCAAGAAAGCAGGCTCATTTTAAAGCGATCGCCCCCTGGAAATGAGAAGATTCCGCAGCAATTTGTTTCTAAGCGAGTACTATTTCCAAAAATTGGACGCGCCATCCATAACGTAGAATATGGGAATGAAGTGAGAAAGTGGAAAAAGTCTGATTTATGCACCCAGGCAGCAACCCGGCCCCAATCGGGCCCCGGATGCCGCCTGTAGCTCGATTATACCACAGATTTTCGCCATTATCAACTGGAAAAACAGTTATTTGGTATTCGTGTTCTACGGGAAATCCGCAATTGCCATGCGGTCAATGTTGCATCCCGGCGGCGCTTGTGGTAATATGGGAGCAGCAAATTGAGAGGGATAAACCGGCGTTTGACGGAGGAAGAATGAGATGGATATTTGGCAAAAGTTGTATGAAAAAGCAAAAGGGCAATATCATCCCGAGGAGCTGTCTCCCTTTGTGTATGCCCATCATGTGGTATGCGCGCTGGAAGCTGAGAATGGAGAAATCTTTATCGGGTTTTGCGTGGAGAGCTGCAGCGGGGTACTGAATCTCTGCGCGGAACGGGTAGCAGCTCTGAACATGTACGTTAACAGCGGTCAGACGAAGATCAAACGCTTAATTGCTTTTCGTGATTCTGCTCCAAACGGCGGCGGAAGCGGTATGCCCTGCGGAGCGTGCAGGGAGTTTCTTTATCAACTCAACGAAGAAAACGAAAATATGGAAATCATGGTGGATTATGAAAAAAGAGAAACCGTTACGTTGAAGGCGCTGCTGCCAAATTGGTGGGGGAAGGACCGTTACGCAGAAGCAAGGGAGGTTGACGGGAAATGAAGCTAAAGATTGCCCTGCTCCATGGAGATCAATCGCCTTTGCCAGCTTCGGGCCCGGGCCTTTGAGAATATGCTGGCGATTGCCACGGTGAACTATCCCGCGGGAAAGCCGGACTGCAACGGGCATTCCACCCTGTTCGACGGCGTGCCCTGGCTGCCGGAGGAGCCAAACGTGCGGGATATGCTGCTGCTGGACGCGGGGGAAACGCCGGGGATCTATGTGGCGGAGCTGGATCTCTCCATGCTCCGGGCGCACCGGGAAGCAGAAGTCCACGGCAACGCCTTCCGCCGCCCAGACCGCTACAGCCTGCTGACCGCGGAGGCAGTGAAGCCGCCCTTTGTCCGGAAGGAAAACCGCTGGAAAAAGGAGAAGAACCGACTATGAAGCACCCGGAAAAATGGCGCGAGACGGTGGATCCGTTTTCGCTCCCCTACAAGAACTTTCAGCCAACGGAGATTCTCGGTTATCCCCACGCCGGAAACGATGTATTTCATGCGAGGGGACTTTGGCAGGGCAAAGAAGTAACGGCCTATATCAAGGTCGCCCGGCAGAAGGGTGCGGCGATCGAAAACGAGGTGGCGATCCTGTCGCAGCTTCATTCGCCGGTGTTTCCTCGCGTGATCGACTGCGGCTTTGACGACACGCCCTTTTCCGTGACGCTGGAGCTGCCGGGGGATCGCTTATCTGTGATCGTCGGAGAAAACGAAACGCTTTCCTCGCTCTCCTATATGGAGGAATACGGCACCGCGCTGGCGGAGCTGCATCGGCTCCCCATTTCATCGGAGCCGGTCCGGGATCGTAAGTTTTTCCACGTTCCGTCCGACGAACTGTTGTCTTCTCTGGGCCTGAATTATCTTAAGCCGTTTTTCTCCCGTCCGCCGCAGGAAGCTGTCCGCTGCTTCTGCCATGGGGATTTCCACTACGCGAACATCCTGTGGAACGAGCATCATATCAGCGGGATCCTGGACTTTGAACTCTCCGGTATAGGAAACCGGGATTTCGATATTGCGTGGGCCTTTTTCAGGCGCCCGGGGCAGAAGTTTCTGAAAACGGAAGCGGAACAGAACGCGTTTTTGAAGGGCTATTCACGGCATGGCGTATACGATCCGGAGGCCGTCCGGTTTTATATGGCGCAGTGCTACGTGTACTTCCTGCAATTCAGCGGCGGTGAGGCGGAATACTGCGAATGGGTTCGGAATTGGCTGAAAGAAACCGCTTCCGGATCGCGGCCTCCCCAATGAAGCGCCGCCTTGGCACAATGGAAGAAAAAACAGATAAGGGATGGGTGAAAAATATGGAATCGGAAAAGCTGCAATTATTTGAGGATCAGCAAATTCGCTCCGCATGGGACGCGGAAAACGAAGAATGGCTGTTTTCCGTTACCGACGTTGTTCGTGTTTTGACGGAGCAGCCCGACGCTCGCCGCGCCAGCACGTATTGGGCGGTTCTGAAAAAACGAATGCTTGCGGAAGGTGCCAATCAACTGCTTACAACTTGTAAGCAGTTGAAGTTGAAGGCGGCAGACGGCAAGCGGCGACTGACAGACGTTGCCACCACCCGGCAGCTTCTGCGCATCATTCAATCCATTCCTTCCCCGAAGGCTGAGCCCTTCAAGCTGTGGCTGGCGCAGGTCGGCGCGGAGCGGATCGAGGAGACCATCGACCCGGAGCTGACGATCGACCGGGCACTGGAGACCTACGCAAACTTTAAAATGTGAGAGAAGAAGTTATGAACTATCTTGAAGAATACTACAACAATTATGACGAAGAAGGACGCCTGCTTTCTCGTCATGGGCAGGTGGAATACCTGACCACTATGAGATACATAGAAGAATGTCTGAAAGGCATTCCAACTCCAAGCATCCTTGAAGTTGGCGCAGGCACAGGACGCTACAGTGTGACATTGGCAAAGCAGGGGCGGCACGTGACCGCAGTTGAGCTGATTGATCATAATCTGGAAATACTGAAATCCAAATTAGAGGGGACGGAACCTATCACAGCACTCCAAGGAAATGCTCTGGATCTGTCTCAGCTTTCTGACAATTCTTTCGATCTGACCATGTTGCTCGGCCCGATGTATCACCTTTACACGAAGGAAGAAAAGTTGAAAGCACTTTCTGAAGCGGTGCGCGTGACAAAACCAGACGGTTATATCATGGTGGCTTATTGTATGAATGAGCCGACCGTCATACAGTATGTATTCGGCCTCAACCATCTGCATGAAGTGTTGGAACTAAATATGCTAACCTCTGACTGGCATTGTATCAGTGAGCCGAAGGATCTTTTTGAGATGGTGCGCACAGAAGAGATTGCGGACTTGGATTCGGCGGTTCCTGTGAAAAGAATCAAACTGGTCGCTACAGATGGGGCGACGAATTATAAGCGAGCGTGTATTGACGCCATGGACGACGAGACTTTTGGTAAGTGGATGGAGTATCACTTCACGATCTGTGAACGGCAGGATCTGATCGGGGCTTCCCACCATACGTTGGATATACTCCAGAAAAAGTGACAAATACCAACTATGAGGATGAATCTATGAGCAGAACAGAGAATGTAGAACTGACGGTATTGTGCCTGATCGAAGACGGCAATCAGATACTGCTTCAAAACAGAGTCAAGAAAGACTGGCGCGGCTACGCCTTACCGGGGGGCCACGTGGAACCCGGAGAATCCTTTGTGGACGCTGTGATCCGTGAGATGAAGGAAGAAACCGGCCTGACGATCCTTGATCCGCGTCTGGTCGGCGTGAAGCAATTTCCCATAGAGAACGGAAGGTACGTCGTCCTGCTGTTTAAGGCGACCCGGTGGGCGGGAGAGCTCCGCTCGTCGGAGGAAGGCCAAATGGAATGGATCAGTTACGACGAACTTGCAACGGTCAAAACCGTGGATGATTTTTCCGATCTCCTGAAGGTGATGAACACGCCGGAGTTGACGGAATTTCAGTATCTGGTTTCGGAAGATGAATGGACTGTATCAATGAAGTAAGTCGATAATAACGGAGAAAACAATGGAGTATCAAATCAGACCCTGTGAGGACAGCAACGCAGATTACATTTGGGAAATGGGCTTTCAAGATGTACAAACAGAGGAAAACGCCAGGGAGGAGCGGTTTGTATTCAAGGTTGTCGATGAACGGGGGGCAATCTTTGGCGGGTGCGTTCTTGACATCGACGAAACCAAAACTGCCGAGTTTGATCGGCTGTGGGTGGATGAGTGCTATCGAAGACGGGGGTTGGGCTCTGCCCTGATCCGTGCGGCGGAACGGAAGGCACGAGAAATGGGATGCCGCATGATAGTGAATGCGTATACCTTTGATTTTCAGCTTGCACGGGAGCTTTTTGAGCGGTACGGCTATCAGCACATTGGCACCGTAAAGGACTGGCCCAAGGGACACGAATGCTATACGTTGGTAAAGGATCTGAACAGAGTTGAAGAAATCAGAGTCTCCGCAGCGCGGTTCGATCTTGCTCCGTTTGAGATCGAACCCGGCAACGAGGAAGACGGAGAGATGATTGCAGAAAGGCTGGAAGCTTTTAACCGCACTTATGCGCCGCGAAGTCATGGATACTTGGATATGAACAAAGTGGTCACGGACGACACAGGCCGTTTGATTGCCGGGTGTATCGTGGGTGTCAGCGGCTGGGACACGCTTCACATCGATGTGTTCTGGGTGGACGAGTCCTTTCGCGCCTGTGGTGTCGATTCATATCTCCTCGGCGAAATAGAGCGGGAGGCAAAGGCGAAAGGTGCTTATTTTTCGAGCACGGCAGGAATAGACGTTCAGGCAGCTTTTTTCAAAAGGCATGGCTATACGGTCAGCGCCGTTCTGGAAGGCCCGCAGAAGTGGTACATGATGCACAAGCATCTATGAGCAAATCGAGCTGACGGAGTTTCAGTATTTGGTTTCGGGAGACGAATGGACGGTGTCAATTAGATGAATCGTCATTGGTGGGGGGGTACTATGACTTCTCAGAAAAAAGATCCATCTTTACGAAGCATTCTTCTGTCACTATTCGGCTTTGTCCTTCTATGGGCTATCGTAACAGATGCGTGGGGGTATTCATCTCATTTGGCAATCAATGGTGGCAGCTATATTTATGCTTTTCTTAGCCGCCTGATTTGGGTAGCGCCTGCCTTTTGGTTGATCTCTCGACACAATGCTTTTTTGATCTTCAGGAAAAACACGCTGCTTTCCAGACCGGTCTGGAACAGGTCGCTTGTCATTGCGCTGGCTGTATCCCTGCTTATTCCCTTTGCCGGAATGCTTGTGACGCATGGAGGCTTTTGGATCAATACTTCGGTCAGTATTCCGCTGGAAATTGCAAAAATCATGATGGTTGGATTCGTTGAAGAAATTGTATTCCGGGGATGGGGCTATAATGCGCTGGCAGCAAGTGTCACAGATCAGAAAGCAATCCTCTACGCAACCGTGTTCTTTGTGTTGCTTCATTGGCCTGCTTATTTTGTCAGATACTATCGTTTCGGAACCATGGATGTTTCGTCCATGCTGATCCAGAGCTTCTCTGCGGCCGTTTGTGGCGTATGGTTTTGCTGGCTTTTGAAAAAAGGAAAGAACTTGTGGAATCCGATCATCGTTCACATAGTTTACGATGTTTTTGTTACTTTGCTTGTAGGGTGAACCGTGTATTCCGGTTTACAGAGGTGACACATGAACAGACCAATTACAACACTATTTATGCTGATGTCGGTGGACGGCAAGATCAGCACCGGCTCCACAGACGAGCTGGACATGGATCGGGATTTCCCGAAGATCCCCGGCGTCAGGGAAGGACTGCATCAATACTATGAGATCGAGCAGACCACCGATCTGTGGTCCTTCAATACGGGACGAGTACAGAACAAGATGGGCGTCAACGAAAAGGAAATGCCGCCCAAAACGCCGGTATCCTTCGTCCTGCTGGACAATCATCATCTGACGGGGCACGGCGTCCGGTACTTCTGCGCGCTTTCCAAGCAAGCTGTGGTGATTACATCGAATCCCGCTCATCCCGCTTTCCGCGTGGACGCCGACAACTTACATATCATCTACCGGGAGCGTCCTTCTCTGGGGGCCGCTCTGGAGCAATTAAAGAAGGAATGCGGCTGCGAGCGTCTGACCGTCCAGTCCGGTGGCACGGTGAACGGCCTGTTCTTGCGGGAAAAGCTGCTGGACTATGTGGATATCGTTGTAGCTCCGGTCTTGATCGGCGGCAGGGATACCCCTACCTTGATCGACGGCAGATCGTTGGTTTCCACCACGGAGCTTTCTGAATTGGGCCCGCTGAAGCTGCTGGACTGCTCCGTGCTTCGGGATTCCTATCTGCGGCTTCGGTATGAAGTGATCAAATGAAACAGATTCGCTGGATTTTCTTCGACGTCGGCTCGACACTGGTGGACGAGGAGGAAGCCTATCGGCACCGCGTCCGGGACATGATCCGCGGCACGCCGGTCACGGTGGAACAGTATTATGAGAAGCGCGTCCAATTTGCCAAAGCGGGGTACAACGGCGACCAAAAGGCAATCGATTATTTCGGCCTGAGCAAAACGCCCTGGCACAGCGAGGACGAGACGCCGTTTGTGGACTGCGCCCAGACTCTGCAAGCACTGCGAGATCAGGGATATCGGCTTGGCGTCATTGCAAATCAGGAGCCCGGGACGAAGGCGCGGCTCGACGGGTGGGGCCTGGGCCGATTCTTTTCCGTGATTGCCGCCTCCGCAGAGCTGGGCGTCGCCAAGCCCAACCGGGAAATCTTCCTGCGGGCCCTGGAGCTGGCAAACTGCAAGCCGGAGCACGCCGTCATGGTGGGCGACCGCCTGGACAACGATATCCGTCCCGCTAAGGAGCTGGGGATGACGACGATCCGAATTCGGAAGGGGCTTGCAATCTATATGAAGCCGACCTGCGAGGCCGAAATTCCGGATTATACGGTAGATTGCCTTGCAGAGATCCCGGCCCTGCTCCATCCGCTTTCGTTCTGTAGGGGCGGCCAATGGCCGCCAGCCCGAGGCTGAAAGCTGGCAGCGATTGCCATAATAATCCTAACCGAAACAAGAAATGAGATGAGACAACCATGGCTGAAATGAATGCTACTGATACCGTACAAAAGCAATACCAGACCACAGACAAACTGACGCGGAGAATCTCAATTCACGAGAAGTATTCCACAAACCGCCAGGGCTTCGGGCCGTGGATCGTCTCGCATTATCAATTCCAGGAAGGCGCAAGGGTGTTGGAGCTTGGCTGCGGGACCGGTAGCATGTGGAAGGGGCAGGAAGCGCTGATCCGCCGCTGCTCGGAGCTGATTCTGACGGATTTGTCTCCCGCCATGGTGGCTGCCGCACGGGAAACGCTGGGAAGTCAAGCGCCGCTGCGTTACACGATTGCGGACATTCAAAAGCTGCCCTTTCCGGATTCGAGCTTTGACGCGGTGATCGCCAACATGATGCTCTACCACGTGCCGGATCTGGAAGCGGGCCTGTCCGAGGTCCGGCGCGTGCTGAAGCCAAACGGCCAATTCTATGCCGCCACCTACGGCGAGCATGGGATCGTGGCGCGTCTGTGTGAGATCCTGTCTCCGTTGGGTCTCCGGGACGATACGAATAAGAACTTTACCCTCCAAAACGGCGGCTCCGTTCTGCGCCGATTCTTCCCGAGCGTTGAGCGCTTTGACTATCCGGACAGTTTGCGAGTCACAAATGTGGAGGATATCATCGACTATCTGTATTCCCTCCCGTCTATGGAAGCGGTTCACAGCCTGCCAAGAGCGCAGATTCGCGACTGCCTGGTTGATGCCATGCGGGATGGGATTTTGGAACTGCCAAAGGAATACGGGTTGTTTATTGCTGAGTGAGGGGTATATGATTACAAAAGAAACCGTACAGGCCAAGCTCGCGGCTTGGGGCCTGCAAAATTTGCCCGTTGAAGCGCATTGGAACCCGAATACCGGAGAGCGCTTTGCCAATACCTGGCGCGTCGGCGACGACCTGTTTTTCAAGGTCGGCACCGACCTTGACGGCCTGCGGACGCATATCGCCCTATCCAAGGCCCTGACGCGGCAGGGCTTTGCCGTGTCGCTCCCGGTGCAGACTCTGGATGGCAGGGACTACCTCGCCGAGGACGGGCACTGCTGCAGCCTGTCGAGGCGGGTGGACGGGACGACGCTGGAAAAACAACTGCTGTTCGCGCCGGACGGGGAAGCGCTTGCGCGTAAGCTGGGACAGGCCATCGGCAGACTGGATGCCGCCCTGGCGGGCTTTGACATTCCCTGCGAAGCGTCGGATTTGTCACAGACGATGAAGACGTGGGGCCTTCCCGGCCTACGCAAGCTCTGCACGCTGGACGAAGGCTTTTATCAGCAGTTTCTGCCTGCCCTGGAGCGCCTCTGGCCCCAGCTTCCGCAGCAGATGATCCACCGTGACCCCAATCCGGGAAACGTGCTGGTCAGGGACGGGGAGATCGTCGGCTTTCTGGACTTTGAACTCAGCCAGATCAGCGCCAGACTCTGTGACCCCTGTTATGCGGCAATGGCGATCCTGTCGGAGAGCTTTGCCGAGCACCGGGATCAGTGGCCCGGCCTGCTGCACGCAATTCTGGAAGGCTACGACGAAACTGCGCAGCTGACCGAGACAGAAAAAGAGGCAATCCCCTATATCCTGTTCAGCATCCAGATCACCTGCACGGTCTGGTTCTCCGAACAGCCCTGTTTCCAAGAACTGGCCGAAACAAACCTGCAAATACTGAAATGGATGATGGAAAGCGAAAACTGCTTGTACAAATAATAAGGAAATCTGTTTGCGAAATAATTTGAAAACTGTTCGTGTTAATATATGGAAAACTCTTGAAATATTAGAGTCAATCTGATACAATATATTGAACTATGGTAGGCTAATCACGCAAAATGCGGAGTCGTATCGACGCGCTTCGGCAGAAGTGGCATCATTTCAAAACTGGGAAGCAGAGCGTATGGCACTATAGGTTAAACAAATAGTCAAATCAATCGAAATATTGAAGACTGAGAGTTGGTTTTTATGCAAAGACGTGTTATTCCTTTTAGCCCTCCTGATATTAGCGAACTTGAAATAGCAGAGGTCGTTGCAGCGTTGCGATCCGGTTGGATCACGACCGGCCCGAGAACGAAGTTGCTTGAATCCCGCCTTGCCGCCTATATCGAGACCGGCCGTACGGATGTGGATTGCACGACGCAGGAAGCAAGCAAGAAATACAGCCAGCGCGTGGCCTGCCTCAGTTCCGCAACCGCTGCCGAAGAATTGAATCTCCGCATTCTCGGCGTTGGCCCCGGCGACGAGGTAATCGTGCCCGCCTATACGTATACGGCAACTGTCTCTGCTGCAATTCACTGCGGTGCTACGGTGAAGTTTGTCGACATTCAAAAAGACGGCGATCCTGTTACGCATGCGCCCGAGATGGATTACGACAAGCTGGAAGCAGCAATCGGCCCGAAGACAAAAGCGGTAATCCCGGTCGATCTAGGCGGCATTGTTTGTGATTATGACAGGATTTTTGAGATCGTAGAGAGAAAGAAAAGCCTGTTTACGCCGATTAACGATCACAGCGATCCGCTGAAGGATCTGGGAAGCAGAATACAGCAGAGCATTGGACGCGTGGCCGTTGTATGTGACGCGGCCCATGCCCTTGGCGCAAGCCGTGTAGTCGGCGGACAGAAGAAGTACGTCGGTGCCATCGCAGATTTTACGTCGTTCAGTTTCCATGCCGTGAAAAACTTCACAACAGCCGAAGGCGGCGCAAGCGCTTGGAAACATATTAAGAGCGTTGAGGACGCCGAAATCTACAAAATGTACCAGCTCCTGTCCCTCCATGGTCAGAACAAGGATGCTCTGGCGAAGACAAAAGTCGGTGCTTGGGAATATGACATTATCGGGCCTTGGTACAAGTGCAATATGACCGATATCATGGCTGCGATAGGTCTCCGTCAGCTCGACCGTTACCTTGGCCTGCTGGAGCGAAGATCAGAGATTATCAAGCGCTATGAAGTGGTCTGCGATGCGTTGGGAATCTGCCATTTGATACACCACGTGGAGGGGATGGATAGCTCCAACCACCTGTATTTGATTCGGGTTCCTGGAATCGATGTGGAAACCAGAAATTTGATTATTGAAAAAATGGCGGAGCACGGCGTCGCCACCAACGTCCACTACAAGCCGCTGCCGATGATGACAGCCTACGGCGGGGATTGTGGGGAATATCCGAATGCGTATGACTATTACCACAACCTGATTACCCTCCCGTTGCACACGCGACTGAGCGATGAGGACGTGGAGTACGTATGCGAGACGCTTCGAGCAGTGATCGCAGAGGGCAGCAGGGTAGAGGGAAACGTATGAGAAGGCTGTTGATTGTTGGCGCTTCGATTTTACAGCTTCCGGCTATACTGAAAGCAAAAGAGATGGGCTTTTGTGTTGCGGTTGCAGATTATAATCCGAATGCGATAGGCATCTCCTACGCCGATCAATTTTACAACGTCAGCACTATTGATGAAGAGGGTATAACCCGAGCAGCCAAGGAGTTTGGCCCCGATGGAATTATGACGCTTGCGACGGACATGCCAATGCGGGCAGTCGCAAGGGCCTGCGCAGCCTGCGGATTGAAGGGAATTGATTACGAAACATCGGTTCGCGCGACAGACAAGGGAGAGATGATCCGGGCATTTGAAGCGCACAATGTTATGCGGCCTTGGTATGTGATAGTGAAAGATGCGGAGACAATACCAGACCTGGTGCATAAGATTTCTTATCCCTGTATTTTGAAACCGGTTGATAACGCGGGAAGCCGGGGCGTGGTTCTGTGCCATGGTGAGGCTGAGCTTCGAGCCGGATATGTATATGCGCAGCAAGAGTCCCGAAGCGGCGCGGTTATCATTGAGGAGTTTTTGCAGGGACCGGAGTTTAGTGTCGAGATCATTGTTGTGGATGGCGTCCCCCACGTCCTCCAGATAACTGACAAACTGACGACCGGCACGCCGCACTTCGTAGAAATGGGACATACGCAACCGACGGCTCAGAGCGATGATATTCAGAGCCAAATTCGAAAAGTGGCGTGTGCGGCGGTTCAAGCGGTGGGGATTCACACCGGCCCCGCCCATGTGGAACTGATTTTGACGCGGGATGGTCCCAAAATGGTTGAGCTTGGCGCCCGAATGGGCGGGGATTGTATTACGACGCATCTTGTTCCTCTCTCTACTGGAATTGACATGATTCGGGCGACGATCGACCTTGCCTGCGGGGATTCTCCGGACATTACGCCAAAGTGGAACAAGGGAGCGGCAATCCGCTACTTTGAGACGAATTGTGGCGTGCTGGCCGGTATTACGGGCGATGAGACAGCGCGCCGCATGCCGGGGATACGTGAAGTGGTATTTACAAAACACCCAGGAGACCGCGTCGGTGAGATTCAAAGCAGCACGGATCGGGTCGGGCTTGTGATTGCGCAGGCTGATACAAGGGAAGAAGCGGTTTATTGCTGTGAACGGGCGATAGCCGCGGTCAACATTCAGGTTGAGCCTTTTTCGTAGAGGAGCTGAGAAGATGTACAGGCACTTTGTAAAAAGACTTTTGGATATTTTGTTTTCGTTGATCGGAATGCCGTTTTTGTTGCTGGCGATACTCATTGTTGGGCCGATGATTTGGCTTTCGGACCATGGTTCGATTTTCTACGTTGCGGATCGCCGCGGCTACAAGGGCAAGATTTTTAAAATGTTCAAATTTCGCAGCATGAAGATGAACGCACCGCTTCTCCGAAACGCGGATGGCTCCGCTTACACGGGAAGCGATGACCCGCGTGTCACGAAGATCGGCCGCATCTTGCGCAAAACCTCTGTGGACGAATTGCCGCAGCTAATCAACGTACTCAAGGGCGATATGAGCCTTGTTGGTCCAAGACCCACGCTGACAGGCGGAAAATATGAGGATTTGGACATGGTCGGCAAGAAACGCCTGGAGGCGCGTCCTGGTATCACGGGCTATACCCAAGCCTATTTCAGAAATTCAATCTCACAAGAAGAAAAGTTCCGTTTGGATTGCGAGTATGCTGATCGGTTGTCCTTGGGCTTAGATTTGAAAATTCTTTTTAAGACTATTTGCAGTGTGATGAAAGCGGAGAATGTAAACGCGACACAGTCAGTTGCCGCGCGAGCAGAGAAACCTACAGAGAAAAAGTTAACGGAAGATGGGATGATTGAGTAGATATGCAATATCAAGAATTAAAGGGAAAGCGCCTGTTGGTTTTGGGCGGAAGCCTATGGAAGGAAGCAATTGAGGCGTTCGCGGAGGAAAACGAGATTACGTTGCTTGCAACTGGAAATGACCGTTCGGCGGGCATCTTTGAGATTGCCAAGGAGGCTTATGATGTCGATTCTACAGATGCAGAGGGAATGAAGCGCCTGATTCGGGACGTCAAAATCGATGGCATCTACATGGGCGGCAGCGAGCCTGTCATCAACGCAGCCTCGGAGTACGTCAACGAGATTGGTCTGCCCTGCTACTGTACGAAGCAACAATGGCACAATCTACAGAATAAAACGCTGTTCAAGCAGATGTGCATCGAGTACGGCTTGCCGGTTGCATTGCGTTATACCGTGGAGGAACTGATGGCGGGTGACGGGAGGGCTTTCCCTGTTTTTGTCAAGCCGGCTGATGGTTGCGGTAGCAGAGGCTGTTCGGTTTGCAGTGGCAAGGATACTCTTGCGATGGCGGTTGCGGACGCGCGTAGCAACAGCCCAACACAGACGGAAATCATTGAAAAGTATGTCAAGAATGAGGCAGTCTGCGTCTTCTATACCTTTTCGAATGGCACTGGCTATTTCTCTGGCTCTGAGGACAAATACCCGGTGCATTACCCCCAGGGCAGCTATGTCGGCGGACTATATCTGTTTCGCAGCCGCTTTGAGGCAGAATTCCGTGCGCGATTCGAGCAGAAGATTCTGGCGCTGTTTCGATCGCTCGAAATCAGAGAAGGCTGTATTTGGATCGAGGTTTTCCATGACGGGGATCAGTATTTCTTCAATGAAATCGGCTTCCGTGTGGGCGGCACAGTTTCAATATTCCCGGTAAGCTATATGAGCGGGATTAATCAAGTCGCGACAGATATTTACTATGCTTTGACCGGGGAAAGCAAACTCCTGAAGGAGCCGGATTTGCTTCAGAATAGTGTTTCCAGAGGCGAGAACTACTGCGTCTATGCTTTGCATGTTCGGGCGGGCGTGCTTGCTTCATATGAGGGAATCGAGAAACTGATTGCAGAGAACAACCGAATTGTAACAATCGCAAGAACCAAACATGCTGGAGAGCAGATTAGGAATACCGGAACTTTCTCTCAAATCGCAGCACTGGTACACTTTGTCTATCGGAATCCGAATGAGCTGTGGGAAACAATCGAGAAGATTCACCAAACCGTCGAGGTATTGGACGAAAACGGCTCGGATATGGTAGTGCGGATGCTGCGTCGGGAGAGTGTAAATCTTTAGGGTGTTGAAAGCATTAAAGCGGGCAATTGTGAAGGAGGATATGATGCAATCTAATCCGAATACTTTACTGATCTCAGCAGACAATCAAAGAACGATTCTGGAGCCACAGCTTGTTGACGCGGTCGGTGTGGTAGAAACGGCATTTCGGAAGAAGGTGGCCGGCGAGGTGCTGCTTCCGGACAAAATCTCTGTTGTTTTTGATGAAGCGACGCAAAACCGAATTAACTGTATGCCAGGCGCGCTTTTGAAGGACAATTTATACGGCGTGAAATGGGTTGCGGTTTTCCCGGAAAATCCGAAGGAGGGCTATCGGAACGTGACAGGTACGATAATCCTTTCGGAGCTGAAGCATGGGCATATGCTTTCCGTGATGGACGCCGGTTACTTGACAGAAATCCGCACCGCTGCCGTGGGCGCTACCGCAGCGAAGTATCTTTCACGTGCAGACGCGCAGGCGATCGGTTTTATCGGCGCAGGTCAGCAAGCAAGGCGTCATCTTGATATGGTCAAAATTGTACGACCGGGATTGAAAATCTGCTATGTTTCTTCTTTGGCAGACGGTTCAACGGATCGTTTCATTGAAGAGGAGAGTGTCTTACACCCGGATATTGAATTCGTTAATTGCCAGGATGACTATGAAAGTGCGGTCAGAAACGCTGATATTATAGTTACGGCAATCAGCGGGCAAGAGCCGATTTTGAAGGCAAAATGGGTCAAAAAAGGCGCATTTTATATTCATGTTGCCGGCTGGGAAGACGAATACGCCGTTGCAAAGAGTGCTGCAAAAATAGTCTGCGATGACTGGGAATGCATTAAACATCGTACACAGACAATCAGTCGGATGTACAAGGAAGGCTTGCTGACAGATGCCGAGATCTATGGGAATCTGGATGAGATCGTGGCCGGGAATAAACCAGGTCGTGAGAATGCAAATGAATTTATCTATTTCTGCTCAGTAGGGTTGGCCTATATTGACGTGTCCTTTGCCAAATATGTTTATGAAAAGGCAAAACAGCTTGGCATTGGAACTGATTTTGCTTTCTGAACAAAGGTGGAGCGCTTTTCATGGCAAAAGAAATCTTAAAACTATCTCCCTACTGCTGGCCGGAGCGAGTGTCCAGCTCGCATTTAACGGACGACATGAATGTGGCGTTCCGTGAGGCGGGATTCCATACGACGGTATACGCGCCGACACCGTGCCGCGGCATTGATGCGGAAACCAGAAAAAAGTATAAGTCGATCAAGCGGGAAACGATTGCCGAGGGCAGCATCGAAATTCACCGATTTGCGATGTTCCGTGAGGGGCGTAATCCGATTGGCCGGGCGATCCGCTATGTTTTGGTGAACCTGATCCAACTGCGAAAGGGCGCAAAGGCGGAAGGCATTGACATCGTCTATGGAGCCAGCACGCCTCCGACGCAGGGGCTGCTGCTTGGGAAGGTCAAGAAGAAGCTCTCGAAGCGTTACGGAAGAAACGTTCCGTTTGTATTCAATCTACAGGATGTTTTTCCCGATTCGCTGGTGACGGCAGGGCTTACCAAAAAAGGCTCGCTGATCTGGAAGATCGGCCGGAAAATTGAGGATAAGACCTACAAGAACGCGGACAAGATCATCGTTATCAGCAACGATATCAAGCGCAACATTATGGAAAAAGGCGTTCCGGAAGATAAGATCGTCGTGATTCCGAACTGGATTGACACGGATGCGGTCCAGCCGGTTTCCCGGGAGAAGAACAGCCTTTTCGATGAGCTTGGGCTTGACCGGAATGGCTTCTACGTGACCTACGCGGGCAATTTGGGCTTGGCGCAGGGCGTTGATACCATCCTTGACGCTGCGGATCAGCTGAAAGATCATCCGGAGATTCAATTTGTGATCTTCGGCGGCGGTAACAAGCAGGAGGAATATAAGCAGCGGATCGCCGCAATGCCGAACGTGCAGCTCTTTTCCCTGCAGCCGGCGGAGCGGGTGCCGGAGGTCTATAGCCTCGGAAATTTGTCTGTTGTTGCCTGCCGCAAGGGCGCGGGAAGCGGCGCGATCCCCAGTAAAACGGTCAGCATCATGGCGACGGCAACGCCGGTGCTGCTGAGCTTCGACGAGGGCTCGGAGCTTTGGCGGCTGATTGGGGAGAACGACTGCGGCTATTTGGCTCCGGCCGAGGATGCCGACGCATTGGCCCGACAGATTCTTGCGGCGCAGCAAGACACCGAGGCATGCAGGCGAAAGGGAGAGAATGCCCGCAGGCTTGTGGAAACAAGGTTTTCAAAGGAAACCGGTACCTACGAGTATGTAAAGGTTTTTCAGGGTGCATGTGCTGGAATGGGAAACTGAACATGAGTTAGAAACGGATTGCTTTAATAAATGGTATTTGTTCGCAATAACACTGGCCTTTGTTTAGGCGCTCAATGACCGGGACCGAACAACGAAAGGAGTCGTTCCAAATAGTGAACACTTAGGTTATGGTTATACGATATAAAAGAGAAAATGGTATAGGGAAACATTTCTTTGGCTATTTGTTTTTGTTTTTCTCGATGATTCCGTTTATGTTTCCCCTTCCGTTTGTTAAAACAAATATGCAGCCTTATTCTGCAATTCTAGCGACAATCGTGCTCATTTTTTGCATTCAGCAGATTTTGTCTTTCAATAGAGTGCGTACATATTTTTTGATTGCGGGTTCGACAGTTGTGTTCGCTGCATTCGTTATGCTTTTTAGCGGTGTGAACATTGAGTCGTTGCGTGGAGCGTATAATTACTATGCGGTAGCAGTCATTCCTGTTGCAACAGCTATTGTACTGAAAAGAATCGGAAATTTTCCAGAAAAACTCTACAAGTTTATCATCCTGATGTGGTTTGGTGTTGCGATTATTCAGCTTTGGTTTTCCAGGAGTTTTTTTGTGCCGTTGATCGGTGCTGCTAACTGGACTTCGGTTAGGAGGGGAGTAATAGGTTTAGCATCGGAACCATCGTTTTTGGGAATCGCTTGCTTTTATTTTTTGCACATCATAAACTATTTTAAAACAAGGCGCACGTTTTATTTTGTGATTGTGATTATTATGGGGGTTCTTCTAGCACAGAGTTCCATGGGAATAGTGTTTATTGCCGCGTATGTGGCATTCTTTGCACTGGATAAAATCAGCAGCAAAAAAGGCTTTCGAATCTGGATTGCAATCGTATTGGCTGCGGTTGTGTTCGTTGTCCTTTTGAATACAGAACTTCGAAATACTAGATTGTACAGGGTAATGAGTATTTTGCACACTGATGGGATTTCGGGGCTGATTGAGACGGATGTGAGTTCAGGGAATCGCTTTATGTCGATTATGGATGGAGTAACGCAGTTTGTAGATCAGCGATTTATGCCAGGCGGATTTGGTCGGCGTATAGGTAGCGGCGTGGTTGGCTTTCTTTGCGAATTGGGTATTTTTTCAATTCCGGTGGTAATATGCATAGGCAACGCAATGGCCAAGACTTTTGGCAAAAAAAAGGCGATTATTGGATATTTCTTTATTGTTATTGCATTGCTGACAAATAATACTCAAATGGGACATCCTATGTTGCTGACAGTTGTTGGTATGAATTTGTTTTATGCTGATTTTCCTGACGAAAGGCCACAGAGGCTTGAGTTCAGATCTGGCACAACTACAGAGTTGTGTTCTTTCAAGGAGCGGTGAGGGATAATGTTCATGTGAAGTCCAGCTCGTTTTTGTTCCCACAGATAAAAGAGCGTAGGTGTGAATTCTGAGTTGAGCTTGTTCTGTTGCTGAATCGCTGAGGCGTCCTATGGCCAGAATGAAATAGAAAGTTGAAAGGGCAATTATATGGGCTGGAGAAGGAATCACATTAAGGTGATAAAGGATTTCATTTTAAGCACAGTGGCATATGTGCTTCCTACGATTGTTATACAGTTAGCGATTCAACCAATTATAGCCAAAGAATCTGATGTTGAAGTTAATTCAAGCTTCATCACGTTGTATAGTGTAATAAAGCTGTGTTCAACAGTGCTGATACTCTCATTATCAAACGTAAGGCTCTTGCGGAAAAAAGAGGGAATACAGAACGAGAAAAGTGACAAAGCGTTTAACCTGCTGTTCCTTGCTGCACTGATTGCCTCTGTTAGTGTTACCGTAGGCATGTATTTTCTTTATGCCAAAACCGTTATTATACTCCGACTACTACTATTGCTCGTTTTCTTAACTCTGGTCTGCATTCATGATTACTATTCGATTGAATTTAGGTTGGAACTTACATATTCCAAATTGGTAATAGATAACAGTTTAATCGTCGCGGGATTTCTGATCGGATTGTTGCTGTTCAATTACACAGGAATTTGGGAATGGATTTTTATTTCCGGCTATGCATGTGGTGTTGCTTATGTGCTAATAACCACAAAGTTGTGGAGAAAGGGGATGAGCACGAGGGGACTTCGGACAATTATGCCGGGATATGGGCAGCTTGCATCATCAAATGCACTTAGTTCTTCCGTAGTCTATTGTGATAAATTGCTTATAAATCCCATTCTAGGCGATCTTCAATTGTCTATATATAATTCTTCTGCGGTGGTAAGTAAAATCATATCGTTGGTTAATGTTCCGCTAAACAATGTACTTCTTAGCTATATAGTAGATAATGACACGTTGATTATAAAGAAGAAATGGATAAAAAAGTATGGTGCTGTGGTACTGGTCGCAATAATACTTGTGTACGCTGCATTCTGCGGGACCAGTTTTGTTGGTTGTAAGTTGCTGTACCCTAAATATGCAGATAGTGCAGTAAAGTATATCCCCATTATTGTGGCAGCGATGCTGTTTGATTCATTAGCTGGGTTGATAAACATTGCTTTATTGAGGTTTGGGAACACTGCCGCTCAGACAGTAATAGCTGCAACAAAAATGGGCGTGTATTTATTCTGTATTGTACTACTTACGATTATTTTCAAATTTGCTTTGATGGGCTTTTGCATATCAATATTGATTGCTGATTTAGCTCGTCTAGTTTTCGTGGGGTTAAAGTCATTTCAGTATGTGATGGTTATTGATGAATAATCAAATGAATGAATTGTCTGTGAATTCAATATTGTTTAAAATAATTAAAATAGGCCTTGGTTTAAATGACGATAGGCTTCCCAATGCCAGTGAAGTCGATTTCAAAGAGCTTACAGACATTGGCATCAGACAATCTATTTTACCGATAATCTGCCAAGGATTGCGAAAAAGTGGGATAACTGGGGAGGATTATAACGAAATAGATCGTAAGTCACTACGTGATGTATTTCGATTTGTGAATAGTAATGTGGCGATTGAAGTGATTAGCCGGTGTTTTGAAGAAGAGCAAATACCGTTTGTGCTCTTAAAGGGAGCGACAATTCGAAACCTTTATCCTGAACCTTGGTTAAGAACGGCAAGTGATATTGATATTTTGGTACATGAATATGATATTGACAGAGCATGCGCATTATTAGTAGAAAAAACAGATTTCAAAAAGAAAAAAAGGGAATATCATGATGTGCTCCTGACTAACAATAAGACTTGTCTTGAACTACATTTTAGCATAATGGAAACAATGGAGGGCATAGATTCTCTCCTCAAGAAAGTGTGGGATTATTGCAATCACGCAGAGGGAACATGTCAATATGTAATGAGCAATGAGTTCCAAATTTTTTATGTGATCGCACATATGACATATCACCTGACACACGGAGGCTTAGGAATTAGACCGTATATTGATTTGTGGCTGTTAAGAAACAGGACAGATTTTGATGAACATGAAGTGCTTTCAATGTGTTCAGCGTGCGGAGTAGCAAAATTTTATCAGAATGCTGTTCTGTTGTCTGAAGTGTGGCTCGCTAACGCCCAACACACATTGCTAACAAAAGCACTTGAAGAATTGGCTCTTGAGGGGGGAGTATTTGGGAATTCTACGAATGCGGCATCAATGGGTATTAGAAACAAGGGGAAAATCGGGTTTATTACTTATAGACTTTTTCCACCATATACTACCATGGCAGAACAATTTCCAATTCTTAAAGGAAAGAAACTGTTGTTACCTTTGTATTATGTAAAGCGCATGTGTGGGGGAATAAGTCTGAGAAAAAGGATTACGAAAGAACTATATTTGATAAAGTCGTCCGATCAAAAAGAAATTCAGTCTGTGGATGAATTGCTAAATGAACTTGGACTGTGAGGTTTTGGGGAATAATTTGAACGGCGGCGTAAAAGAAAAGATCGACAATAATTTGATTGACAATCTGAATTTGAACATCATGAAGGACAGGCAGACCCTTTTCGACATTACGACGAATATCCTCAACGGCATCAAGGAAGTGTTGGAAAAGGAGAAGCCGGACGTGGTACTGGTCCACGGCGACACCTCCACGACGTTTGTGACCGCCC
>JAEEZZ010000011.1 GCA_016292255.1 Oscillospiraceae bacterium
CGCGCCTGAGCGGGTGTATAATCCCGATTGAAGCTGCAGGCATAGCTGTAATCCATGTAGTTCTCATAGCCCTTGGCTTCGGCAATCTTTTGGCGGAGCTTGACAAGCTCGATAAAAATCTGACCGGAGGCCTCGTGGTTCTTCTCAATATCCTGGGGGTTGGTATAATCGGCTGTCGACGCCAGCGCATAGTATTGGGCAAGCAGATCGTTTTCCTGCTTCAGCAGGTCGAGGTAGCTCTCGTCTCCAATGTTGAAATTGTCATAGTCCAGGAAAAATCCTTCGCCGAAATACGCCTTTTCCAGCTCGTCCCGGCAGGGAGAGGCGGCGAAGGCGGCATAGAGCGCGTTTTCCTTTTCCTCCGCAATATCTTCCTGCTCCTCGCAGTAATTGTACTCGTCGGCAAAATAGCTGTCATTCATGTCCATGGTATAATGGAAGTACGCCAGGGACCACATCGTTGCGTAGTTGCTGATCTGCACAGCAATCGGGTAATAGTCGTTCAATAGCGCTTCCGCGTCGCTGCACCCGGGGATCTTCTCCGTGAGCGCCTCAAGATCGGCAATCAGCTTATCCGCGTCCGGGCGGATGTACTCCATCTCAGACAGCTTCGGGATCGTCAGGGGCTCCTCCGGCAGGAATCTCAAATTCCCGCCATTTTGCATTCGAACCGGAATTTCAAAGTCGAATGTGGATTCCACGGTCTCCTGGACGGTTGCTTCCGGCGAGACGGTCGAAGAATCCGCCGGGACTGTTTCGGAGGAGCCGGTCGGCTGAGCATGGTTTTCTTCTGTGCTTGGTGCAGCTGTGGTGCCTGAGCCGGCGGTATTGTCCGCGCAGCCTGCAAAGAGACTGAGCAGCAGCACGACCGCCAGCAGCAGGGCTGTGAGTTTGACCTGCTTCATAAAAAAACTCCTTTTCTTTGGCATAAGGACGGCCATCCAATCAACCGTCTGTCAGTTAATGCCGGAAAAGGAGTATTTGTTACAGTTTTTTTCACGACCCGGTTTCCTGTCCCGGCCGCTGGGTTTTTCTTGCTTTTTTTGGGGCGCTATGGTATGATGGGAAGGATGAAAAGGAGGGAACGCCATGGAAAACAAACCGGCGTCTTTCTGGCGGGACCGGCTTCCCGGTCCGGTGCTCGCGGCGGCAGCGGGCTGTTTTTTCGCGGGCTTTTTTGCCCATCTATTTGCCTTTACCAACATTATCCCCAACTCGGACGGGATCTCCCGGGTCTTTGACGCCCAGCAGATGACCGTCTCCGGCCGCTGGTTTCTGCACTATGCCTCCGCCTGGAACGGATACGTCCAGGCCCCTGCGGTCATCGGCTTTTTCGCTCTGCTGTTTTTGACAGTTTCCGCCGGGCTTACGGCGTCTTTGCTCCGCATCCGGAGCCTGGGGCTGAGCGCCCTGTGCGGCGCGCTGCTGGCGGTCTTCCCCTCAGTCGCCTACACCTTCCTCTATCTGTTCACGGCTTCCGCCTACTGCTTCGGCATTCTGCTGGCGGTGCTGTCGGTGTGGCTGGTCTCGCGGCACAAATTCGGCTTCCTCTTTGCCGCGCCGGTGCTGGCCTGCGCCCTGGGCACCTATCAGGCCTATCTGGCGGTGGCAGCCTCCCTGTCCCTGATCTGCGTCATCCTCTATGCGCTGGAGGGCCACAGCGCGCGGGAGATCGCCCGCCTGGGGCTCAAATACCTGGCGTTTCTGGCCCTTGGGCTGGGCCTGTACGCCTTGATCCTCTGGATCTTCCTCCGGGTCAAGGATCTGGAACTGCTGGACTACAAGGGGCTTTCGAGCCTGGGAGACGGGATGACCCTCGGCAAGCTGCTGCGGGAGATCGGGGCGGCCTATCGGGGCTTCCGGCGTTACTTCTTCGTTCCCCGCAGCTTTGCCAACTATACCACCTCCGCCACGGTCGTGGGCAACGTGGTGCTTGCCCTGGCGGCGCTGCGCGCCTTTGTCCGGGTGCTGTGCCGAGGCGGCTGCCACAAGCGGCCCGGAGCCCTTGCACTGACCCTGGCCCTCTGCGCCCTGCTGCCCCTGGCGCTGAATCTTACGGTGTTAATGGGGGAGGCCATGCCCATCATGCGCTACGCCCTGGTGCTGGCCTATGTGTTTGCCCTGGTTCTGGTGGATCGGGCCCGGGAGCCCGAGGCCCCCGCCGGGCAGGAGAAGGGAAAAGCCGCCTCCGGGAAATCCGCCGCCAAGGCCCCCCAGCGGGGGGCGGACGGCAGAGTGCCGTCCCTACGGGGGGCGGACGGCAGAGTGCCGTCCCTACGGGCCTGGGCGGCCTGCTGCGCCGCCGGTCTGCTGCTGATCCTCAGCTTCCAGATCGACAACCTGGCCTACACCGTCTCCGCCCAGGCCCACCGGGCCACGGAATCCTTTGCCACCCGTCTGGTGGAGCGCGTGGAGACCACGCCGGGCTACCGGAACGGGATGGAGGTGGTGATCATCGGAGGCTTCCCCTCCAAGGTGTACCACAGCCAGATCGAGGCCTTCTCCCTGGTGGAGGATTACAGCAATCTCTCCAGCTCCGTCGTCCCGCTGAACAAGCACGTCTACTATTACCTCAATGACTGGCTGAACGTGCCCTGGCAGATGCCCGACGAGGAGACGATGATATCTGTCTCGGACAGCGGACGCTTCCAGGCCATGCCCCTGTATCCCGACGACGGCAGCGTTGCCATTGTGGACGGGCGGCTCGTCGTGAAGCTGGCCTCCAAATACACCCCCAAAAAGGCCTACGAGATCGCCTACGAAAACCGAAGATAACGGAGCTGCCTCCGGGCAACTGCCGCAAAAGAAAGGAATCATACAACCATGGACATTCACGAACGATTTGTACTCCAGGACTGCCCCCACTGCGGCGGCGCGGGAATGCTGGAGGAGGAAAACGGCTGGTGCGTCTACGCCGTCTGCATGGACTGCGGCTGCCAGACAGCTCCCTTTGAATACCGGACCCCTGAGGAGCGGGAAAAGGCTGCCGAAACAGCCGCCATGCTCTGGAACATCGGCAAGGTGATCCGCCAGGAGAACGGGGAGTAGGCTGCGCCGGGCGTATGAGAGATGAAACACTATAGCTGTGAATACTGCGGCACCGTCTTTGACCCGGTGAAGCGGGGCGTGTGTCCCCATTGCGGCGGGGCCCTCTCCGCCGACGCCGCAGCCCGCATCCAGCGGGAGCAGACGGAAAGCCAGGAGCGGCTTGACCGGATGAAGGAGGACATCGTCCGCCGTCACGAGCGGGAGACCCGGAACGGACAGTATGATATGCCGAGGCAGCTGTCCAACGCGTCCCGATCTCCGTTCCGCACAGGCATCCCGCGGCGGCCCCAAAAGGCTTGCCCACCGGCGCTCAAGCTCGGCATCGTCGTTGTGGGCGTGTTGATGGCCTGCCTCTGCCTTTGGCGGCTGCGCGTCATGCTGAACGGAAATGCTGCGGAGGAAAGTGCAGCAGAATCCGGGACTGTTCTGCCGCCGGAGGAGACCCAATTCGGCGGCCTGGGGGACGGCCTGCGCTGGGGAGACTTTGAGGTGACCGCCGTGGCCATCCGGGATTATGACGCCAAAGGCTATGAGACCATGAACCTCTCCCAAGGCTTTCAGATCGTGGCCGTGGAGCTGCAGGTCCGGAATATTTCCTCCACGAAAGTCAAGATGGAGAACGTCTGGGGCCTGGCACTGGACGAGAACGGAAACAACCTGGTCACCAATCAGCACGCCCCGAACGACACCGAGCGCCCCAACAGCCTGTTCACCGGCTGGCTCAGCCCCGGCAGCATCCAGGTGGGCCGCGTGTTCTATGAGATCCCCACGGATGCCGCTGTCCTGGAGCTTCACTTCGGAGCGGGGATCGTGTTTTCCATTCCTCTATCGTAAGCTGTTTTGCCTTCGTTCCATGGGGACGGGGCACAATGAAACATGACAGAATTGAAAAAAGAACCATGAAGGAGGTCATTATCCATGCAAAGCAATCCTGCTGTCAACGGTCTTGTTGAATTTTTGAAAAAGAGCCCCTCTGCCTTCCACGCCGTGGAGAATCTGCGGCAGATGCTGCTGGCCGAGGGCTTCACCGAGCTGCCCGAGAGCTGTCGTTGGGACGTCAAGCCCGGCGGTCGCTACTTCACCACCCGCAACGGCTCCAGCATCCTGGCCTTCCGGGTGGGCACGGAGCTGTCCGAGCCCTGCTTCACCCTGACTGCCTCCCACTCCGATTCCCCCTGCTTCAAGATCAAGGAGAACGCGGAGCTGCGGGTGCGGGATAAGTACGTCCAGCTGAACACCGAGGGCTACGGCGGCATGATCTGCTCCACCTGGCTGGATCGGCCTCTGGGCGTGGCGGGCCGCGTCCTGGTGCGGGTGAAGACCGAGGCCGGGGAGCGCTATGAGACCCGGCTCCTGGACTTCGACCGGGATCTGGTGCTGATCCCTAACGTGGCCATCCACATGAACCGCAAGATCAACGACGGCTTCACCTTCAACAAGCAGATCGACATGATCCCGCTCTTCAGCTCCGGCAAGCTGGAAAAGGGCGCCTTCAAGGCCATGATCGCCAAGGAGTTGGGCGTGGCTGAGGCGGACATCCTGGGCTCCGATCTCTTCCTCTATAACCGCATGGCCCCCACCGTCTGGGGCGCGGAGAACGAATACGTCTCTGCGGGCCGCCTGGACGATCTGGAATGCGCCTACGGCACCCTGAAGGGCTTCCTGAAGGGCAAGAACGAGAAGAGCATCCAGGTCTGGTGCTGCTTCGACAACGAAGAGGTGGGCTCCGGCACCAAGCAGGGCGCGGATTCCACCATGCTGGAGGACGTGCTGCGCCGCATCGCAGGCGGCCTGGGCTTCGACGATGAGGACTACCGCTGCATGACCGCCCGGAGCTTCATGCTCTCCTGCGACAATGCCCACGCCTTCCATCCCAACCACCCGGAGAAGACCGACGCCACCAACTGCACCTACATGAACGAGGGCATCGTGGTCAAGTCCCATGCCGGCCAGAAGTACACCTCCGACGCGGTCTCCGTGGCCCTGTTCCGGGGCGTCTGCGAGAAGGCCGGCGTGCCGATCCAGTTCTTTGCCAACCGCTCCGACGAGATGGGCGGCTCCACCCTGGGCAATATTGCCATGGCCCACGTTTCCATGAACACCGTGGATCTGGGCCTGCCCCAGCTGGCCATGCACAGCTCCTACGAGACCGCAGGCGTGCAGGATCTGGAATACCTGGAGACCGCCAGCGCGGCCTTCTACAGCAGCTATTTTGCCGCGGACGGGAAGGGAAGCTTTTGCTGCGGAGAATGAAGTATTTGCTGACGCAAATATGAAGTACGGCTTTGCCATATGAAGACGCTTCGCTTATGAAGTATGGCTGCGCCATATTTGACAAAACGGGAAGTTTTCCCCGCTTTTGAAGTCATAATATTTTTCATCGGTTTATTCGCAGAATAAACCGATACCGCGATATGTGCGCAGCACATACTTCATATCTCCAAGGGAGATACTTCATATCCCGCAAGCAATACTTCATATCGCCGCCAGGCGATACTTCATCCGACGAAGGAGGCGTTCCAATGATGAAAAAAATGACCGCCGCCCGGGACTACGCCGTTTCCGCCTGGTCCGGCGGCACGACGACCCAGCTGGCGATTTTCCCGCCGGAGGCGGTCTACGCCGACCGGGATTTCCTCTGGCGGGTCAGCTCCGCCACGGTGGATCTGGAGGAATCGGACTTCACCCCCCTGCCGGACTATGAGCGGCTGATCGCCACCCTGCGGGGGGAGATCGTCCTGACCCACAACGGCGGCGCACCCCTGACCCTGCACCCCTTCGAGGTTCACGCCTTTTCCGGCGGGGACGCTACCCACAGCGTGGGCCGCTGCACGGACTTCAATCTGATGCTCCGCCGGGGCCGCGCCTCCGGCACCATGGAGGCCCTGCACCTCGCAGGGTCGGCCCAAACCTCCCCTGCCAAGGGGAGGGGGAGCGCCGTGAGCGGCGCGGAGGAGGGGTTCCGCCTGCCCGAGGCAGAAGATTCCCCCGCCTGTCATTCTGAGCGGAGCGCAGCGGAGTCGAAGAATCCGTTCTCTCCCGCTTCCACCGTAGGGACAAGCATTGCTTGCCCGCTCCCCGGCGAGACCCTCCTGCTCTACTGTGCAGCCGGCTCCTGCACCGTAGGGGCGGCCATTGGCCGCCCGCCAGAGGCAGAAGGCTCCCCCGTCTGTCATTCTGAGCGGAGCGCAGCGGAGCCGAAGAATCCGTCCTTCCCCCTTCCCCTCCTCACCGGCGAGACCCTTCTTTGCACCGACCCCATCCCCCTGACCCTCACCGGCACCGCAGAGCTGATGCTCTGCCGGATCAAAGTAACGAACCACCCCCTGTAGCGGCGCACATCGTGCGCCACCGTAAAAAGATCATCCTTCAATCAGAAAGGAGCACCGTCTATGACCCAGGAAATGATGCAGCGTATTTTTGACGACACGAATTACGTCCACAGCAGCGGCACCCCGGAGGAGCTCCGGGTGGCGGAATACCTCAAGGCCCAATGCGAGGCCCTGGGCGTCCCGGCCCGGCTCGAGGCCTTCCCCGTCGCCATGGCGGAGATGGAGGAGGCCCACGTCTACGCCGACGGCCGGGAGATCCCCTGCAAGGGCTTCTTCTGCTGCGGCAGCGGCGAGGTGGAGGGCGAGCTCTGCTGCCTCTCCGCGCTGGATCCGGTCTCCGTGGCCCTGGCCAAGGACAAGATCGTCCTGCTGGAGACCTCCGGCATCGGCTTCTTCGGCTATCAGGATCTGATGAAGGTCGGCGTCAAGGGCATCCTCTTCCAGTACGGCGATACCCATTATCCCATCCATGACATCGACGAGCGGGATCTGCGGGCTGCTGTGGTGGGCGAGGAGAAGAAGGTCCTCTGCGCCATGCTCCACACTGCGGACGCCATGGACCTGCTGCGGCAGCAGACCAAGCAGGTGAAGATCGTCATTCGCCAGCGGGAGTACGAGGGCGAATCCCACAACGTCATCGCGGAGCTGCCCGGCCAGGGGGACGAATGGATCGCTCTGACGGCCCACTATGACACCACCTCCCTGTCCCACGGCTCCTACGACAATATGTCCGGCTGCGTGGGCATCCTGGGGGTGCTGGATCTGCTGAAAAAGCTGCCCTTGCGCTACGGCCTGCGGCTGGTGTTCTGCGGCAGCGAGGAGCGGGGCCTGCTGGGCTCCAAGGCCTATACCCGGGATCACGAGGCGGAGCTGGAAAAGATCGCGCTGAACGTGAACCTGGATATGATCGGCACCTGGCTGGGCAAGTTCCTGGCCAAGGTCTCCGGAGAGGAGGGCCTGGTCCACTACCTGCGCTATATGAGCGCGGAGCTGAGCTTCCCCGTGGCCTCCAGCCAGGGGGTCTATTCCAGCGACTCCACCCCCTTCGCAGACAAGGGCGTTCCCGCCCTGTCCTTCGCCCGGATGGCCGCTCCCAGCGCCATTCCCTTCCACTGCCGCTACGACCAGCCCGACGTGCTTTCCATGCGGCAGCTCGAACGGGATATTTGCTTCATCGCGGAGTTCACCCGCCGGATGGCCATGTCCGCCGCCTGCCCCGTGAAGCGGGAGATCCCCGAAAAGGTCAAGACCGAGCTGGACGAGTATCTGTTCCGGAAGAGAAGGCAGTAGGCATCAGACAATAGGCAATAGGAGACAGGGACGCGTAGGGACGGCACTCTGCCGTCTGCGAGTTCCCATAAGCAATAGGAGATAAATGGGTATGCAATACAAAAAATTAGGCAATTCTGAGCTTCGTGTTTCCACCATCGCCCTGGGCACCTGGGGGCTGGGGGGCGGCAGCGTTTGGTCCGATCGGGACTCCACCGCGGCCGAGGCTGCCCGCCTGCTGGACGCCTGCAAGGAGCAGGGCATCAACTACATCGACACCGCCCCCGTCTACGGCACCGGGGCCAGCGAGGAGCTGTTGGGCGCCGCCCTGGCGGGCCGCCGCCACGACTTCATCCTCCAGACCAAGTGCTCCCTGAACTGGAGAGGGGAGGGTGGAAACTTCCACTACTCCCGGGACGGCTACACCGTCAACAACGACACCCGGCCCGAGGCCATCCGCCGGGACGTGGAGGACTCCCTGCGCCGGATGAAGACCGACTATCTGGACTCCGTCATCGTCCACTACGTCTGCAAGTCCTTTCCCGTGGCGGAGACCGTGGGGGCTTTGGAGGAGCTGATCCGCCAGGGCAAGATCCGGGCCTACGGCCTGTCCAACAGCCAGCCCACCGATCTGAACGAGTACCAGTCCGCCCCCGAGAAGAAGCAGGGCGTCAGCGTGGTGCAGGAGTTTTTCAGCATCCTGTCCCCCTTCCACGGCAGGGACTACTTCCCCGTCTGCGAGAAGTACAACACCACCTTCCAGACCTACGGCGTGCTGGAGGAGGGCTTCCTCACCGGCCCGGCCTTCCTGGAGCGGAAGTTCGCCAAGACCGACATCCGTTCCCGTATCCCCTGGGTGGAGGAACAATACCACGACGGCCTGCGTCGCGCCTTCGAGGCCTGGACGCCTCTGTGCCGGGAGAAGAACTGCAGCTTCGCCCAGCTGGTGGAGGCCTGGGCCCTGGCCCAGCACCCCAATATGAGCCTGCTGGTGGGGATGCGGAAGCCCGAAAACGTGGCGGACACCGTCCGCTGCTTGACGCTCAGTCTGAGCCCCGCCGAGCTTGCCGCCATGGAGGAGACTGTCAAGCCCATCCAGGTGAAAGTGTTGGATAAATAAGCCCACTTCTCCCGATGCGCGTAGGGGCTGGCGTCCCCGACAGCCCGAACGTGTTTGTTTCGGTAAGGTTCGGGGCGTCGCGGACGCCGCCCCCTACGCAGTGCGTCCCCTAATTCCTGTCGAAAGGAGACTGTGATATGAACATCTACGCCGCAGCGTCCCTATTCGCCGTTTTGATCCTGCTGTACTGGGTGATTGCTGAGGTTTTCACGGTTCTGTTTCGGCTGATCGGCCTGCCGGAGGAAAAGGCCCGCTTCCAGGTGGTCTCCCTGCTGACGGGAACGGGCTTCACCACCCGGGAGAGCGAAATGATCCTCTCCACCCGCTCCCGCCGCCGCCTCGCCCGAATCACCGTGCTGTTCGGCTACGTGTTTAACATCACCTTTGTTTCCACTGTGGTGAACGTGTTCCTTTCCGCGGGCACAGGCGGCTTTGGCTCTTCCATTTTGAGTATGCTGATCCCGCTGGCGACCCTGGCCGCCGTGCTGAGTCTTTCCAGGACCCGGGAGGTGCGGATCTGGCTGGATCGAAAGATCGAACGGGCGGCTGACAGCTTCGGCAGCAACCGCGGCGTCAACGGCGTCATGCGGATCGACGAGCTGGGCCCCCAGACGATCGCCCGCGTCAGCGTCTACACCGTCCCGGAGGAGCTGACGGAAAAGACGCTTTCCCAGCTTGCATTGAAGCCGCGGCGGGATATTCTGGTGCTCATGGTGGAGCACGCCGACCGCAGCACCGAGAACCCCACGGCAAAGACTGTGTTCCATCCAGGCGACCGGATCACGGTCTGCGGGGACTACCGGCAGATCTGCAAGGTCTTCCAGGCCCGCGAGCGGTTCTCCGACGATTGAATGGAGGCGATGATCCTGTGAACGACCAAGCCTTGACCTGGAACGTCACCCAGAGCGAAATGCTGCTGCACACCCCTGTCTTTGACGTGCTGGCCCAGAAGGAGGTCTCCGCGGCAGGGCCCGCCGGTACCTATGTGGCCATGCAGGCCCCGGATTGGGTCATGGTGATCCCGGTGCTGGGGGAGGACTTTCTGCTGGTTCGCCAGTGGCGGCACGCCGCCCGCTGCCTGACCACCGAGTTCCCCGGCGGCGTCCGGGATGGAGACGAGGATCCGGCGCAGACGGCAGCCCGGGAGCTGTTGGAGGAGACCGGCTTCCGCGCCGGGAAGCTTCGCCCGCTGGGACGCTGCAATCCCAATCCTGCCCTGTTTGCCAACCGCTTTTACTGCTATCTGGCGGAGGATCTGATCCCCACCGGGGCCCAGCATCTGGACGCGGACGAGCTCCTGCGCTATGAGCGCCGCCCCATCCGGGCGGTGCTGGCAGGCTACGGCAGCCGGGAATACAGCCACGCCCTCATGGGCACGGCCCTGGCCTTCTACCTGCTGGACGGCCGGAAATAAGGGAATATACAATAAAGGCCACCGCTTCGAAAGCGGTGGCCCTTTGCGTCTGGGGAAAGAATTACAGAGCGGAATAGCCGAAGCTGTTGACCAGGGCGTCCAGACGGCGGCCGGCCTTGCAGTAGGGGCAGTCACGGTAGTCGTAGCTGGCGTAGTTGGGCAGGTCGCGGATGTCGTAGACGGAGTGCACCAGAATGCCGGCGGACTCGGGGACGGTGCTGTAGAGGGCGGCAATGCCCGCAGCCTCGCCGCCGTAGTAGCGGATGGCTTCAATGGAGCGGTTGGCGGTAAAGCCCGTGGTGACGCTGGCCATCATGATCAGAACGTGCTTGTCCCGGATCAGGGGCTGGGCATTGTCCCGGAAGATGATCTGGCTGTTGGCGTTGTATTCCGGCTCCAGCACGCAGATGTCCCGGCCCTCGTTGACGCCGCGGGGCGTGGTGACCAGCTCCTTGGCCAGGCAGGTGCCGAGAACGGCAGTGCCGTCCAGGCAGAGGATGGTGTCCACCAGGTCGGTGACGTACTTGGGGGCCAGCTCCTTGGCAACGGCAATGGCCTCAGTCAGCCGGGTCTTCTGCGAGGAGATGTCGATGTAGTAGTTGATGTGGCTGTGGTTGGTGGCGAAGTGGCCTCTGGCCACGCGGAACGGGACGTTGCCTCTCTTGAGGGGCAGCTCTTGGATCTCGATCATGGTACAGTCCTCCCTTTTCAGTTTGCGCGTAAGCGTGCTTTTTCGGTCTGCGGGGAAAACAAAAAAGCGGCCTTTGTCCGGCAGCCGAAGGAACCGGGGAAATCGCTTTTTTTCATTGTACCTCTTAGACGGGGGGTTTGTCAAGTGCTTCTGTCTTTCCGTTGACAAAAAATCGATTTTTCGGTATAATGGAGAAAAATTCAAGTCATATTCAAAGGAGGCTGCCCCTATGGACGGCGAAACCGTTTTGCAGGTCGTGGGCTATTTCTCCACGCTGCTGATCCTGATATCCTTTCTGATGACCTCGGTGCTGAAGCTGCGGGTGGTGAATCTGATCGGCTCGGCCATCTTCGTGGTCTTTGCCTTTCTGACCAAATCCTACCCCACCGCCATCATGAACGTGGGCCTGTGCATCATCAATATCTACTTTATCCTCCGGCTGCTGCGCTCCAAGCGCCTGACCCTGATGCTGCCCATCTCCCTGGACAGCGCCTACCTCCGGGCCTTCGAGGAGCTCTATCGGGAGGATATCCGCAAATACTTCCCGGACTTCGACCTCACGGACAACCGGGCGGACACGGCCTATTTCGTCTACTACGACATGGACCCCCGTGGGTCTGACCATGGGCCGGAGGACCGGGGACGGCGCGCTGGAGCTGCTGCTGGACTACACCATTCCCAAGTACCGCGACGCCTCCGTGGGCCGCTTCCTCTATCCCCACCTGCTGGGCGAGGAGGGCTTCACCGCCCTGGAATGCCGCAAGGCTACCCCGTATCACGAGAAGTATCTGCACAAGGTCGGCTTCCGCGAGGAGGGCGACTGCTACCGACTGACGCTGTAAGAATTACGCGGCTCTGTAGGGACGGCACTCTGCCGTCCGTTCCCCCGTAGGGACGGCACTCTGCCGTCCGCGTTCCGATGAAAAAGGAGGTTTCCATGAAGCTGCTCTATGCCGAGGACGAGCGCAGCCTTTCGGAGGCTGTGGTGGACGTCCTGGAATACCACAAGTACAAGGTAGACGCCGTCTATGACGGCCAGGAGGCCCTGGATTACGCCGAAAACGACCAATACGACGGCATTATCCTGGACGTGATGATGCCCCGCAAGAGCGGCTTTGAGGTGCTGCAGGCCCTCCGGGCCAAGGGAGATCGGACGCCCATCCTGCTGCTCACCGCCAAGGCCGAGGTGGAGGATCGGATCCAGGGTCTGGATCTGGGCGCGGACGACTACCTGCCCAAGCCCTTCGCCATGGGCGAGCTGCTGGCCCGGATCCGGGCCATGCTCCGCCGCCGGGAGGATTTCACCCCCGACCTGCTGACCATGGGCAATCTCTCTCTGGATCGCCAGAGCTACACCCTCAGCGTGGGGGAGAACCGGATGCTGCTGCCCAAGCTGGAATTCCAGATGATGGAGCTGTTTCTGCTGAACCGGGGCATCTTCCTTTCCACCGAGGACATTCTGGTCAAGGTCTGGGGCTACGACACCGACGCCGAGATCGGCATCGTCTGGGTCTATATCTCCTATCTGCGGAAGAAGCTGTCGAGCCTGGGAGCGGACGTGGTGATCCGGGCCAAGCGCGGCATTGGCTACACGTTGGAGCTGGCGCCATGATCCGGACACTGAAACGAAAATTCATCCGGGCGGCCATGATCGCCGTGACAGTGCTTTTGGTGCTGATCCTGGGCGGGCTGAATCTGGTCAACGCCTGGAGCAACCGGCAGGAGAGCCTGCGCCTGCTGGAGAACCTGGTCCAGCTGGAAACGACCCAATCGCCCCGGGACTTCCCCGGAGGCGAGGAGCCGCCCATCCCCCCCGAGGGGGAGAACGGCCTGGGACAGCAGGAGGGAGACCGCCCCTTCCGGGAGGGCCGGGGCTTCCTCATGGGGCCTCTGACGGAAAATGATCGGCTTTCCGCCGTCTTCTTCACCGTGCGGGTGAAGGACGGGACCGTCACCGGCGCGGATCTGAGCCGGATCTCCACGGTCACCGAGTCGGAGGCCGCAGCCCTGGCCCTGGCTGCCGCGGCGGAGGGCACCACAGAGGGGCAGTCGGACAGCTATCGCTGGGCCGCCGCGCCCAACGCCCAGGGGGAGACGGTCTACGTGTTCCTGGAGGTCTCCAACCGGCGCAACGCCGTGCTGCGGGTGGCCGCCCTCTCCGCCCTGGCCGGACTGGCGGGCTGGTTTTTGATGCTTGGGCTGGTGGTGGTGCTGGCCAAACGAACCATCGCCCCCATCGCCGAGAATATGGATCGGCAGCGGCAGTTTGTCACCGATGCCGGCCATGAGTTAAAGACGCCCCTGGCCATCATCCAGGCCAACACCGAGGCCATGGAGCTGATCCAGGGGGAGAATAAGTGGAGCCGCAATATCAAGGCCCAGACGGTTCGCCTCACGGAGCTGACCCGGAATCTGCTGACCCTGGCCCGGGCGGAGGAGCTTCCCACCCAGGGCAGCTTCGCCCCGGTGGATCTCTCCGCGCTGACCGCCAAGACCGTCCAGATGTTCCAGATGCCCATGGAGCAAAAGGGCCTGACGCTGGAGGCGGAGACAGACGCCGGGATCAGCGTCCGGGGCCAGGAGGCCCAGCTGGCCAGCCTCTGCTCCATCCTCTTTGACAACGCCGTGAAGTACGCCACCCAGGGCAGCGCGCTGACGCTGCGCCTCCGGGCGGAGGAGAAGACCTGTACCCTGCGGCTGGAAAACCGCTGCGACAAGCTGCCGGACTGCCCCCCGGAGCGGCTCTTCGACCGCTTCTATCGGGCGGACGCCGCCCGAAACCAGAGCAGCGGCGGCTTCGGCATCGGCCTCTCCGCGGCGCAGGTCATCGTCCTCCAGCACCGCGGCCGCCTGGAGGCGGAGTACCCGGCGGAAGACCGGATCGCCTTCACCGTTACGCTGCCGGTGGACAAGTAACAGGTAATAAGTAACAAGTAATAAGTAATAAGTAACAGGTGAACTTGTAGGGGGCGGCGCCCTCGACGCCCCGAAGGTCTCGACAAGTGACAGGTGACAAGTGACAAGTATACCGGAGATATGAACTATGGGAAACTATGACGTTTATTACATGGATGGCTGTGAAAACCGAGAAATATATCAAAAAATGATTCGCATTGCAACGACTTTCTGCGATACAATGTCGTTCATTTATTTTAAAAACAAACAGAATGAACGGAGCTCGGAATCAGCAAAAGCTGTCAAAAAGCATTTGAGCAAATACAAAATAAAGTCAAAAAACGTGTCTGTTTGGCCGCTTACAGAAACGCTTGATCGAAACCATATTTATAATATGGTCACGTACAGTATCCCGCGTTTTGCACCAGATGCTTTCTCGGTTGATAATGTTTTTGGCATGGTAAACACATTGTGGGATTGGCAATATCCGGAGTATCCCATGGACCCGAGTTTTTATCGAAATGGCGTGATATTTTTTGCCACCTGCACACATGAGGAGATGAACGAACTATACTTACGTTCAGACGGTGATTCCTTGTCGGTAAAGGATTTTGAAAGCGTTGGACTAAAGCTAACTTATCTGAGAAGCGTTCCGGAAGAAAGACTATTCCATTTGAATTGAGAATATGAGCGCGGGCTATTAGCCCGCTTGCCCAGGTCTGCTGCTTTGCTCCGGTCTCGGCATCGGTACGCGCCTGGTTTTTCTCAATTAGTCATGTTCCGACGGGAGAATGGAACACTTGATTTCGACTTTTGTTCCGTCAGCCGTTGTCAGATAGAATAATCCGCTGCTTTCAATC
>JAEEZZ010000128.1 GCA_016292255.1 Oscillospiraceae bacterium
CCTGTTTTCCACTGAAAAAGTTGTTTTTGGGTATGGACTTTTCGGAAAATCTGTAGTATTTGTTGTGTTACCAACGAAACAGAGGGAGGCAAAAACCATGGCAAGCATATCCATCAGCGACCTGTATCAGGGCGAAGGCCCGGGCAAAAAGTATGGCGGGATCCTGAGCGCCGTGCTGCACGAAATGATCAGGAGCGGCACTCCGGAAGGAATCGACGAGAGGACATGGACCGAGATGCTGATCGTTAAGCACACGTTTCTCATCGCAAAGAAAATGGCGGAGCAAGGCGACGTTGTATCGGAGTTGACCGATGCAGCGCCGCCTTCTTCTATCGGAGGGGAGGGAGAAGCATGAGCATGCTGGAGGAGATCTGGCTCGGCGGCCTGGACTACCAGAACCGCCCCGTGAAGAAGGGCTCTCCGATGGAACGAAAGCTCTGCCTGTACGCCAGGAACGGCGAGAAGCTGAAGGAGATGCTGACCGAGGACCAGGCGGAGCAGTTCGAGAAAACGATGGACGCCTACAACGAGGTCCTGACCCAGTCGGAGGTGGAGGCTTTCGAGTTTGGCTTCACCCTGGCCGCCCGCCTTCTGACCGACGTGATGCAGAGCCTGGAGCTCCCGTCCATTGACGACATCTGACGCCCCGGAAGATACCGAAAATCAATCAAATACTTCGGCTGGTTTTATCAAACACGTAAAATCAGCCGAAGGCTCGTGTTTTTGAGCCAAAAGGCACTTATTTTCACCGTCTGCGTGTAAACCACGGACCAAAAATGTGCAAAAGAAAAAACTATCAAAAAGGGGCCCTCGTGTTTACGATCCTGAACAGAAGAAAATCAGGTTTGGCTTGCAATCTGTCGAAGAATGTATTATAATATGATAGACTTAGTGTATCTTGGGAGGCGCGCTATGGATAAGACAGAACTGACCGCCAGGGAAAAGAACGAGGGACGGGTCCGGCTGCTGCGGCTGCTGCAGCTCTTAGTGAGCGACAGCGACGCCGAACATCCCATTTCCACGCCTGATTGCATCCGGCTTTTGAAGGAGCGTTGGGACATCGACGCCTTCCGCATCACCATCGGACGGGACATGGAAGCCCTGCAAATGGCCGGCTACGACGTGCGCGTCATCCACTCCACGCAAAACAAATACTACCTGGGCTCCCGGACCTTCGAGCAGGCCGAGCTCAAGCTGCTGATCGACGCCGTGGCCTCCTCCAAATTCATCACCGCTTCCAAGAGCAAGGCCCTGACGGACAAGCTGGCAGCCATGGCCAACGTCCATCAGGCAGGAGACCTGAAACGCAACATTTCGCTGGCAGACCGGATCAAGCCCAGGAACGAGCATATCTACGAGTACATCGACGTGATCAACAGGGCGATCAACGAGAAGCGGAAGATCTCCTTCCTCTACTTCACCTGGACGGCCGCCAAACGGAAGCGCCTTAAGAACGACGGCGAGCCCTATATATTCAGCCCCTATACCCTTACTTGGAACGGCGACTGTTATTACATGGTAGGCTGGTCCGACAAGCATGAGAAGGTCGCAACCTTCCGTGTGGACCGGATCAGCAAGCCGCCAAAGCTCCTGGAGGACGCCGCTGTAAAGAAGCCCAAGGGCTGGAGCATTGCCGATTTCAGCGAAAAGGCATTCCAGCTTTTCGACGGTGAACGCACGACAGTGGAGCTTCTGTGCCACGAGGACGCGATGAACAGCGTGATCGACCACTTCGGCGAACAGGCTAAGACAAAGCCCGTCGACGATACCCACTTCCTCCTCACCGCCGAGGTCTCCCTCAGCCCCACCTTCTTCGCCTGGGTCTTCCAATTTGGCGGAAAGATAAAGATTCAGGCCCCGCAAGAAGCGATTAGCCAATATCAACAGTTGTTGTCAGCGAAGTGAGTCCTATCAAGTCCGTGCAAGTAAATTAAGTTGATGATGGACAACCAACGATGTACAAGGAGAGAAACATCCATGGAGCAAATGGCAAACATTGATTCCTTGATACCTTTTCGCCCCCTTCCGGAAGTGTGCACCCAAAACGTTCCGCCATCTCCGGAAAAATGTGATAAAACCGGATATTTGATTGCTTCTTTCTGTGGAGCAATGGCCGGGCTGATTGATGTTCTTTTCGTACAGGCCCCAAATGAAGGCCCCCTTCAGACAGTCGTTGACAAAAAGACGGATGATTTAGTGGTTAAGGCTTCTCAGTTATTCTGGAAACACGACAAAAGGACAACCGGAAAAAACAAGAAGATGCCGGATACGCTTGAAAAGTGTGTCAGCTATCTGGAGCAGGCGTTCCCAGTGCCATATGATGCAAGGTTTGCCAAGGACCTTAATGTGAAAGACGGACAGCTTGCGGGCATGAACCCTAAAAACCATCATCTGCTGTCTTTGGCGCATTCTCCAGATCCAATAGGCCTTGTTTTCTCAATTATTGATCAGTTTACTAATACGGCTTCCTTTATCGATAAGGGCAAGGTCATTCATGCAGAGCCCATAAAAAAGAGCGGTGCAATTCCGTATATGGTGGGAACGGACCTGCCATCAAAACTGTTCTGCGGTTTTCTGAACTGGATCGGGCATATACTTTCTGATATGGTAGGTTCAAGCTCCACAAGGAAAGAGGGGAAAGACGCCAGAGGCATGGGCGTCGCAATCCCATTTTATGAGCTGTTTTTGAAATGTAATTTCGGACCTGAGGATGGAGCGACCTTCGCGGAAACCATGATTAAGGTATACGAGGAAGGTTACGATCTTCGGTTCGGCGCAACAATAGCAATTCCGGTGGTCCTGGAGGAGTTAATGGTCCGGGCGATTTGGATCATTCGACAGAAATTTGAGCGTAAGAAGCCGTGGAAGGAGTGCCTCCCAACTGCAAAACATGAAGACTTGCGTGTGATGCTATTGGTAAGCAACGGAGTTTTCTTTGCAATTGACGGCGTTGACGCGATAATCCATGGCGTCAGCTCGCACAGCATGGTCAATGCGGTGTGCCATTTGAATCTTATTGGCCTGAGCCGACTTGCTATGCTGGGCATTAAGGAGATCGCAATCAGGCTCAAGATCAAGCTCTTCGAGAACGAAGAGTATCCTGCTGTTCTTGGGCAGATGGATGAAAGCGAGAAAAAATGGCTTGCGCAGATGGTAAAGCAGCTTCAGGGAAGTATGACACTGATTGGCGTCTTCCAACAGGTAAAGGCAGCAATTATAGAGGAGACGACTACCAGACAAGAGAGAGTTGCGTTGGAGGCTAAGCTACAAGGAGTGGTTTTGGAATTACAGCAAAACCGCGAAGAGTTTGCATTGGCTTTTGACACGCAGATGGAGAAATACTATTTGCAAATTGATTTTGGGTTCCGTTATATGGAAGAAGGGCTTGCAGCTGGAGACGCTGATGCGGTAATCAGAGGCAATACAATGATACAGCAGGTCCTTGGGAAAACATCCCAATTCAATGATTCTACGGAGTTTGATGCTTTAATGGATTCTGACGAAGATTTCAAGCTGTAATAGGAGGATAACTATGAGGCTGTTTACGAAAAAAGGTACAGTTGCTGCATTCTATTATCTGATGGCAGCAGATGGCGAAATTGGATCTGCTGAACGGGAGAAGCTGCGTCAAATTGCCGCAGAGATCGAACTTGAAGGATTTGAGTCTTGTCTGGAAGAGATTCAAGCAGAGTTTGAGAACCGCCAGGCAGGGGCTTTGAATGACGATGAGCCATACGATCTGCTGAGCGAGGGTGTTGACGATGCCTTGGCTGAAAACCCTGCCGAGGAAGAGAACGGCGTTACTCCGCGTCTGTTGCTGTGGGATCTTCTTGTTATGGCGAATGCAGACGGTCAATATCACCCGCAGGAGCGGCGCCTGATCCGGCATGTTGCGCGTACGATTGGCGTTGAGAAAAGCGTCTTCCTGGAAATGGAGCAGCTGCTCCAGTCAGATGCTGCCATTACCAGGGAGCTTGCCTGGCTCGCAGCATCAAACCGTCCCTACACAGAAATCCGCCCCTTGGTAGAGGAAATGGAAACCAGGCAGGCTGTCCTGCGTCGTGAAGCTGAGCTGTTGATTGCCGACGAGGTAAGCCAGGAAGTCGCCGTTTTGGAATACAAGCCTGATATTGTAGACAAGGCAAAAGAGAAGATTATGCCCGCTGCGGCCGAGATCGGCGAAAAGACCGGGCATGTGATCTCCGAAGCAAAGGATCGTTTCGAAAAAGCCGCATCTCCGCTCGCTGAGAATATCGGGAAACAAGCTGGAAAGCTGTTCTCTGGCCTGAAAGGACGCATGAAGAAAAACGCTGCTCAGGATGAGGCCACAGAGGAAGGAGAAGATTGATATGCTGACAATGTTTATCGGTCTTGCGGTTATCACCGGTGCGACGGGCCTCAGCTCTCTGACGAAAGCAGGCTTTGACCAGCATAAGGCAAAAAAGCTGAACGAAAATGCAGATGAACGGCTGGAGGCTGCCGCCGAGCGGCTGGACACGCTGCGCAGGCAGTGCGGAGACTGTCTGGAGGCACTGGGCAAAGAAAAACTGTTTGTTCTGGAGCACAGCATTCGGGATTTCCTTGATGTGTTTACTCAAATCAAAAACGTAGATTTCAAAGAATCCGAAGAACTGCTGGAGCTGAAAAAGCTGCACATCGACAAAAAAGAGTTTGAGGAATTGGCGCAGCTTGAGCATTTTGGGTCATCACTTTTTGCAGGCGGAATAACCGGCATAGCCGGCGGTACCCTGACCGCTTTCGGCGCTTATAGTGCAGCAGCCACATTCGCCACAGCCTCTACGGGGACTGCAATCAGTACACTCAGCGGTGCTGCCGCTTCCAACGCAACGCTTGCCTTCTTTGGCGGCGGTTCTCTCGCCAGCGGAGGCTTGGGCGTTGCTGGCGGAACAGCAGTGCTCGGCGGCCTTGTGGCCGGGCCGGCACTGATGGTGATGGGGCTGATCACAGGCGCCAAAGCCGGGAAGAACCTGGAGACAGCAAGAATCAACGCTGCCCAGGCAACAGAAACCTGCGAACAGTTGGAAACTGGTGCAGTCCAGTGTATCGCTATCCGCAGAAGAACAATGATGTTCTATTCTCTGCTGGCAAGGCTGGATGCGATCTTCCTGCCGCTGATTCATGGTATGCAGACTGTGATCGCAACAGAGGGAACCGATTATTCCAAATATTCCGTACAGAGCAAAAAACTCATTGCCAGCGCGGCATCTGTCGCAGTGTCGGTTAAAGCTGTTCTGGATACGCCGTTGCTTTCCGAATCCGGCGAACTGACAGAAAGTTCTGAAGCAATCTCGACAAATACTGCTGAAAGGATCAAGCAGCTTGAAGCGTGAGAAGAGCTACATCTAACTGTTAACGAAGACCAAAGAACAGAGGTGCATTTATGCCATTGTTTCTAGACCTGTTTGCCGGAGCTGGCGGGCTATCTGAAGGTTTTATTCAGGCTGGCTATACGCCAATAGCGCATATTGAGATGGACAAGGCCGCCTGCAATACGCTAAAAACCAGAGCAGCGTTCCATTGGCTGAATGATCATGGAAATCGTGCATTATACAATAGATACCTTGCCCGGGATATTACCCGGGAAGAGTTTTACAGACAGGTTCCGGATGCGGTATTAAACACAGTTTTGAATTATGAAATATCAGAGCAGACACTCCCGGTTATTTTTAATCAGGTCGATGCCCTCTTGAATGGGCGGCACCTGGACATTGTTATTGGCGGTCCGCCGTGCCAGGCATATTCAATTGCCGGCCGATCCAGATCTGAAACCAATATGGTCGGAGATCGAAGGAATTATCTTTATCGGCTGTACGCTGAGTTCTTGCGCAGATATCAGCCTCGGTGTTTTGTGTTTGAAAACGTGGTAGGATTGTTGTCTGCAAAAGAAGAAGACGGAACACTTCATCTGGAGAACATGATAAGCCTGTTCAAACAGTGTGGATATACAACAAAGTATCAGATACTTACCGCCTCTGATTATGGTGTTCTCCAGAACAGAAAACGAGTGATCCTGATCGGTGTGAGAGGTGAAAGAATACGGGAATTTTATCCTAAGATTCGTCCCTTGCACAATTGGTACACCGTTAATGATCTGCTATCAGACCTGCCCTCCCTTCATGCCGGAGAAGGTATCGTTGGACCAACGGAAACGCTTCATTATTCCGGACATTATCTGTACAGATTTCATATAAAAGAAAATGATATGGAACCTGTAACATTTCATCAGGCACGCCCACATACAGCCCAGGATCTGGAAATCTATCGTCTTGCAGTGGAAGCATGGAATGCTGGTCATCGCAGATTGACTTATTTGGATATTCCGACACATTTGCAAACGCATGCAAACAAGACATCGTTTTTAGACAGATTCAAAGTCGTTGCAGGTGATCTTCCGAGCTCACAGACCATTGTTGCACACATAGCAAGAGACGGGCATTATTTCATTCACCCCGATATAGAGCAGAATCGTTCCCTAACCCCCAGAGAGGCTGCCCGGATTCAAACTTTCCCTGATAACTACTATTTTGAAGCAATAAAGGATGAGCCATCACGAACAGTTGCATTCAAGCAGATCGGAAATGCCGTTCCCGTTCAGTTGGCTTACAGAATAGCTAAAGCATTACTCCCGAAGTTCCAAAGAAGAGGTGATCAGATTCATGAGTAATACACCATCTCTTGATTCCTTTTATTCCAGCCTTATGGAAGAAGTTCAGCTTGCTTCCGGAACCGAAACCGGCGGCTGGACTACGGAGGATTTTTTGACTTCCGTAATGCTTGAATACCTGGAAGAAGCAGGTGAAGCGGAAACCCCCATCATGTGTCCCTTCCGCGGATATGGGCTTCAGCTGAACGCCTATTGCATTTCGGAAGACGAGACGTCTGCAGACTTGTTTGTCAGTATTTTCTTAGATTCGGACAAGCCCAAAAGCGTCTCCCAGGCAGAAGTGGATGCGGCCATAAAGCGTACAATTCAGTTGTATCACAAGGCAATAAATGACCTCTACACATCTTTTCAGAAGGACAATGAAACATATGAGTTCGCGATAACTCTGTATAAAAAGAGGGAACAAATCAATACGGTTCGTATCATTGCGCTTACCAACGGATTGGTCAAGCCGATCAATTTCAAATCTATTACCATTGGAAGCGCGGAAATCTCCTTCTCTATTTGGGATATTGACAGACTCTATCGCTGTGTTACCTCCGGGAAGATGCGTGAGACGATAGAGATTGACTTTGAAAGCAAATATGGGTTGACGATTCCCTGCATCGAAAGTTCACCCTCCGAAAAATACAGTGTTTATCTCGCAATCATAAATGGATCGCTTCTCTCTGCGCTCTATGAAGAATACCGGGACAGGCTCCTGGAGAAGAATGTACGTTCTTTTCTCCAAGTGAAAGGAGCAGTCAACAAAGGTATTCGTGAAACTTTGCGCAGCGAACCGGAAATGTTTTTGGCGTATAATAACGGCATCTCCGTGACTGCGGAGAGCGTTGAAATTGTACGGGATGATAATGGAAAACCATCTATCCGGAAAATACGCGATATGCAGATTGTTAATGGTGGCCAAACTACTGCGTCCATCTTCAATGCAGCACATGACAAGAAGTCGCCGGCGGAATTGGAAAAAGTGTTTGTCCAAATGAAGGTTTCTGTGATCAGTCAGCCGGATGATATGGACGAAATCGTTCCCCGAATTTCTGCTTTTGCAAATACGCAAAATAAGATCCAGGTTGCAGATTTCTCTGCAAATGATCCATTCCATCGGCGAATTGAAGAACTGTCGCGCACCATCTGGGCTCCGGCCCAAAGTGGCATGAAGCCGCAGAATTGGTTTTACGAAAGAGCCCGTGGGCAGTATGCAGATATGCTTTCCCAAGAGACAACAACGCTCCGAAAGAAGCAGTTCAAGGAATCACATCCGTTGTTCACAAAAACAGATCTTGCAAAATACGAAAACACATGGGACCAACTTCCGTTCCAGGTCAGCGAAGGCGCACAGAAGAACTTCCGGCGATTCACAGTACGAGTGGCCGACAGAAAGGGTCTTCTCCCGGATGAGGTTTATTATCACAATCTGATTGCTAAAGCAATTCTGTTCAGAACAGCTGAAAAGCTCGTTCAAAAACAGCAATATGGTGGTTATCGGGCAAATATTGTGACTTACACGTTGGCGTTTCTCTCCTATAAAACTGCTCAGAGAATTGACTTGGAACGAATCTGGAGAGAGCAGCGGCTGACGCCGGCCCTTGAAGAAGAAATCATTACTGCATCCAGGCTGATCCAACAGATAATTGTGAATCCCCCGGGCGGCGCAAATATCAGTGAATGGTGCAAGAAAGAGAAATGTTGGGAAACGATAAAAGACACAGAGTATGCAATCAGCAGCGTGCTTGATGCTGAGCTACTGTCCGTAGCCAGACCCGTTTCTGTAAAAGCGAATACTCCGGCTACGAACAGTATTGAATCCGCCACAGAGGAAGAAAAAGCAACGATCGAAAAAGCTTATGCCATCAGTGCTGCAACATGGTTCGCTTTATCACGGTGGGCAAAAGAAACTGGTAATTTCCAACCGTGGCAACGTAGCTTATTATTTTCAGTTGGAAGCTTGATAGGAAGAGGACAAAAACCAAGTGTAAAACAAGCCAATCATGCATTGAAGGCATTCCAGGAAGCATTGAATAAGGGGTTCAAAGTCTGATAGCAGGGAGTGATACTGATGATGGAATGGCGGGAGTATGTTTCACAACTTCTGAACAATTCTTCCCGTTTCGATGGGATCAACCTGTCCTTTGAAGATTGCGGAAAAACGTTTGAAGTTCCGCCAATCATAAAGGCCAGTATCCTGATGCTCGACAAGATGCTTAAAATGCAAGGCGCATTTAACATCTTGGTTTTTCCTGAAAGGATACAATCCATTTTCATTTTTGGTATCACTAAACTGCTCTATAATATTGTCGAAGGAAGAATCGAACAATCATACGATCCGGAAAAGTTTGCCCCAGGTGAAAAATTACGTCTAGGAAAAGCTGTCGCTGAGTTTATGCGAATTGAAACAGTTAACCGGAAAACAAATATGCGTTTGAGACTTGCAGATCTCGAATACTCAGCACCGATTGAATTCTTTCCTTTATTTCAGAAAACAACTGCCAAAAGACTCAGCCCGGACAAAGTGTTTTCTCCGGAAATAAAGGAAGCCAAAGAAAAGTTGAAATCTCTCCAAAAAAAGGGAGATATTATCGAGCTGCTAAATGACTTCAAGACTCATATGGACAGCTCTATCGTATTTGTGACCTCAATTATTAGTACCAAGCAATTGATTGATACATGTAGTCTGTGTGGGCAGAAGTTGAAAGAGGCCATCTTGATCGGACAGGCTGACTTTGAGGGAAATGTTAAGAATATCGGGGCGGGTCAACTTGGCGGAGTGCCTGCGGTTGTTCTTGCTGCAGATCTATATGCAGCAAATGCTATGGCTGAAAAGGGACACCCAATCCAGTCAATTATAATTGACGGCTCTAATGCAAATGCGTTGGTATCTCAGTTACCAGAGCTTGATAAAATGCTTCGTCATGGAAAACCGGTAACATGCGTGACGGACATCATGAATTCCTTTGATCTGCAGCCTTTCTTGGAACGCGGATTCAACCTGTGGCGTTGGGATGAGACAAGTTTAACTGACAAGTTGTATGATGCAAGTCCAATAACTTCAGATCGGAAAATAAAACTATGTGCCAAAAGAAAGATTTCTTATATTACTGCAGATGGTAATGAAATAAGCACTGCCATAAAGTTGTTGTATGCACACAGGAAAGAGTCACAGTCAACCTCAGCGCAAATACTTAAACTGTATGGAATACTGTTCGAGCTTGCATTAGCTGCGCTTCATGAAACGGTTCCTATTAGTGAGAAGCAATGCTTGCAAATAAAGACCTCCTTGGATGAATGTGATCTGGTGCTCATGAGGGAAGAACCGTTTCTTTCTCCAAGCTCATTTTCTGATTATCAGACTATAATCAATTGCTTAAAAAAAGTAAGTTCTCAGGGCTACTCATTGCCCAAACATGATATGCTTGCCGAGACGGTGTTATCCAACAAGGAGTTGAACTATCACAGGGTAGCAATTATCGTTCCGGAAAAGAGCGATAAAAACCGGATACAGCAGTATTGGCAAGTTATGTGCAGAAGACGGTCTATGTCAATCATTATCGACGTGCTTTATCCGGCAGAATACTATCTTGCTCCGTGTGATAAGTATTTCTCGACGGTTGTTGTCGGATGGCTCAAACGTGCAATAATGCGAAAGATCCTCTATAGTTTTAATACACCGACATATACGGTCCTCATGTACGATTATGAAAAGAGATGGAAAAGCTACGATTCGGCGAGATGGAATGCAGCGCTAAACAGTACAGAAAACCGTATGACTATTGAGAAGTCGTTTGCTACAGACGTTGTCATCAATACCAGCAGGTTCAGTCATGTGGAAAATGAGCCCATAGAGGCTCCGGTAGCAGATGAACTTACAGAGATAGAAACAGTCCTCCGAGAAAACAAGTATCATCAGTTTGTTTCCAGTGGCGGGAAAAAAGCAGAAAGTGAGACGGTTGAAGCTGTTCCGGTGAACTATGTCGGAGGATATCTTGCATTCTATACGACCGGTCACAAGATTGTTTCCGCAAGCAATATTATCGAAAATGATGCTGACAAGATCGAAACAAAACTTCCAAACGAATTACGAGTAGGCGGTTTCGTTGTAGTTCGGGAAGTAGATCGTGACCTGGTAAAAGAAATGGCGGACGTAATTCTTGAACGCTCAGGAATGACGGATAAAAGAGACGTTGCAAGGAAATGGAAAGAAGCGCTTGAGATCGAAATGCTGTTCAGTACGCCAGAACAGATTTATGAAAAACTCCAGGCTGCCGGTTGTACGAGGGGCTTTGGGGCTGTAAGGTCTTGGCTTTTTGATGATGAAATGATAGCACCAATGAGTAAAACTGATCTGAAGTACATTGCGGATATTACGGAAAACGAAGTGCTAAAGGAAATGCTTGATCAAATTTACGATGCTGCTCAAATAGTGAAAACTGCCCACCAGCGGGCGGGGATGAATCTTACGCAACTGTTACGTAGCAGAATTGTCGAAGCCCTGAAAAACTATGGCGATATTGATCCGTTCAACATCTGGGAGCCTATCGAAATGATGGTTGATGGTATCGGTGTGGTAAAAATTCTGAAAATCATTGATATTGGGGCTCCTGTTGTTGTGAATGTTTCTGATACGAATCGCCTGATCGAAGAAGAGTAAGGAGACTGTAATATGGCCATTATGATTCCTTCGGTGATTTCACCTGAAGTTAAGTCCAACGCAGAGAGAAGAATTTTCAATTGGTTTAAAAATGCTCTAGGAACAGATAAATGGATTGTCTTACATTCTCTGGGCATTTCAACTCATAATAAAGTGATCTATGGAGAAACTGACTTTCTTGTTCTTGCGCCGCAATTGGGCTTGTTTGCTTTGGAGGTAAAAGGTGGCCGCGTCCGTAGAGAAAACGGGATTTGGTATTTTACTGACAGGTATGATAAGACAAACAGCAAGGAACGTGGCCCATTTGAACAAGCGAAAGATGGTATTTTCAGCATAGTGGAGGCGATAAAGGCACGGGCAGATGTCGAGCACAAATATGTAGGGTCCCTTCTCTTTGGAAGCGGCGTGATGTTTCCGGACATCGAATTTACCTCGGCGGGCGTTGAAGAAGAGCAGTGGCAGGTGTTCGATTCCAGAGATGGAAAAGATGTAAAGCGTTTTATCAAGAGACTTAGTGAAGGGGTAAAAGGAAAATGGGAAGCTATTTACGGCCCTGCAGGCAAGTCCAAGTTTCCAGATTATGCGGATGTCAAATACATCGCTAACCTGTTGCGTGGAGATTTTGACTTTGCTGTATCAATGAGCGCACAGCTTAGAAACGCAAGTGAAGCATTGATCACATTGACAAAGGAGCAATATCGCTGTCTTGACCAACTGGACGACAATCCCCGGTGCTTAATCCATGGGCCTGCTGGCACAGGGAAAACACTGCTTGCGCTGGAGGAAGTTAAAAAATCAGCTGCTCGTGGGGAAAAAGTTGCATTATTCTGCTTCAATGCATCCCTTGCAGATTGGATGAGCAACTATTTTTCAGAAATGGACGAAACCCTCCGCCCGTGCTATGTTGGAACGTTCCATAAATATATGACTCAGGTTGCAAAAGAGGGCGGTATTCTTCCTGCGTACCCGCGTGATCCTGACAAACAACAACAATATTACCAAGTGGATTTACCGGAAGCTGCTACTCTTTCATTATTGGAAAACGGTGCACAATTCGACAAAATCGTTGTGGATGAAACACAGGACTTAATTCAAGACAGTTACCTGGAAGTGTTCAGTGCCAGTCTTGAAAAAGGACTAGCCCGAGGCAGATGGACAATGTTTGGCGATTTTTCTATGCAAGCAATTTATGCGGCAGGCATGTCCGGAGCGGAGATGATTGGCAAATTGGAAGATTGCACGTCTTTCATTCGATTCAAATTGACAGTTAATTGCCGTAATACCAAGCCAATCTGCAGAGAGATTGAAACAGTAACAGGATTCAAAGCACCAAATGAGCTGTGGACAAAAGTGGATGGACCACCTGTTCAATATATCACGTGGGCTACGATGGACGGGCAATGCAAAAAGCTCAAAGCGCTTCTGAAACAGCTGAACGATTCACATATTGCACCGGAGAAAATCACGATTCTTTCCCCAAGGAAAAGAGAAGACTCTGTTGTATCTATCCTTGAAGGATATGTTGTAAAAGATTTCAAAACGCCCATTGGACTCAACACAACATTCAGCACTATCCAAGCGTTCAAGGGCTTAGAAAATGTGGTAATCATCCTGACTGATGTGGAAGATTTTTCTTCTGAAAAGCTTATGTATGTTGGTTTGAGCCGCGCATGTTCCGGCCTGTTTGTTCTGGAGTCTGAAGCGGCAAAACGAGAATATGACAATCTGCTGATGAAAAAACTGTTGTCGTAATTAACGGGGGAAAGTGGCATGGATTTTGAGAGTTGGCTTAGAAGTCATCCAAAACGGAAGTATTTGGACAATACAGTTAAGCGATATATCAGAGCTTTGGAAAAAGCCGGCGAATGGCTTCAGATTGATTTTCAGAAAAGCTTGTTGTCAATTGATAGCCCCGCAGAGCTAGACGATGTGATAAAGCAGGTAAAAAACTGCCCGAATTACAACGAAGTCAATCAGAGTCACGGCCATGGAGATCTGTCTGCAGCGATGCGGCTGCTTACACAATATTTGACGGAAAAAAATGAAGCGGCAAAAGATACTAGGCGGGACCAACTGATAGAGATCGTTGAAAGAGAGTTCATAGGGCCTGATCCAATTGATTGGGAAGGCATGAAGCAAAGCAACGGCGAGGAAATCCTTCGGACCGACCCACCGCACATTCGGTATTTGGCGGGCATCCTGTATCCACGTGATTCAAGAGAGGAAACAGTTGAAGAACGTGAGGGAGAGGATATTCCTCATGATACAGAAAGTGAAGACTACGAGCCGGTTCCGGTCAAACGAAGTGGCTCTGGTGCAGAATTCCTTGAAAATGCCGAAGAATTGATCAACAGGTCGAACGCTTATCGTCAGTCTGCCATCAGCTTGACCGTAGCAGTAAAGCATGGTGACACACTGCATGTTTATGTTTCAGCCGGAGTATATACTACGATTACTGCAAAAGATCCGGAAACTGGCAAAGAGTACAGATATTGGCCCAGGTCTGCACTGGATTGGGAAAATGGTGGAAATGAACTGGTTCTCCCCGACGAGAAAAACAGGATCATCAAGATGCCAGTAAACAGCACCGGTTTGCAGTTCGATATTACTTGGCGCTACAGCATCGGGGATAGTACAATTTTCACGTTTACCTTGGAAAACACAAAAAGCGGTGGTGGATCGTCTGTAAAAGATGAAGACTGTTTCTTCCAAACAAAATTCTGCATTTACTCTGAGTTGGGTTTTTCTGCGTTGTCTGACGGACAGCGCATCACAAAAGACGAGGACTATATATCCAATCAACTTCTGTACCGTAACATCCACAATTATGCCATCGGGCACGGAACGGCTGCTGATTGGGATGACGGCGATTCAGTAAAATGGATTTCCACTGCAACATTTCCCAAATATGACATCAAGCCTATTGTTCCAAGCACAATAAAAGGCGTTTCTCTCGAAATGCTGAAAATGAGTCCGTATGGAAGTTTTGCAGAAACGCTTGAAGAACTGCGCGAAATGTGCAACAAATATCGCCTATGGATCAACGGCCGCCGGGAGGACAAGATTAGCCTGGCACCGGAATACGAGCAGACTGCTGCAAGGCATATCTCAAACTGCGAAACGTGCCTCTCCCGTATGGAAGATGGAGTAAAACTGCTTGAAGAAAACGAAACTGTTCGGACTGCGTTCCAGTATATGAACCTCGCAATGCTCATGCAACAGCTTCACTACAACCTTCCCCCTCGACGTTGGACTGACGATGGAGTATTGGAAAGCGCAACGATACTACCGGATGTTAATAATCAGAACACATGGCCTGGCGATAAAACAAGATTTGGTAAATGGCGTCCTTTCCAGCTCGCTTTTGTCCTGATGAACCTTCGCTCCATGTACTATCGGGATTGTAAAGAGCGTGAAATCGTGGATTTAATCTGGTTCCCAACTGGTGGTGGCAAAACTGAAGCCTACCTCGGTCTTTCAGCTTACACAATTTTTTTGCGGCGCTTGATGAATAAAGATGACAAGGGTACAGCCATCCTGATGCGATATACGCTCCGTCTTCTTACTGCACAACAGTATGAGCGTGCGTCAGCTATGATTTGTGCATGTGATCTTATCAGACGGCAGCACGAAGACCTATTTGGGACAAACCGAATCACGATTGGTCTATGGGTTGGAGGAACGACAACTCCCAACACCATCAAAGATGCGTTGAAAGCATATGATAAGCTTTATAACGGAGATACAAACAATCCGTTTGTAATTCTGAAATGCCCTTGGTGCGGAGCACAGATGGGACCGGTGCATAAAGCGCTGGTTCCCGGTTATCGGAAATATAAAAAAACTCCAAGGACATTTGACTTCTCTTTCCGCTGCAGTAACAACAACTGTGACTTTTCTTCTGTAGATCTTCCTCTTTATATTATTGACGAAAGCATATATGAGAAAACACCCACATTGTTGCTCGGCACTGTGGATAAATTCGCAATGCTGCCCTTCCGCCCGGAGGCCCAGAGCTTGTTTGGGTTTGAAAACGGAATAAAAACGACCTCTCCTGATTTGATAATCCAGGATGAGCTCCATTTGATCTCCGGCCCACTCGGCTCGATGGTCGGCCATTATGAAACGCTGATCAATGAACTCTGCACTATCAGAACACGTGCCGGTGATATCCGCCCAAAGATTATTGCTTCTACTGCTACAATCAGCCGCGCCAAAGAGCAATGCCATGCCTTGTATGGTTGCGACAAGGATGATGTCTTCCAGTTCCCGCCGTCAGGGCTTGACGCCGGAAATTCGTTCTTTGCAGAAGAGGACAAAAAGCAAAACGGAAGACGATATGTAGGAATACTGGCAACGGGCTCTTCATCCGATGCAACAACTGCAATTCGCTTGTTTGCCTCGCTTCTCTATGGGGCCAAAGCAATTAAAGTAGAAAAGGATACGGACCGCGATCCTTATTGGACCAACATTGGATACTACAACAGCATTCGTGAGCTTGGACAGGCAGCTACTTGGATTCGTGCCGATATTGACCAGCAACTGGATGTAATGTACAAGCGTCGTTATGATGACAAGCGGTATGACAGCAGAGAAGAATACCGGAACAGCCGACGATATATCTGGCGTGATGAAGAACTCACAAGCCGCATTTCAGGGAGCGAAGTGACGGCAAGCCTTGCAAATCTTGGGATCAGATATCCTGCAAAAGTAGATGAAGCCGGGAAAATAAAAGAGTATCCGATTGATATTTGCCTCGCGACAAATATGATCTCGGTTGGACTTGACGTTTCCCGCCTTGGACTAATGACAGTCGCCGGCCAACCCAAAACCACTTCTGAATATATTCAGGCAACCAGCCGCGTTGGAAGAAATGCCAAAGATGCGCCTGGACTGGTCTTTGTCCTTTATCGTCCCGGACGGCCCCGGGACAAGTCTCACTACGAACATTTCAGATCATATCACTCCAGAGTGTATTGCAATGTCGAACCAACAAGTGTTACTCCTTTCTCTGCGCCTGTTCGTGAGAGAGCTCTTCACGCTATTATGATCGGAATGATGCGTTTGGAGAATGACAATGTGTATAACGAAGATCCGCCGAAAGTTCCTGACAAAGAGCTGTTTGAGCGTGTTTGTGATATCATCGAAAACCGTGTGGATGAAATCGACAGTGATGAGATGGATGCAACAAGGGCTCAGATGAAGTATTTTCTGGAGTGCTGGCAGGACTGGAACCCTCGAAAATGGGAACCGAAACTGAATCCGGACTGGTCATACGCTGACCCTCTTCCCTTGATGTACACAGCAGGCTCCCAACCAAATGCAGCTTGGGGTGAGCAGGGAATGGAAACACCTACATCCATGCGTAGTGTTGATGCTTCTTGTGAAGCAGAGGTGTTGGCTAACAGATATACAGCAAAGGAGGGCTGAAAATGGCATATTCAAACAAGCCTATGCGCAGGAGCGCGCTCATTGGCCCTTGGGGTGTTGGAGCGATTGTTCCGTTTCCCAATGACGAGTCTTTGATGATTGCCGGTCTGGATATGTGGAGGTACAACGATCCATCAGCTTTTCTCATAAAGGACGAGCGCTTGCAACGGCGCCTTGGAGTTCAGGAGCTTCGCTGGCCACCGGATTTCAGAGAAAACAACGCTGATCCTCAGAACTGCTTTCTCCGCATTCCGGCTGTACGTTTTCCAACATGGCACTATTGCCCATATTGCGGATCAATGGAAAAAGCGACACTCTATCAACAGCAACCAGAATGTGATTGCTACCCATGGAAGAATGGTCGTACATGCAACCCCGCTCATAGATATAAACGCAAACTGATCCCGGAACGCTTTGTGATCATTTGCCCTAATGGGCACATTGATGATTTCCCGGTAGCTGAATGGGTACACTTTGATAGCGGTCATACATACAATCCTGACACTTGCAAAATCAGAAGAAGCACGGGCGGCGCATCGGCTTCTCTGAGTGGCGTGTATTACGAGTGTACCTGCGGAGCAAAGCGCTCTATTGGCGATGCGAAAAAGCGTGGAAACTGGGAACGCTTCGGTTACCGCTGCAAAGGCGCAAAGCCTTGGCTTGGCATTTCCGAAGATACCGAAAACCCCTGCACTAGCAAACCCGAAGAAATGCAAATCGTCTTGCGTGGTGCAACAAACGTATGGTTTGCAGATACAAGGAGCTCCATTTACATTCCAACTGACGAAGATCAGGCAAATAAAAAAATACTGGCCATCTTGGAAAAATCATATGAAACAGTCAGCGCATCACGAGTCAACGGAGAATGGAACAGAGCTTTCATCAATATGCTTGCTGACATGAATCATGTTGACAGGGACAAACTCTTTGAAGCGTTTTTGAAGAGAGAAGCTGGCCTGAATGGGCTTCCTGATGTTAATGAAGAGATGTCTGAAGATGCATACCGGCTTGCTGAATACAATGTTCTGACGAGAAGCAGCGGAAGTGATGCCCAGCATTTTCACGCTCAGAACTATCCAATTTCTTGGTATGATCCGATCATCAGCAAATATTTTAAAAGCATTTCATTAGTGCACAAGCTGCAGGAAACCAGGGCATTTGTTGGCTTTTCCAGGGTGGAACCCAGAGAAATGCCGATTTCAGAACGAAAAAAGACACTACGGCTTGGCAATGAAAACTGGCTTCCAGCGATACAGGTTCAGGGTGAAGGAATATTCTTCGAGTTCAATAAAGAAGCCATTGAGAATTGGGGAAAGCAGCCCAACGTGCTCAACAGAATCCGGAATCTGCAGCAAGCATATAAAAAGTCAAATTTTGGCACAAAAACTACTGGTGAATTACGCCCGGAGTTTTTGCTGATTCACACATTTGCGCACTTGATTATTAATCAGCTTAGTTTTGAATGTGGTTATGGCAGCTCTTCCATCAGGGAAAGGATCTATTGTGAAAAAACGTCAAATGAATACGGAATGTATGGCGTTTTGATTTACACCGCATCAGGTGATTCTGAAGGCTCTCTTGGCGGTCTCGTCAGGCAAGGAGAGAAGAATCGCATTGAGGATACTATTTGTGACGCAATCCGTAACGCAGCTTGGTGTTCATCAGATCCGGTATGTATCCAATCTCTCGGACAGGGTCCAGAATCATTGAACTTGGCAGCTTGTCACAACTGTGCCTTGCTGCCTGAAACCTGTTGTGAGAATGGAAACAGATTGCTGGATCGTGGCGTTGTTATAGGTGACTTGGATGATTCCACAATAGGGTTTTTCAGTGATTTGCGGGATCTGTGAGGTAGAGAATATGCTTGTAATTCTGTCACAGAAAATCGATACTGAGTCTGAGTATGCAGACGATCTTTTCAACACATATCATTACCCTGCAAGGTACAAAAACCTGTTGCATAAGGGAGATGTGTTCATCTACTACCAGGGGAACCGCTACAACAAAGACCAGCGCTACTATTTTGGCGTTGGAACCGTTGGTGAGATCCTGTCTGCTGACGGTAAAAACTATTATGCAAAACTGATCGACTGTCAGCAATTTGAAAAGAAGGTTCCAATCTGGCTGCCGGATGGCGGGTATATCGAACAGTTGGATTACCAGGAAGTACGAAACAGCGTGAACCCTCCCTGGCAAAGTTCAATACGGCCGGTTTCTCAGCGGGCATTTGACTACATTCTGAATCGGGCAGGCATTCAAAAAGCTCCGGACGCAGCAGAATCTGTAGATGTGCTGAAAGACAACCTGAAGCAGTCGATCCGCGAGTTCTATCTTGGAGGCAACGATTCGGCAATTCTCGATATTGAGAGTATCGCATCGGCAATCGCCCGTTCCTTGAATGTCGCAGAATCAGAGCAAAACAGGGAAGAAACCGTGGAGGCTGCTTATTTGCCGTCTCTCCCCCCTGCAGAGATTGTTCAGAATCTGATTGACTATTGTAAGACTATGAAGATGTCGTATTCTTACAAGCCCGTCCTTATCCTTGCGCTTCTCAACTCCAGAAAGAAGGATGGTTCTGTTACAGCAGAGCGTGCCGCGAAGTTCTTCCGGGAATACTATGAGACGCGAAAAAAGGCGGGGCTTCCTGCAGAGAAAAAGAAGTGTCTGTACCTGAAAGACAGTATTACTGATCAGCAGATTGTTGCGAACGTGATTGCGAATCCCGTAAAAGCATTGGCTGAAACGCCTTATTTCTATTTCAACTCTGAAACCGGCGTATTCTCTTTCTCTCCGGAAATATGGGATGTGCTGGACAGAAAAAGCAAACTCGCGTTAGGCAGTGTTTGCAGGCAGAGATTGATCGAGTATTTTTCGGACTGAGCAGGGTCCAAAGGAGTATAATCATGTCTGATGTTCATTCCCCTGATGTCAGAAGCTATAATATGTCACGTATTCACGGGAAAGACACAAAACCGGAAGAACTTGTCCGAAAGTACTTGTTTTCCAAAGGATTCAGGTATCGAAAGAACGACAGCCGCCTCCCGGGAAAACCGGACATCGTTCTGCCCAAATACAAGACAGTTATTTTTGTGAACGGCTGCTTTTGGCACGTTCATGAAGGCTGCAAGGACTTTTTCTGGCCGAAAAACAATGCTGAGTTCTGGAAGGAAAAACTTGGGAAAAATATAATTCGTGATCAGCACAATTATGCCCTGCTTAAACAGCAAGGCTGGCGCGTTCTGATTATCTGGGAATGCGAGCTAAAGCCCTTGATCCGCGAGGATACACTGAGCAGACTTTCAGAAGAGTTGAAAGGCAGCTTAAGTGAAGACTGTTAATACTACGATATCTCTCAGATGCAATCGAACTGATTACCGGGAAAGCAATACAGCCTTTGAAAAACCCGAAAAAAAATAAAAAGACCGAAGAAAAATCAACTGGAGCGACAAATAATTCTTGAAGGAGTTTCACAATGGATGCGCAAAAAGCTTTAATCACAAACATTTTCAACAATGCCACATTGCTTGAAGTCCCATTCTTTCAAAGGCCATACGTTTGGAACGAAGAACTATGGGAAAAGTTCATTGAGGATATGGAATATGTCGTTAAGACAAGAAAGTCCCATTTTTTGGGAGCGATTATCCTTAAAGACGCTGGCCTGCCAGAACCTGGGGCCATGTATGCCCAGCGGCGCACCATTGTTGACGGTCAACAACGGCTGACTACATATCTCCTTTTTATGAAGGTACTATGCCTGAAGCTGAACCAGACAGTAACATTTGACTTGCAATTCCGGATCATGGGTAAGGAGATTGCGCTACGTCACGGGAAAAACGATGTCGATGCATTTGAAAAAGTTGTTTCTGCAAAGACGTTAGAGAAAGTGAGCAATCTGTCAGAATCAAGGATTATTGAGGCGTATAACTATTTTGTTGATCATATTGACGCTTCGAAACTGGATATCATGACGATTATTATGAATGCTCAATTTGTCAGGATCGACCTGACCATTGATGAGGACGAGCAGCAGATTTTCGACACTATCAATTCTCTGGGCGTCAGATTAACCACTGCTGAGCTGCTGAAAAACTATTTCTATTCCAGACAGGATATCGTGCAGTATAATAAAAACTGGGTGGAAGTGTTTGAAAAAGATCCCGAAACCCGTGCCTACTGGAATCAAGAGTTTGAAATGGGTCGTGTTACACGATCTCTGATTGATGTGTTTTTCGATTCATATTTCCAGTTGTTCGTACAGGATGCCAGATTCAAGGTCTCAGCAGAAGATAAAATAGCATATTCCAGATTGGAACACCTTGCAAAATCATATCAGGACTTTATCAAAGTTTACTGCAATGGAGACAAGCAGGTAATCCTGGAGCCCATGTCCAAGTATGCCAATAAGTTCAGAGAGGTGTTCGATCCGGATTGCATCAACAGGCAAATGCCCAAGCTGCCCGGTACTGAACGGATAAACGTTATTATTTTCGGCCTTAAAAACTCCACATTGGTTCCCTATGTGCTATATCTTGCATGTAATGTAGAAGATCCTGATGAATTCAAAAAGATGATGGGGATCCTTGAATCCTACATTATGCGAAGAATGATAATTCGGGCGACTACCAAAAACTATAATAACCTGTTTGTGTCGCTGATTTTGAATGGGGTAAAAACCGCAGATGGTCTTCTTTCGGCCCTGAAGCGCATAGGAGACGGAACGACATATGTTCCTTCTGACGAGGAATTACTGAACGGTTTCAAAGACAGCAAGCTCACCAATCTGCAGGCAAAGGGTGTAATATACTACATTGAGTCTGGGGCTCGCTCCGAGAAAAGTGCTGTCGCCCTCTTGGGATTCAAGCAGTATAGCTTAGAGCATCTGATGCCGAAGAAATGGAGGAACCATTGGCCACCTTGTGAAACGAAAGAATTGGCCAGAGTCAGGGATCAGAAGCTTCAAACACTCGGAAACTTTGCGATCATCACCCAGGCATTGAATACCTCTATCAGTGATGCGGACTGGGCAACGAAGAAAGCAGGGAAGAAAGACAATCCGGGTCTTGATCAGTGTGCAGCAGGATTATTGACGATGGAAAACGTTCTTTCTGAGAGCAGCTGGGATGAGATCAAAATCGAAAACAGGGCTGCCTGGCTGTGGGAAAAGGCAACGCTGCTTTGGTCAGATATCGCTCCTGCTATCAGTGACGGAACTGTATCATCAAGAGGAACAACGCAAACAGCACATACAATTGAGTTGAGAAAACGGTATTGGGCATATGCCTTGCCAATAATTAAAAAGGAAAACCTTCGCAGTGGCGCATTTCTGAACTCCAATCCGGTTGGCTCGAATACGCTTAGTGGATATACTGGAATAAGTGGTTTCAGAGTTGACTGTATTGCTAACTTTGATGTTGCGCGGATCGATTTTTATCTTGGAAACAGCGATACGAATATAAATAAACAAGCATTCGATAATCTTTACTCTCACAAGGAGGAAATAGAGAACAATCTTGGCATAAAGCTGTCGTGGTCCCGTGCTGATGACTATGTCGCATCTTGGATTAATTATCATCTCTACGGCGTAAGTATAGGCAATGAACAGGATTGGCCGAAGATGGCAGAATTCCATGCACAATGGAGCAAGAGAATCAGTGAAACATTGCTTCCCTATATTATACCCCAAGGGACGCGCGAAACAATTCTCATGGATATCGCTTCGTGGAGCAGAGAATGGGCAGCAGGAAGAAATGATATTGTTTTTGACCCTATGAACTCCAGCCGCTCCTATACTCGATTTAACACCAGTGCTATGTCTGAGATTTTGCCTGATTTGAAAGATGCCCCCAGCGCATGGAATACAGAAGCTCATTATTTCTATGAAATCTATATCATGTCTGCAGGAAAAGTTTTGGTGCAGATGTCTATTAATTCGCAAAATATTACTGATGAGTTTAGGGCCACTTGCGACTTGATACAAAAATACTATCCATATAGGCCAAAAGTGATTGACTGGTGTTACCATCTCCCTTTTAAAACTAAACCGATAAAAACTGACGGATTAGATAAGCAACAGCTGTTTGGATATCTTGATACTTGTCTTAAAGAAATTCGGGCCTTTGAAGCAGAACTAAAGTCAAAACTTGACTTGGAGTAAACAATGATAAAACCTGAAGACAATATGAGCCGCGGCCTTGCCAGGCGGAGAGAGGAGGCGGCGCGGAAGATGCGCAGGCGCAGTAAGATGATGCGCGACCACGGGAAGCAGGGCGGGCTGATCTATGAGAGGCACCGGCGGAAGATTGACCGATCCCTGGGCTACATGCGGGACGGCAACGTCTCCCACTACGTCTCCGTGGGCTTCCGGCCCAAAACAAAGGACCGGGACCGTTACGGCCCGGCCAGACGGCTCTCTAGGCATGACAAGCGCCTGGAAGCTGCGGCAATTGCGTCTCAGGAGGCCATCCATGAATAACGCGCACTGGATTAAAAACACCCACCTTTTTGAGAAAGACGACTACGAATGCTCCGCCTGCGGGTGCAAGGTCAGCAGGCCCACAGACCGCTGCCCGGGCTGCGGGGCCGAGATGAGCGGCCAGCGCAGCGGCCACGACTGGACCGAGGACGCGGCCTTTCTGGACATCGTCACCGGGAGAATTTGAGCATGGAAAAGGAAGCCATTGCATACATGGATCACAAAGAAAAAGCCGTAGCATACTACAAGCAAAAATTCAACTGCGCGCAAGGCATCTTTGTGGCTTACGCGGTGGAGCACGGTGTGGAGGAAGCTCTGGCACTTCGGCTGGGCACGAACTTCGGCGGCGGCGCGCGGAAGGGCGAGCTGTGCGGAGCGGTGTCCGGCGCGCTGATGGTGCTTGGGCTGTTGTACGGACACAGCGAACGCGGCGACGCCGCAGCAAAAGCAAGGGCCTATGCTTTGGCGGAGGAATATATGAACCGGTTTATCCGGGAAAACGGGAGCGCCGTCTGCCGGGAGCTTCTGGGGTACGATTTGTCTGTACCGGAGCAGATGGCGTTTATCCGGGAGAAGGAGCTGTTTCACGTGCGCTGCCCGGAAATTATACGGAGCGCCGCGGCAATTCTGGATGAATTGCTGGCGGAACAGGACGGTAAGGAGAACGGAAGATGATGGATGAATGCCTGATCTGCGGTGCGCCGCTGGAATATCTGGAAACCGAGGTGCAGATGGAGTGCGCCGTCTGCCACAAAAAAGAGAACAGCAAGACCCGCTGCGTGCGGGGTCATTACGTCTGCAATGACTGTCACACGGCGGGCTTGGACTCCATTGTCGGTCTGTGCCTGAATGAGACCTCCCAAAACCCTGTGGAGATCCTGGAAAAGATGATGGCCATGCCCTTCTGCCACATGCACGGGCCGGAGCACCACGTCATGGTCGGCGCGGCCCTGCTGACAGCCTATCATAACGCTGGCGGCATGATTGATCTGCCGAAGGCTCTGGCTGAGATGCTTAGTCGCGGAAAGAAGGTGCCTGGCGGAGCCTGTGGCTTCTGGGGCGCCTGCGGAGCCGGAATCAGCTCCGGGATGTTCGTCTCCATCGCTTCCGGCTCGACGCCGCTAAGCGTTGAGCCCTTTGCCCTGTCCCACAGGATGACGGCGAAGTCCCTCGCGGCCATCGGAGAGATCGGCGGCCCCCGCTGCTGCAAGCGGGACTCCTTCCTCGCCATCCTATGCGCCATCGACTTTGCGAAGGAGCAGCTGGGCGTGGAGATGGAGAAGCCGGAGATCGTCTGCACCCATTTCAGCAAAAACAATCAGTGCATCGGAAAACGCTGCCCGTTCTCCCCGGCAAATCACAGGTCCGACCCAAGCGCCGTCACCGGCTGAATCTGAAACGGCTTCTGACAAGCCGGAGCATGTGAACGCGAGGGATCGCATATTGTAAGCGTATTTCTTCAGACGCGAAAAGGCTCTGCCTCTTGA
>JAEEZZ010000012.1 GCA_016292255.1 Oscillospiraceae bacterium
TAGCTGACGTTTCGTACCTCTAAAATCGACATTTCTCAATTCCTCCTCATTCCGGTTCGGTAAGCGCGGCGAACGACTGCTTCCGCAGTCCGGTGTTCAGGCAAAGCAGCGCGGAGAGCGTCCAGACGCTCAAAAAGGCGGTGGTGAGCAGCAGCTGGGTCTGATTCGCGCGGATGCCGGTCACCCGGCAGAGCAGGAGCCCGAGCACGAGCCCCGCGGCCATCAGCAACAGCTGCTCGAGCAGGAAGCTGCCCACGATCCGGCCGGGCTGGGTGCCGAGCGCCCGCATCACGGCGATCTCCTGCCGACGGGACAGAATCAGCAGCCAGGCGAGGGCGAAACCGATCACCCCGGCCAGCAGATACAGCGCCGCGTAGAGCACGCTGACGTATTGGATCTGGCGCTCCATCGAGTGAACGGTGTTCAGGTAGACGTCGTCCTCGATCATGGCGAAGGGCTTGACGCGCTCGCCGGAGTGCACCCAGGTGAAGCCCGCCTCGTCCATGGCCGCCCGGAGCTCGTCCAGCCGCTTGGAATCCTTCAGCGTGAAGGTGAAGCTGGAATAGCTGATCGCGGGGCTCAGGCCCTTTTCCTGGAACGCGGCGATCTTCTCGGGCGAAAAGCAGTCCCGCCCGATCCAGACCTCTGCGGCGCTCATGTCATAGGTAGGGAAGTAGTGTTCTTCCTCCAGCCCCTCGCGCACGTAGCTCACCGGGGAGAAGACCGTGCTGCTCTCCGTGGGCGCCACGTAGGACGCGACGACCTGCAGCTGCACGGGCAGCACGAGGGAATCCCAGTGCGGGTGGTAATAGGCAATGGCGAAGTTGACCAAATCGCCGAGCTGAATCCCGTTTTCCTCCATCATGGCCTTGGGCATGGCGCAGACGGCGGGGCCGCCGCGGTAGTCGTCGCTGTACCATCCGCCCCAGACGTAGTCGTAAGCTTTGTATTGCAGCTCGTCCAGCCGGGTGAAATCCGCCTCGCTCCATCCCTCCAGCCACTCCACGGAGCCGCCCTCGGAGAAATGGAACAGCGGGCTGTCGGAAACGGAGGAGGTACCCGTCCAGACGGGCTCCTTGTTCAGCATGTAAAAGACGGTCTCATAGGCGTATCCGCCGTATTCCGGCCAGTTGAAGGGAAGCTGCTCCTTGCCCTCCACGCCCAGGAACTTGATGTGCCCGAGCCTGGTGGTGATGCAGGCGTCCTCGACCAGCTCGGAGCTGCTGAGCAGCGAGATGGGGCCTCCCTTGAGGGTCAAGCCGCTGATCCGCTTGGCGTAGTAGTCCGTGGCCGTGCCGGTGATGACGGCGTTTTCCCGGTAGGCGGCAAGCTGCTCGTCGTAGCCGTTCCGGGCGTTGGTCAGATGGCCGAAGAACGCAGCGGCCGCCAGTCCCAGCAGCAGCACGGCGACGCTGCGGCCTCTGCCGCGAATCACAGAGAGCAGGCCGTATTTGAAGCGGCCGGAGAGCCGGGAGACGTGGCCGGCGCGCTTTGACACGCGCTGCCGGACGCGCTTTTTCTTTGCGCTTTTGCGATCCCGCAGGCTGAGCAGGGCAAAGACCAGCGTGAAGGCCAGCGTCCCGCCTGCCAAAATCGCGGCGGCGGTCAGATAGCTCCGCATCGAGGAGACCGGGTCAAATTCCAGCGTGCGGGTGACGGCAATCCGCGTGGCGGAGAAGCGGAGATCCTGCTCTGCATACTGAGACGCAAAGCGCTGCAGGATCCCGTAGACGCGGCGCTCGGCCATTCGGCTGAAGCCTGCGCCGAAGATGGCTGCGGGGACGGTCAGCGCCAGCGCAGCGCTGAGGAAGTAGACGCACACGTGCGTGCGGCCGCTGCCCATTGCGTACATGGTGCGGGCAGCTTCCCGTTGCCGGGAGATGAAGAGGTGGCTCTGCATGGCCAGCGCGCAGGCCGCCAGCAGCAGACAGACGGCCAGGAAGATGCCGGAGATGAACAGCAGCTCCTCCATCGGCTCCGTCGCGGCGGCGTAGCCCTGGTCGTAGACGTTCAGCCGGAAGCCGTGCTCCAGAAGCGGCGCGGCGGCCTCCAAAAAGGCCGGAACGGCGTTGTTTTTCAGCCGGAACTGCCCCAGCGTGTAGCCATTCACCGGACGGATCTCGTCCCGAACCGCCGCGTCGGGCAGGAAAACGCAGTAGGGATAGTCCTCGGAGTGGCTCACGAGGCCGACGATTTTGTAGGCGCCCTCGTCGAGCTGCGTGTGGCTGGAGACGTCGTAGAGGTCGCCCTCGGCGCGGAAGAGCGCGAAGCTCAGTTCGTCGCCCGGCGTCAGCCCCAGCATGCCGGCGATCCGCTCGGAGACGATGCAGACCCTGGCCTTGCTTTCGTATTCCTGCTGTGTGAAGCTGCGCCCCTCAGTCAGCGTGATGACCTGCTGGTGGAAGGGGTAGAGATCCTCCAGCGCGGCGGTGCGGGTCACGCGGCAGGAGTCGTTGATCTGGTGCAGCACCTCGGCGTAGCGCAGGTAGGGCGCCTCAGCTTCCTCGCCCGCGCCCTCCGGGAGATACGGCGGCAGCTCGATCATCTCGCCGTTGTCCGGGTAAGAAACGGATTCAAGCTGAAAGTTGGAATAGAAGTAGCCCGTAATCAGATAGGAAGCGGGATAGTCCAGAACCGGCGCGCCGTCGACGTCCCGGAGCAAAATGAGCTTTCCGGTGTCGTTGTAGCGCGAATACAGCGTTTCGGTGACCAGCGCGGAGTAGAGCCCGTTTGACGGCTCGTAGCCGTAGAGCTTGACGCGCATCACCGCGGCTTCGGGCTCAGGGACGAAATCGTCCCAGCGGTGGATGTCCGGCGAGAGCATGCGCTCGTTTGAGGCCGGCTCCCAGGAAAGCACCTGTTCGGCATGGATCAGGGCGGAAAGCGTGTCCCGGTTTTCCTCCACCACAGCGGCAAAGCTCTCGTCGTAGATCATCTGACTTGGATAATACTGACCAACGTATTCCAGCTCCGCGATGGTGTGGAAATAATCATCGCAATTGCCCAGATATCCGCGTACCGCGCCGTAGACGCTGCACGAGATGTTCAGCAGCGCTGCCGTGACCGTGAGGATCAGCAGAAACAGCAGGGTTTTCCCCGGCGTTCGCAGGGTGCTTTTCAGTCCGTTTTTTGTGGCCTGCATGGCAGCCGGCCTCCTTTCCTCCAAATTAAGCGCCGGCTGTCCCGTGCTTCCGGCATTGGTCTGACAGCAGTTGTTTTCCGCACGCTTATCACCTCTCTGCCGGGTGAATGCAGGAAGCGGGCGCTTTGTTACAGGATTTTTGTTTTCTTCATAAACACTACACATTTGACAAAACAGCCTCCGCACCCCCGGCGCAGACAGAAAACGCTTGTCATTTCCCCGCAAAAATGCTATAATTTCAAGTCAGTACCCCGGTACGAAAAGAAAAGGAGGAACCAACATGAAACGAACACTTTCCATGGCGTTGGCTCTGGTGCTGCTGCTCTGCCTGCTGCCTGCCACAGTCTACGCGGGGGGCGGCGGCGCGGCCCGGATCTGGAACGAGGATTTCAATACGGACATCGAGGACTGGGTGGCCATAGACGGCAACAACGACGGCTACGGCTTCGTCTGGAACAGCGAGCACTGCTGTGTCCAGAGCGGCGGCATCGTGGGGATGGGTCTGCTCCCCCCCGAGCCCCAGGACGGCTATGATTATCTGATCTCCCCCCGGATCTCCCTGCGGGAGGATGAGGACGTGCTGAGCTACGACGTGCGCGTTGTGGGCGGCAACCCGGACGTGCGATATGATCTCTTCGTCGCCGTCAACGGTATGATCCTCGACCAGACGGAGAACGTCCCTGTTCTGCGAAATCCGGTCTACGGCGACAGCGGTTATTCCTTCCTGGGCGGCGACTGGTTCACCAGAACGCTGGATCTTTCCGCCTATGAAGGCAATCAGGTGCAGCTGGTGTTCCGCCTGCAGTCCAAGACCGGCGGCGGCACCATGGAGCTGGACAATCTCAGCATCTATTGGAACGAGCCCGACGAGATCCTGGACAAGGTGACGGCCTTCGACGTACCGGAGCCCCGGATCGGCCGCAAGGTTTCGGACTGCGATTGGAGCTCCATCGTCCTGCCCGACACCGCCAACTACGAGCTGGTTCCCAACAGCCTGCGCTACTATTATATCGAAGACGAGCAGGTGCGGCCGTTCGACGGCACCTTCCAGCCCCAGGGGGAGTACACCCTCTCCTTTGAGGTGAAGGCCAAGCCCGGCAACCCCGTCAGCGAGAGCGGCATCGCCTCCGTCAACGGCAAATGGGCCAGATTCATTTCCAGCGACTCCGACGTGGTGCGGGTGGAGGCCTATTTCAGTCGGCTTCCCAACGCGCTGGACGCGGTGGACGTCACCGTGACCCCGCCCCTGGCAGGCAGAGTGCCCGTCTGGGAGGAGGGACACACCGCAGACCCCGCCAAGTGCACGCTGCTGGATCACGCCTTCCTGGAGCTGAAGGACAACGGCGATCCCTCCGGCGAACTGCCGGAAGGAAAGGCCTTTGAGCTGAACAAGCGCTACCGGATCGCGGTCCTGCTGTCCCCGGCGGAGGGCTGGGGCTTCTCTGAGCAGACGCAGGTGACCATCAACGGCCTCCCCGCCCAGATGAATATGACCCTGGAGCAGGAGGGCCTGCAGGTCTACTCCGTGGACGTGACCGTGGATCATGTGGCCTTTACGGACGTCCTCGGCAGCCAGTGGTACGCGAATGCAGTGCTGTACTGCTATCAGCACGGCTATCTGGCGGGCACCGGCGCCTATACCTTCTCCCCCGACGCGGACTTCACCCGGGCCATGTTCGTCACGGTGCTGGCCAAGATCGACGGAGCGGATCTCTCCGGCTACACCGGCAGCAGCTTCACCGACGTGCCTGCCGACACCTGGTACTCCAAGCCGGTGGAGTGGGCCTTCCGGAACGGATACACCTCCGGCACCGGCGACGGCCTGTTCTCTCCCAATATGCCCCTCACCCGGGAGACCCTGGCCACCTTCCTCTACAGCTACACCAAGAAGGCCTACGCTCCCGGCCTGGACGATGAGGATTGGGTGGATCTGTCCGCCTACCCTGACGGGGATCAGGTTTCCGCATGGGCCTCCAACGCGGTGCGCTGGGCCGTGTACCACGGCTTTATCAACGGCGTCCCGGCGGACGGACAGGTCTGGCTCCGGCCCAACGCTGCCGCGACCCGGGCCCAGGTGGCGCAGATCATCATGAAGTACTGCAAGTACATGGAGAACAGCTACTGGGCGGAAAACTGAGTGATCATAGTGATAATATGCAAAAAGCGTCCGGTCCACCCGGGCGCTTTTTGCATATCCAATACGCAGGGTCAGATCTCCACGTCCACCATCCGCAGGTATTGCCGCAGGGGATAGACGCCGTCGTGGGCCTCCCCGGGAATGCCCTCGGACATGGAGCCGGGGTAGCTGATCCGGGTGACCCCGGCCCGCACCAGAAGGTCGATCAGCGCCTGCCGACAGTCGGGCTCGCAGCCCAGGCCTGCGGTTTGCAGATAGGGCTTCGCCTGTCGCAGCACGGGGATGATCTGCGCCCGGGGCAGGGGCTTCACCAGCACGTTGCCGAACATGGGGGAGAGCTCCAGCTTGCTGTCCTCCTTCGGGATCAGCGAGCACAGGGGAGAGGACCAGGGCTTCACCCTGCCCCCGTCCAGGATGGCCTCCAGCCGGTCTGTGTAGGTCCGCAGGCTCAGCTCCGCCACAGCTCCGATGGTGCTGGGCCGGTGGGCCCGGGCGGCTTGCTCCAGCATGGGCCAGAAGCGGTCGCAGAAGGCCTGCACCGCGCCGAAGTCCGCCGTGTCCAGATAGATCACCTGGCAGGAAGAGCAGAGCAGCTGCTTTGTGGCGACGATATGCCGGGCCAGGGCCTCCAGCTCCGCCCGGGGCCGCTCCCCGGAGAGATAGGCGAAGCTCAGCCGGTGGCCCCACTCAATGAGCCGCGTCCCCGGATGGGCGAAGCGCCGCACCGCAGCCACGGCGGTCTCCCCGCCCCAGACCACGATGCCGTCGGAGAGGGCGGCCATTTTCTGGATGGCTCCCACGTCGGAGGAGGGGGTGTCGAAGACGTAGAGATAGTCCGCCAGCCGGGGCTCGATCTCCAGCAGGGCCTCCAGGATGGTCAGCGTCAGGCCGTTGTCCGCCTGAGGCAGCTTCAGGATGTTGATGTTGCCCGTGGCCAGCCCCTCCGCCACGGAGAAGGCAGGCAGACCGTCGGCGTTCCCGGCAGCGATGTGGAGCAGCACCCCCAGGGGCCGGGCCAGCACCCGCAGAGGCCGCAGACCCTCCGGCGGCTCCGTGATCCGATCCGGGCGGAAGTCCGCTCCCAGCTCCGTCCGCAGCTTGAATTCCAGGTGGTCCCGCCGCAGGAGGCGGACCGCCATTTCTTTATATTGTACCGCCCCGTCGATCTGCAGGGCGGCCAGCTCCCGGTCGAAGGCCCCTTCCGCAGCCTGCTGTCCCAGCCGGTCGATGGCGGCGATCACGGTCTCCGGCTCCAGGCATGGCCCGGCCAGGGTGGCGTTGAGCTTTTCCTCCAGCCCCGCCAGCAGCTCGTCCTGCATGGCGCTCTCATATCGCTTGCCGTTTGCAAGGATCATAGTGCCACCTCCACCTTGTTCAGGATCTCTGAAGCGCCCGCGGCGCAGGTCTTGATGTCCCGCAGACCCACCCGGCCCAGGATCTCCAGCCAGGGGGAATCCAGCCCGCAGCCGCATTCACAGGCGTCGTGGAGTACGCCCAGGTCGTCGGTCATCACCGACAGCAGGGGGGTGCCGATGTCCATGGGGCTGATCAGATTCACCAGCCCAGGGGTCCCGTTTGGCACGGGCGCCAGGGTCTCCGGGTCCCGAATGATGATCCGGCTGTAAACGGGGACGTGGAAGTGGTGCCGCTGGCAGTCGTTGTAGAAGATGGGATGCTCCACGGCCCCGAAAAACTCCACGATGTCGCGGTCGTCCAGCCCCAGCACCTTCTTGGCCAGGGCGTAGAATTGGGCCTTGTCCACCTCCTCGGCATAGAACTGCTTCCAGCCGCCGCCCAGCATGAGCTTGGAGCCCTTGGGGAGCTGCACCCGGACGTTCTGCTCGTCCATCCGCTTCATCAGGAACCAGGCGTAGGCCGGGAAGCCCATAAAGCGCAGGGGAAAGCGGGACTTGCTGTGCTTCACGATGGCGTCCTGCACCGCGCCAAGATCCAGAACGTACGCACCCGCAGCGCCCGCCGCAGGGGCGGCCATTGGCCGTCCGCTTTCCGCAGCACGTCCCGTCTTTTTCCACCGCAGGGCATACGTCCGGGATAGGGCAGGCGTAAACAGGGTCACGCCGAAGGCCGTCCGGGAGACCCCGGTGCGGTTGCGGTGCTTGGGCTGGTAGCCGAATACCACGTAGTGGCAGGGCCGGAAGGAGAGCAGCTTCCGCAGCTTGCAGATATGCAGCACCATTTTCAGCCCCGCCCAGAGGTCGCCCACCGTGAAGCCAATCTCGCTGGCCTTGCCGCTGCTGGTGCCGGAGGAGGTCACCACCAAGGGCAGCCGCCACCGGGGGACGGAAAAGAGCCGCCGCCGCTTGAACAGGGCGGTGGGCAAAAAGGGCAGGTCCCCCAAATCGTCCATGGTCTGCAGCCGCTCCGGGGAGAAGCCCGCGTCGTCCAGAATGGCCCGGTAGCCGGGGCAGTGGGCGTAGGCGTAGGCGCAGTTCTCCCGCGCCGCCCGAAGGAACAGCTGGTCGGTCCCCTTGAGATCGTAGGCGTCCCGATGCCGGAACAGCTTTCGCCGATACTTCATTTTGATCGCACCTCAGAGAATTTTTGCTTAATATACATGATTTTCCTTCTTTTTTCAATCCTGTTTTTGCAAAAACCGGGGCTCTGGCCCAAATAATCCCCACCGGAGCCGGCCACTTCGGGATAAGAATTACAAAAAGAGTCACAAAAAATCCATTTTGTTTGTACAGTTTTTCGTTGCCTTTTATCCATCTATGTGCTAAAATATCCAATAAGAGTGCCCCCGGTGTCCCGTGCGCTTCGTCGGCGGGATCGTGCCGGGTACCCTGCACCAAACCAGGAGGGAGAAAACAGTGAACTTAACCTTTCGCGGCGGAGTCCATCCCAAGGGGCGGAAGGAGCTGAGCAGGGAAGCCCCCCTGCGCCGCTTTGATCCGGGCCCCTGCGAGATGGTATTCCCCATGGCCCAGCACATCGGAAAGCCCGCAAAAGCCATTGTCAAAAAGAACGACCCTGTTTTGGTAGGACAAAAGCTGGCCGAGGCCGACGGCTTCGTGTCCGCCTGTGTGATCAGCTCCTGCTCCGGCAAGGTCAAGGCTGTGGAAAAGCGCCGTACCATCGCCGGCACCATGACCGAGTGCGTGGTGGTGGAAAATGACGGGGCCTATACCCCCATGGAGGGGATCGGCGTGCGCCAGGATCTCTCCGGCCTCACCAACCAGGACATTCTGAACCGGGTGAAGGAGGCGGGCATCGTGGGTCTGGGCGGCGCAGGCTTCCCCACCCATGTGAAGCTGGCCCCCAGGGAGCCGGACAAGATCAAATATCTCATCGCCAACGGCGCGGAGTGCGAGCCCTACATCACCTGCAACGATCAGCTGATGCGCTCCAACGCCGACGGCATTGTAGAGGGCCTGGAGCTGGCCCTGCGGCTCTACCCCAACGCAGAGTGCGTCATCGGCATCGAGGACAACAAGCCCGAGGCCATCGCCTCCATGCGGAAGGCTGTGGAGGGCAAGGCCCGGATGCGGGTGCTGCCCCTGCACACCAAGTACCCCCAGGGCGGCGAGCGCAGCCTCATTAAGGTGATCGCCGGGGTGGATTTCCCCGTCACCATGCTCCCGGCGGACGTGGGCTGCATCGTGCTGAACGTGGGCACGGCCTACGCCGTGGGCCGGGCCGTGGCCTGGAACGAGCCCCTCTATGAGCACGTGCTCACCGTCACCGGCGAGGCGGTCAAAAATCCCGCCAACTTCATCGCCCGGGACGGCACCACCTTCGCCCAGCTTCTGGAGGCCTGCGGCGGCGTCAAGGACGGCGTCACCCCCAAGAAGGCCCTCTCCGGCGGCCCCATGATGGGCGTGGCCGTGGCCGGGCTGGAGGTCCCCATCCAGAAGAACACCAACGCCCTCACCCTGCTGGCCGAGGATCGGGTGGAGCGGGCCGAGAAGGAGCAGACCGCCTGCCTCCACTGCGGCCGCTGCTCTACCATCTGCCCCAACGGCCTGGTCCCAGCCCTGATGGCGGACGCCATCAATATGCAGAACTGGGAGCGCTATGAGAAAAAGCTCTACGGTCTGGAGTGCATCGCCTGCGGCTCCTGCACCTACATCTGCCCGGCCCGTCGGCCTCTGACCCAGATGTTCAAGCAGACCAAGGCGGAGATCATGGCCCGGAAACGGGCGGCACAGGCAGGAGGGAAAAAATGAATCAGAAATTGAATCTTTCCGCCGGCCCCCACGTCCGTGATATATGGTCCACCTCCTTCATTATGAAGATGGTCCTGCTGGCGCTGATGCCGGCTACGGTCATCGGCATCATCACCTTCGGCCTGCAGGCCCTTTGGGTGGTGCTGGCCTCGGTGGTCACGGCAGTTCTGACGGAGCTGATCTTCGACAAGCTCACCCATAAGCCCGACACCTGGAAGGACGGCTCCGCCGCAGTGACGGGTCTGATGCTGGCTCTGACCATCTCGGCCAAGAGCCCCCTCTACGCTCCCATCATCGGCTCCATCTTCGCCATTCTGGTGGTGAAGTGCTGCTTCGGCGGCCTGGGCAAGAACTTCGTCAACCCCGCCCTGGCGGCCCGCTGCTTCCTGCTGATCTCCTTCCCCGGGGCCATGACGGTCTACGCCATCGACGGCGTGGCCTCCGCCACCCCCTGCGCGGAGCTGGCCGCAGGCAGAGCGGTGAACATCACCTCCATGTTCCTGGGCAGCGCCAACGGCGTCATCGGCGGCTCCATCCTGGGCCTGCTGATCGGCGGCCTAGCCCTCTGGGCCTTCGACATCATCCACGGCCAGATCTGGATCTCCGTCCTGGCCAGCTTCACGGTATTTCTGGGCCTCTTCGGGGGCCAGGGCTTCGACCCCGGCTTCCTGGCCGCCCATCTCTGCAGCGGCGGCGTGATCCTGGGCGCCTTCTTCATGGCCACGGACTACGTCACCTCCCCCATGAGCCGCCTGGGTCAGACCTTCTACGGGGTGCTGATCGGCGTCATGGGCGCCATGTTCCGGGTCTTCGGCTCCGCGCCGGACTCCTTCAGCTACTCCGTCATCGTAGCGAACCTGTTCACCCCGCTGATCGACACCTACGTGGTGGATAAGCCCTACGCCTTCCGCAAGCGCATGATCAAGCTCCGCACCGAGGGCAAGCAGCCCTTCCGGTTCCCCAAGCCGGTGGTGGCTCTGACCGTCATCGCCCTGCTGGCGGGCCTGGCCCTCTCCGGGGTCTACTCCATGACCAAGGAGAACATCGACGAGCAGAAGCGGGCCGCCGCAGCCCAGGCCTACAAGGCCGTGCTGCCCGAGGCGGAGAGCTTCGAATCCTACGCCGACAAGGTGGAGCAGCTGGGCAGCGAGCCCTACGGCTCCGGCTATGGCCGGGTGTTTATCAAGGACGCCCTGGTGGGTAAGGACGCCAACGGCAACGTGGTGGGCTACGCGGTCTCCGTCACCTCCGCCGAGGGCTATGACGGCAACGTCACCCTCTCCGTGGGCGTCAGCACCGATGGCAAGATCAACGCCATCTCCTTCACCGAGCTCCATGAGACCCCGGGCAAGGGTATGCTCTGCGGCGAGCCCGCCTTCATGGATCAGTTCGCCGGCAAGGACGCCGGGAAGCTGACCCTGGGCTCCGATATCGACGGCATCACCGGCGTCACCATCACCTCCAAGGCCGTCACCAACGCGGTAAACGCCGGCGTGGACTTTATCAACACGCAGATAAGGGGGGA
>JAEEZZ010000129.1 GCA_016292255.1 Oscillospiraceae bacterium
AAGGGCTTCCAGCGTCTGGGCATCGTGGCCGACTGGGAGCATCCCTACTGCACCATGGACAAGGAGTTCGAGGCCGAGGAGGTCCAGGTCTTCGGGGAAATGTTCCGCAAGGGCTATATCTACAAGGGCCTCAAGCCCGTCAACTGGTGCCCCAAGGACGAGACCGCCCTGGCTGAGGCCGAGATCGAGTACCAGGACGACCCCTGCACCACCGTCTACGTGAAGTTCCCCATGCACGACGACCAGGGCAAGCTGAGCCACCTGGATCTCAGCAAGCTCTACTTCGTGATCTGGACCACCACCATCTGGACCCTGCCCGGCAACCTGGGCATCGCCCTCCATCCCCGTGAGAACTACGTCATCGTCAAGGCCCCCAACGGCGAAATGTACGTCATGGCGGAGGCCCTGACCGAAAAGGTTATGAAGATCGGCGGCTTCGAGACCTGGGAGGTGTTGGAGACCCACCCCGGTTCCTTCTTTGAGTATATGCTGGCGGACCATCCCTTCCTGCCCAAGACCTCTCTGCTGGTCAACGCTGAGTACGTCACCATGGACTCCGGCACGGGCTGCGTCCACACCGCCCCCGGCTTCGGCGCCGAGGACTATCAGACCGGTATGCGCTACGGCCTGGAGCTCATCGTCCCCGTGGACGATCTGGGCCGCCACACCGACTACGCCGGCAAGTACGCCGGCATGAAGACGGAGGAGTCCAACCCCGTCATTCTGGAAGACATGAAGCAGAGCGGTATGCTCTTTGCCTCCGAAAACGTGGTGCACTCCTATCCCCACTGCTGGCGCTGCAAGAGCCCCATCATCTTCCGAGCCACGCCTCAGTGGTTCTGCTCCGTGGAGGCCTTCAAGGACGAGGCCGTGGCCGCCTGCGAGGAAGTCCGCTGGCTCCCCGCCTGGGGCAAGGATCGGCTGATCTCCATGATCCGGGAGCGCAACGACTGGTGCATCTCCCGCCAGCGCCGCTGGGGTCTGCCCATTCCCGTATTCTACTGCAAGGACTGCGGCAAGCCCGTCTGCACCCCCGAGACCATCGCCCATATCTCCGAGCTCTTCAAGGATCACGGCTCCAACGTCTGGTTTGAGAAGGAAGCCATGGAGCTGATCCCCGCGGGCTTCGTCTGCCCCCACTGCGGCGGCAAGACCTTCGACAAGGAATCCGACACCCTGGACGGCTGGTTCGACTCCGGCTCCACCCACATCTCCTTCCTGAAGCGGGATAACGCGGAGCACTGGCCCGCCGACGTGTATATCGAGGGCGCCGACCAGTATCGCGGCTGGTTCCAGTCCAGTCTGCTGATCTCCGTGGGCGCCACGGGGCAGGGTTCTCCCTTCAAGGCCTGCCTGACCCACGGCTGGACGGTGGACGGCGAAGGCCGGGCCATGCACAAGAGCCTGGGCAACGGCGTGGATCCCGCCGACATCGTGAAGGACTTCGGCGCGGACCTGCTCCGCCTCTGGGCCGCCTCCGCCGACTACCACGCGGATATGCGCTGCTCCAAGGAGATCTTCAAGCAGCTCAGCCAGAACTATCTGAAATTCCGCAACACCGCCCGCTACTGCCTGGGCAACCTGGACGGCTTCAACGCCGACCAGCTGGTGAAGCCGGAGGAGATGCTGGAGCTGGACCGCTGGGCCGTCACCCGCCTCAATAAGCTGATCGAGACCGGCTTCAAGGCCTACGACAACTACGAGTTCCATGTGCTCACCCACGCCATCAACGACTTCTGCGTGGTGGAGCTGAGCCAGTTCTATCTGGACATCCTCAAGGATCGCCTCTACTGCGACGAGAAGGACGGCCTGCGCCGCCGCTCCGCTCAGACGGCCATCTATCTGATCCTGGACACCATGGCCAAGCTCTTCGCCCCCATCCTGGCCTTCACCTGCGACGAGATCTGGCAGGCCATGCCCCACCGCAAGGGCGACGATGCCCGGAACGTGGTCTTCAACGACATGAACCAGCCCTTCACCGACTACGCCCTGGACGCGGACACCATGGCCAAGTGGGACACCCTGATCCGGGTCCGGGAGGACGTGTACGGCGTGCTGGAGCAGGCCAGAGCCGACAAGCGCATCGGCAAGGCCCTGGAGGCCCAGGTCTCCCTGAGCGCCGCGGGTAGGGACGGCACTCTGCCGTCCGCCGTTTCCGATGCCGCCAAAGCCCTGGACGCGGTCAAGGGTCTGGATCTGGCGGAGCTGTTCATTGTCTCCGCGGTTTCCACCGGGGAGGCCGCCGCTGCCGACAACGCCATCGTGGCCCAGGGAACCAACTACCCCGGCCTGACCGTCACCGTCTCCGAGGCGGCAGGGGAGAAGTGCCCCCGCTGCTGGATGCACTCCACCAAGGCCAACGCCGAGGGCCTCTGCCCCCGCTGCGCGGCGGTGGTGGCAAAGCTGGACGTCGAGCTCTGAGGGCTGTCCATTCAAAAAGGAAGCGGGAATCCCGAAAAGGGTGGTGTTTTTCTTGTCCGATCATCAGATTGCCCTCAGCCCAAACGGAAGCATTGTCAGCCAGGAAACCTATCAAGCTGTCCGCAGCTATATCGTAACCGCGCAAAAGCAAGTCAGCTCCGCCATAAACCATGCCATGGTAACGGCGTACTGGAACATCGGCAAACAAATCCTTGCGGTATGCGGAGAAAGTGAACGCGCTGCGTACGGAAAGCAGCTTTTGCAGTTTTTGGCTGACAGGCTGACCGAAGAATTTGGAAAGGGCTTTACCGTTCGCAACCTTCAACTGATGCGGCAATTCTATCTGGCTTTTCCAAATGCGAACGCACTGCGTTCGGAATTGAGCTGGACGCATTATCGCAGCCTCATGCGTATTGAGAACGCTGCTGCACGGCAGTTTTACCTGGATGAAGCAGCAAATAGCGGATGGAGCTCCAGGCAGTTGGACCGCCAGATCAACTCGTTTTACTATCAACGGATCCTGGCCAGCAAGGACAAGGCCGCGGTTTCCGCTGAAATTGAATCCCTGGAGCCAAAACCTGAATATGAGAGAATTATCAAGGATCCATATGTCCTGGAGTTCCTTGATCTGCCTGTCAATACGCATTTCTATGAATCTGACCTGGAGCAGGCCCTGATCGATCACCTGCAAAAGTTCCTGTTGGAGTTGGGCAGGGGTTACTCCTTCGTGGCAAGGCAAAAGCACTTTAATGTAGATGGACGGCATTTCTACATTGATCTGGTCTTCTACAACTATATTCTGAAATGCTTCGTGCTGATCGACTTAAAGGTGGGTGACCTTGCCCATCAGGATATCGGCCAAATGCAGATGTATGTGAACTACTACACCAGGAAAATGATGAATCCGGGGGACAATCCGCCCATCGGGATCGTGCTATGCGCCGACAAAAGCGATACCCTGGTTGAATACACGCTGCCGGAGGATAACAAACAGATCTTCGCAGCGAAGTACCTTCCCTATATGCCGACCAGGGAGGAGTTGCAACGAGAGCTGAACCTGAAGGAATTTGAGCCATATGAGCCCTGATTCCCGATCCCGAAGGGAAACTCCCATGTCCGGCGGGCCGGTCGATGTCCGCGTGCCGGCCACTTCTCCGGGTACTGCGGGCGGGGGAGCCTGTACCGGCATTCCCATGCCCGAGACCGCAGGCGACATCCCGGCAGCTCCGGCAGCTATCCCGCCGAACCGACACTCATTATGAAAGAAGGCCGAGAAATGATCGAAATCGTTGAGGTCAAGACCAAGAAACAGCAAAAGGACTTTATGAACTTCCCCCTGGCGCTCTACAAGGACAACCCCTGCTTCGTCCCGCCCCTCTACGGCGACGAGAAGAAGATGTTCCGGCCGGACTACGTCTACTATGACACCTGCGAGGCCATCTGCTTCAACGCCTACCGGGACGGGAAGATGGTGGGCCGCATCCAGGGCATCCTCCAGAAGGCCCACAATCAGAAGACCGGGGAGAAGCGCATCCGCTTCACCCGCTTCGACGCCATCGACGACCAGGAGGTCGCAAACGCCCTCTTCGGCGCGGTGGAGGATTGGGGCCGGAAGAAGGGCATGGACACGATCTGCGGCCCCCTGGGCTTCTCCGATCTGGAACGGGAGGGCCTGCTGATCGAGGGCTTCGACGAGCTGGCCACCTTCGAGGAGCAGTACAACGCCGACTACTACCAGCGCCTCATTGAGAACCTGGGCTACGAAAAGGAAGTGGACTGGGAGGAGCGGAAGATCTATCTGCCCGACAAGGACGACGGCACCCTGGAGAAGATGGCCGATTACGTGATGGAGCGCTATCATCTCCGCTTCGGCCCCGCCAAAAACAAGCGGGACTTCATCCGCCGCTACGCCGACGAATTCTTCGCTCTGATCGACGAGGGCTACAAGAACATCTACGGCACCGTCCCCTTCACTGACGGCACGAAGAAGATGATCATCGACAACTTCATGCTGATCATCGAGCTGAAATACGTCGGCGTGATCCTGGACGAGAACGACAAGCTGGTCTGCCTGGGGCTCTGCTTCCCGTCCCTGTCCCGGGCCCTGCAGAAATCCCAGGGCAAGCTGACCCCCGCGGCCCTGGTGCGGGTCTTCCGCGACATCAAGCACCCCCGGATCCTGGATCTGGGCCTGGTGGCCGTGGATCCCGAATGGGCCAACCGGGGCGTGGCCACGGTGGTCTCCGCCCACATCCTCAAGCTGCTGCGGGAGGAGGGCGTGGAGTACGCCGAGACCAATCTGAACCTGGAGGACAACCGGGCCATCATCAACCAGTGGAAGCGCTTTAAGGCAGTCCAACACAAACGCAGACGTTCTTACGTGAAAAAAATATAATCAAAGAAAGGAAAAAATCTATGTTTGAAGAACTCGTAGCCATCCTTTGCGACCAGCTCCCGCTGAACGCTGCCGACATCACCATGGAGTCCCGCATCAAGGACGATCTGGGGGCCGACTCCCTGGACGTGCTCCAGCTCCTCATGACCTTGGAGGAGGAAAAGGGCATCACGATCCCGGACGACGTCCTGCCCAACCTCAAGACCGTGGGCGACATCGTGAGCTACATTGAGAGCCAGCAGTGATTGCCAACAGAAAAAATAGAACCACGGGCTCCGGCGGAATACGCCGGAGCCCGTGGTCTTTTGATGCTCAGAAGAAGCTCCACCGGGACAGGAGCAGACCGGGGATCACCACGATGAGGAAGAAGGCCCAGCTCACCAGGGTGAAGGTCTTGACGAACTTCCCGCCCTGGCAGGGGTACTCCCGGACGTAGATGCGGTAGTTGATCACCGAGGCCAGGGAGCCGATCAGCGAGCAGAGGCCGGCGGTGTCCGCGCCGTAGATGAGGCCCGCGAAGTTCTCCGTGAAGGGATAGAGCACGATGGAGGCCGGCACGTTGGAGATGATCTGGCTCAGACCGATGGCCCACCAGTATTCGTTTCCCGCCACGGCCTTTTTCAGCACCCCGGCGATGGTCTCGTTGGCCGCGATGGAGGAGGAGAACACGAAGAAGCAGAGGAAGGTCACCAGCAGCACGTAGTCCACCTTGGTCAAAAGCTTCCGATCCACGATCAGGATCGCGGCAAGCACCACGCCGACGGCCACGTACCAGTATTCCGTCCGGGTGACGATGACGGTCAAAATCAGCAGAAAGAGCAGGGCATAGGTGATGCGCTGCTTCTTCCGGGCAGGATCCCAGGGGGTCTCGGCCCCGGCGGCGCTGATCTCCTCCCGGGGGTCCTTCCGGTAGAGGAAGAAGACGAAGCCCACCAGCAGCACCGCGGACATGACGCACAGGGGCAGCATATGGAGCATGAAGTGCCAGGCGCTGACCTTGGCCTGCCCGTAGAGAAAGAGGTTCTGGGGGCTGCCGAAGGGCATCAGCAGGCTGCCCCGGATGGCCGCGATGTTCTCCATGGAGATCACGGGCAGGATGTACTTCTCCTTGCCGCCGCCGCGGAACAGCAGGATGGTGAGCGGCACGAAGATGATCAGCGACACGTCGTTGGTCACGAACATGGAGGTGAAGAACACCCCGAAGATCAAAAACAGGGACAGGGTGGTCATGCGTTTGAGCCCGCCGGCCAACCGCACCACAGGCCGCAGGACGTTCTCCTGCTTGAAGCCCTCCAGCACGCAGAGCATCATCAGCAGCGTGCCCAGGGTGTGCCAGTCGATGTCAGCCAGCAGCTGTTTGGAGGGCGGCGTGATCAGCAAAGCGATCCCTGCCGCCAGCAGCGACAGGGTCAGCATCAGTTCTTTCTTCAAATATCCCAGCACACGTTTTGCCATCATTCAGTTTGATTCTCCTCGTTTCAGATACTCCAGGAACTTCTGCTCCGGGATGGGGCGGCTGAAGAAATAGCCCTGGATCAGATTGGCGCCGGCGCTTGCGCTGCGCTCCAGCTGCGCCGGCGTCTCCACGCCCTCCTGCACCACGTTGCAGCCCAGGCCGCGGATCACGCGGATCAGATTGTCCAGCAGGCGGGCGGCGTTCTCGTTGTGGTCGCCGTCCCAGAGCAGCGACTTATCCATTTTGACGTTCTTATAGCTGGTGCGGATCAGCTGGACCAGATTGGAATAGCCCGTGCCGAAGTCGTCCAGGGAGAAGTGATAGCCGATGCGGCGCAGCTCCTCCAGTGCGGCCTCCACAACGGGCGTCTGCATGGAGGCCGACTCGGTGATCTCCAGGTTGATGGCGTCCCGGGGAAGCCCGTACTGCTCCCGGATGGCCTCGAAGCGCTCCGCCAGATTGTCGTGGAGGAATTGGTAGACAGACAGGTTCACGTCCACATATTCCAGGCCCAGCTTGCGGTAATCGCAGTCCCGGAGGAAGCGGCAGACCTCCTCAAACACAAAGAGGCCGATCTCCCGGATCACGCCGCACTGCTCCGCCACGGGGATATAGACCTCCGGGGAGATGCCCCGGAACTCCTCGCTGTCGATCCGCAGCAGGGCCTCCGCGGCCACGGTGCGGCCCTCCTCCACCGACCAGATCGGCTGATACCAGACCCGGAGCTTTTGCCCCTCCACCGCGTCCCGCAGGGATTGGGCCAGGTGGCGATTGCGCCGGAAGGTGGAGACCTCATGGAAGCTCACCAGGCGCGTCCCCTGGTTCTTTTCCCGGAAGCGAATGGCGATCAGCTCATCCAGCTCGTTCAGCGAGGACACGTCCTCCGGGACCCGAACGATGCAGAGCTCCGCCTCCAGCCGGAAGTTGACCGCACCGGTCTGCCAATTCTGCTCGAAGCGCTGCAAAATAGCACCGCCCAGCTCGTCGGCCAAAGCGTTCGCCTCGTCCGGCACCAGAATGGCAAAGTCCCGATCCCGGTAATGGAACAGCTCATAATCTCCCGCCGTCTCAGTGAGCCATTCGGCAACCTGCAAAATCAGGCTGTCGATCTCTCGGCTGGAGAAGAGCTTGGCGAACAGATCCAGGTTGGTCAATTTCACGAGGATCAGCCGGCTGCTCCTTCCGGATTCGATCAGCCGCCGGCTGGCCTCCACCAGAGCAGGCCGGTTCAGCGCGCCGGTGAGGGGATCCACATGGCCGCTGCGCTCCTCCATGATCATCATGATCCCGAGGAGCGTCAACGCCTCCGCAAAGAGCTCCACCCGGAGCTGGGGATACAGGGCCTGGAGCACCACGCCCACAGCCGCCAGGAACAGCAGCGCGCCAACCTCCATCCGATCCGTCCGGGAAATGGCCCGGATATGTCGGAAGAACAGCAGGAAGCAAATGACCAGATAGGCCAGGCCGCAGGCATACAACAGCGGCATCCACGCGCCCCGGTGGTAGCCGCGGGCGTCCATATAGAAGCAGACGTCAGAAAGCGGGTTGGTCAAAATCAGCAGAACAACAAGCAGATAGGGCAGGGAGAAGAGAATAAAGTATTTTTCCTTCTTGCCGACGCCCGCACCGGTAATGTCCATGAAATACAGGGCAAGGCAGGTCGACAGGGTGATATGGAACAGGTAGTAGAGTGTATGGAGCAGGTACTGCCAAAAGAACACCTGCCGGGAAGAAAGGGTCTCCAAAAAGGAGCCCGCCACGGAGGACGCGGAGGTGACCGTGAGGCTGAAAACAGCCAGAATAAAGACGACGTGCTGATTCAGCAGATTGGCCTTGACGCTCCTGGAAAACTTGTACTGCCTGCGGTTTACCATCAGACAGTAGACAAGGCAGTACAAGGACAGGATCCACGCCGCGTTTTCAAGATCGAACCGGATCATCTGCTGACACCTCTCTTTCTGCTGTTATCCCGTCTGAAGACGCTCAGGTGTGGGTCTGCGCCATCCTCTCCTGCTTCTTCTGCCCGACCTTGATGGCGGCCTTATCCGCGTACATGGCCTGATCCGCAGCTACCATGGCTGCCTCCACGCCCTCGGCCCGCACCATGGCGTAGCCAAAGGCGCAGGTATACAGGGTCTGCTGCAGTTTCTCACGCATGGACGCGATCGCGCTGCGGATCGCCGCCTCCTCGGTGTTGCAGTAGAGAATGATGAACTCGTCGCCGCCCACCCGGTACGCCGTTCCGCCCTTGCCGCAGTGATTCTGCAGCTGCTCCGCGATGGTTTTCAGCGCCTCGTCGCCGGCCTGGTGGCCCATATTGTCGTTGAAGTATTTCAGATCGTTCATGTCCACCGAGACGATGGCCGTGATGGATTTGGCCCGGTTTTCCAGATCCTCATAGCAGCATTTCCGGTTGAGCAGGGAAGTCAGCGGATCGATCTTCGCCTTGTGGATATAGATGAACATATAATAGAGCACAATGGCGGAGGTGAGGATCGCGTTGTAATTCCCGTCGTCCCGCAGCGTCCGCAGCAGGATCATGCCGATCAGCGGCATAAGAATGGTGTAGGCCGCGGTCCATCGGTCGATCCGGTTGAACCTCCGGAAATAGATGATATTCTGGTAGAGAAATACCATGCTGTAGAAGACAACGATCAAATAGGGCAGGCTTTTCAGCGGCCCGTTCTTGTAGAAATTATCCGGCGTGAACCAGCAGACCAGATGCGTCCACTGGGAGGTGATATACAGCGGGATGCTGACCAGCTCCGGCAGCAGCAGAAGCAGGATCTTCCGGCTGGACGGCCGCTCCTCCATCAGGATCCGCATCAGGAAATACAGGATCATGGGATACAGAGAATAGCCGACGGCCGTCAGAATGGGGCGCAGAAGGCTCATGGTTTTGTAGCTGTGGGTGGATTGCTCCACATGGTAGTTGATCGTCACGATCAGCAGCAGGAGCAGGGCGCGGCCGGTCACCTTCTTCATCCACTCCGGAATGTGGGTGCTGATCTTCATCATGATGCCCACGCCGACGATCTCCATGAACATGGCGTAGTTATCCAGCAGCATTATTTTCAGTGTTTCCAGCATCTCTGCGCCTCCCTTCCCATTGTCCCATTATTTGGAAAAAGCTGCGCCGCAGGCAGCGCAGCCTTCTTCCGTTTGTCAGTCGTCCGCCGTGGAATAGTACTTCTCCAGCTTGGGTCTTGCCTTTTCGTAGTACCAACGCAGGGTGGGGTCGAAGCGGGTCCCCATGCCCTCCAGGATGATCTCATTGGCCTTTTCGAAGGAGTACCGCTCCTTGTAGACGCGCTTGCTCACCAGGGCGTCGTAGAAATCGGCAATGGACATGATGCGCGCCTCCATCGGGATCTCTCTGCCCTTGAGACCGTCGGGATAGCCCAGCCCATCCACCCGCTCGTGGTGATAATGGGCCACGTTCTCGGCGATCTGCCGGAATTCCAGGTCGTCCGTTTCCTTCAGGATCTCGTGGACGATCCGGGCGCCCTCGGCAGCATGGCGCTCCATCTTCTTGCGCTCCTCCGGCGTGAAGGCGCCGGCCTTCTTCAGGATCGCGTCGTCGACGGCGATCTTGCCCAGGTCGTGCATGGGGGCGGCCTTGATCAGATTCTTGCAGAAGGATTCGGAGAGATTCAGATGGGGATCATCCCGCATCTCGTCCAGCAGGATACGCACCGCCACGCTGGTGCGGCGAATGTGGCCGCCGGTGGAGTTGTCTCGACTTTCGACCATGGTGGCCATGCCCAGGATCAGGTTGTCGTGCATCTCCACGATCCGCTTGGTCTTGGCCTCCACTTCCTTTTGCAGGTCGGAGTTATAGGTGCCCAGCAGCTGAATGTACTGCTGGTTTCTGGTGTCGTCCTGCAGGAGGATCTGATAGCCGTAGGTCTTCTTGCCGTCGGAGAGGTAGTTGACGTTGACGGCGTAGATCTTGTCGTAGCCCTTTTTCTTGGCTTCTTTTGTGTAGTATTGGTGCCGGCCGGTCTCGCGGCCCAGCATGAAGTTGTCGATCCACTCGCCCAGGGTTGCGCGCAGGGGCTCGTATTTGTTGATGGAGGCGTCCACCGGGATCTCATGCAGGGCAGGGAGGATGTACTTGGCAGTCTCGTTGCTGCCCAGGTAGCGGTATTTGAAGTCCACCGTCACAAAGGCCGTCTCGCCGGAATCCATCAGAGACTCCACCATCATATCGCTCTGGTTGTACACCGGCATCCTGTGGGCGATGCTGAGATACACCAACAGGGCCACCAGATAGGTGAGGGGCACCAGCTCGTAGCCGTACCAGATGGTGAAATGGTTCAGCGCGTAGCCCAGGATGGAAATGGGGACGGGAATGTACATCAGCAGCAGGACCCGTCTGGACACGTTTTTCAGCTTTTTGTAGGCATACACGATCAGCGCCAGATCCATGGCCAGATAGATGAACAGGGCTGCGTAATACACGGAATGCACCGGACCGTAATACCTGTTGATGATCACGGAGCTGCCGTTCCGGGTGATCTTCATAGCCTCATAAAACAGCGGCGAGTAGCCGATGGTCAGAACAAACACGTAAAACGCGATCCCGATCAGGAAGGTGCCCACCCGAACGTAGCGGTTCACCTTGAAATTGCACAGTCCGGCCACGCACATGGTAATGATCCAGGGCAGGAAGCAGCCGCCCAGGTAGCAGAGCTTCAGCCATGCTACCACTTCTCCGTCGTCGCCGGCGGTGTACATCATCAAGTATGCCGTATTGACCAGCGGAACCATGCTGAAAATAACGGTCATATGCGCGTCCAGGTGTTTATGCCAGCGGTAGAGATAGACTCCAAGAAGCATGGTGGACACCACGGCAATGAATAAGTAATAGAACAGCTGGAGCGTCATCATACCACCTCGTTTCCGCGTTATCGTACTGCGTGGGCCGGGCTGAACGCGCAGTCCGGTCAGCATACAATCTTATTGTAATAATATCATAAAACGTTTCGATTTTCCATAGTTATTTGCGGAAAATTTAACCTTTTTTTAAAATAACTGTTCGCAAGGCCGATTTGCCTTGCGAACGGTGGGGTATGTATCGTTTTTGGCCGGAGCCTCAGCTGCTGTGACAGCCCCGCCTGCCGCCGGAGCCTCAGGACGGCAGCCCCTCCTGCACGCTATGCACAAACATATCCACATCCCGGAAACCGGCCACGATATTGGTCTCGCCGTTCTCCAGGTTCATCCGGGTAAACTCCATCCGGTAGTGCCGGATCCCGTTTTCAGACACGCGGCGGAAGGGGACGGAGTAGAACCTGCCGTCCTTCGTATTCCGGTCGATGGCCTCCGGCGTCACCGCCTCCAGGAAGCGCTGCCGATCCTCCGGGAGGATCAGCCGGGAATAGAATGCCAGGGCGTCGGTGAAGCGGATCAGCTTGGCCGCCTCCTGGGCGGGCATCAGGTGGGAAAGGGTATTATCCACGCGGAACAGCTCAAAGCGCTGGGTCACCAGGTCCTTGACGATCCAGACCGAATCGTAGATCTTGGTCAGTGCCTCGATCACGGCGGCCCGGAACTCCAGGGACTGCTGGGTCTCCCGCTCCTTGCGGACCTCATCGTCGATGTCCTTGATGCCCGCCACGATGGTATTCTCTCCGGATTTCAGATCCAGGCGGATAAACTCCAGCCGGTAGTACCGGAAGCCGCCGTTTTCCAGGATCTTGCGGAAGGGCACGGAATAGATCCGCCGCCCCTGGGTGTTCTTCGCCACATTCTCCGGCTTGGCCCCCTCCAGGAAGGGCTGACGATCCTCCTCCACAATCATCCTGGAGAAGAACACCAGGCCGTCGTAGTAGCGATCCACTCCGGCCGCAGCCAGAGCTTTCTCCATATAGGCCCGCTTTTCGTCGGTTCGGAACATCTCCATCCGCTGGGATTCCAGGTCGTGGATGATCCACACCGAGGCATAGACACGGGTGAGCGCCTCGATCGCGGCGGCCCGCAGAACCTTCTCGGCCTCGATCCGCTGACGGGCCTCTGTGGTATCCGAGAGGAAGACGTAATACACGTCCTTGTGGAGCTCGGAATGGACAAAATAGTTATACTCATCCACCCAGCGCACCTGGCCGTCCTTCCGGATAATGCGGTATTCCAGGTAATCCGTCTCCTGGAGATAGCCCTCCATGCGCTTTCGAACCGTGGAGAATATCACGTTCTGATCGTCCGGATGGACCAGGCCGCGCAAATTAAAGCCGGAAAAGTCCTTGAAATCCGCCAGGCTGTCGCAGCCGTAGAGCTGACACAGGCTCCGGTTGGCGTAGAGCAGCTCTCCGCTCTCGTCCGCCTTGCAGATGTAGAAGCCGCCGGGCATATGGTCGCCGAACTGCTCGATCACCGCAAGGCTGTGCTCGCTCTCGTCTAACCACTTCCGGCTGAGCTGCTCCCGCTCGTCGGGCGTCTCGAAGGGCCGGAGCTGGTTCCCTGCCTCCGCCTTGACGAAGGTCTCCTCCAGGGGCTCGGGCTTGTGGTAGAGATAGCCCTGGGCCAGCTCGCAGCCGATCTCCTGCAAAAAGGCTCGCTGCCGCTCGGTCTCCAGGCCCTCGGCAAGGGTGTGGATGCCCAGCCCTCTGGCCACCTGGACCATGGCGTTCATGATCCGCCGGTTGGCGCCGTTGTGGTCGTCCAGGTTCCGCAGCAGATCCATATCGAATTTGATCAGATCCACGTCGAAGCGGCTGAACGCGTTCAACGAGGAGTAGCCGCTGCCGAAGTCGTCCAGCCAGACCCGGAAGCCCAGGGATTTCAGCCGCCGGATCTGCTCATGGAAGCGATCCGTGGCCCGGGCCATATCCTGCTCCGTGATCTCCACGATGAGGTATTTCTTCTCGGGGTGCAGATTGGGGCAGTATTGGTTGTAGATCTGCTCCAGCCTGGTGGGGATGTCCTCGTAGTCGAAGTCCTGGGCGGCAAAGTTGACCGTGACGGGAAGCACGGGCAGACCCCGCACTCTCCGCATGGGCATATCCTTGCACACCTGCTCGGCCATGTAGAGATCCAGCATATGGAGCAGGTGGTATTTTTCCAGCACCGGGATAAACTCGCCGGGGGACAGGACGCCCCGGATGGGGTCGATCCACCGGGCCAGGGCCTCATAGGCCGTGCTCTTGCCGGTCTTGGTGCGGCTGATCCCCTGGTAGTAGACCTTGATCCAGTGCTCATGCAGGGCCCGGTCGAAGGAATCGATGATATAGTGCTGGTTCCAGTCGTGATCCTCTACCGTGCGGGTGTAGAAGCTGCAGACCCGGTTGAGGTCGTTGCCCAGCCACTTGATGGCGTCTCTGGCGTGATCCATGGCCACCACGGTGGTGGAATGCTCCTGGTAGATGCAGGCGCCGGCCTTGATGCCGGAGGTGTTGCCCTCGGCCTTCTGCTGAATGAGCTGATCCGCGGCGTTGATCTTCTCGTCCACCTGCTTCTCGCTGTCAAAGGCGTCAATCACGATGAAGTGATCGTCCGCGCCGCGGATGACAAGGGCGTCCGGGAAGGTGCTTTTCAGCGTCTCCGCCACCAGACACAGCAGCTTGTTGCCCACATCAAAGCCATACTGGCCGTTGTAGTACTGCATGGAAATGACGTCGGTGTAGATCAGCATGGGCGTCTGCCCCAGCCTGCGGATGGTGTGCACCCGCTCGTCGGCAAACTGGATCATGTAGTTCAGGTTCGGCAGACCGGTCAGCTTGTCGGTATAAAACATATCGTCCTGGAACAGCTTTTCGTTCTTGGAAAGCTGCTCCGATTCTTCCATGCAGCGGGTCATATCCAGATAGATAATACAGACCAGCTCCGTCCCGTCTGACATCGTCTGCCAGGAAGCGCAGGAGTGTACAAAATGGTAGGAATCTCCCTGGGTATAGCGGGTGCGGTAGATCTGATCGTAAAGGCCCTCCTTGTGGAGGAAGGCGTGCATGGCCGCCACGGTCTTCGCGGCATCCCGAGGGTGGAACAGCTCGATCCGCTCCCGGGACAGCTGCTCGGTCAGCTTCTCCCGCTCCAAACCCATCATGGCGCAAAGGCCGTCCGTCACAAGGAGCGCAACAAGCCCTTCGTCCACAGCCTGATAGTAGGCCAGGGGCGTCGTCATGGATTCATATTGTTTCCGCAATTCTTCCGAAAATTGATACATGACGGAACCTCTCTGTCTTTTGATCCCACCGGGGCGG
>JAEEZZ010000130.1 GCA_016292255.1 Oscillospiraceae bacterium
CTCTTTTGAGGACTTCCAAAAGCAACTTGCCGTATGGCAGTGGAAATACAACGACTTCCCCATGCGTCCCCTCAAATGGCGTTCCCCAAAGGACGTTCTTTATTCTTTCCCCTGCTGTAAACTATGATTGACAAACCTACAGAATTTTTGAATTTTGCCAAGGTTTTTTGGATTTTTGCCTGTTTTTTTCTGCTAATTTCCGGCTGTGACGCTGTCGCCCGGGCCGAAGCTGTAGAGGGAGAACAGCAGGCGGGTGCGGGCCAGGCTGGAGCTGTCCGGGTCGATGCTGCTGGAAAGAATGACGCCGTAATAGCGCGCCGTGGTCATGTCCGGGTCGTCGGAGAGCAGATAGTGGATGGCGCTGGTGTAGGCGGCCTGGGTGGGCGAAGCCGCGTCCCGTTCCACCAGCTCCAGGTCGGTGATCAGACAGGCGTAGTGCTGCTCGCCGGTTTGATTCGTGAGGGTATAGTCCGTGCCGTCGTAGGACAGCTGCATCGTTTCCGTGGAATTGCCCACAAAGCGAAGCTGCACCGAATCCGGCGTACCCTTGGCCGTGCGCTCCAGAAAGGCGTTCCAGCGCTCTTGATTCTGCACCGTGGAGGAGCGCTGGCCGCTCAAAATGATGATGGTGTCCGCGTCCACAACTTGAAACTTTTGGCCATAATAGGAGTGTTTTCCACTCAGCAGGTCAAGGATGGTGATGGAGCTCGCGGCGTCGCCGCCGGAGGCGGTGATCAGCTTCCCGTCGGCCGTGAACCAGCTTGGGAGGAACTGGCCGCTGCCGATGTCGGCGTGGTACGGGCCGAGATCGCTTTGCAGTTCGTCGAACGAGAGCCTGGCCAGCGCTTCGTAGTCCTCCTGCGCCGGGACGGGCACGACCCCCTCTGAGTAACAAGTTACGCTCCCGCCCTCCTGCGGCCACCAGGAGAGAGAGCCGGTCACGGTCACGCCGTTGTCCGACACGGCGGCCATGACGATGGTCTCGCTGTCCGGGGAGACCTCCCCTTCCGGGACTTCCAGCGTTTTTCGCCAGACCAGGCAGCCCGGGAACTGCCAAAAAGCATCGCTGCGCACCTGTACGGTGAGTGCGGAGAGAGAGGCACCGAAGACAGGCTGGCCGTTGCTCTGGCAGGCGATGCCGTCGGGCAGCTCGCTCCCTCCGGCCAGCAGGACCTCGCCGTTTTCCAGGCTGATGGGGAGCAGCTCGGTGACGCTTCGAACGTAGCCGTAGGCCTCATTCCGCTCCTCCCGGTCAAAGCAGTAAAAGACCTTGGAATCCTCCGCAACCAGGAATTGCTCCTGCCCGTAGGAGACGGGGCCGGTCAGGATGAGGGTAGAGGAGCCCGTGCAAACAGGCCAGCCGTCCTCCAGGTCGTAGACGTAGAGCTCCTGGGTTCGGATCCCGGAGGTTCGGCCCGGCGCAAGATAGACCAGCTCAAGATGCCCGTCCCTGTCCACGTCGCCCCAGGCGGACGCAGCGCAGTAGTATCCCGCCGGCTGCACGCTTCCGGCCGGGCCCACGATCCGCCACTGGCCGTTGGCGTCCTGTTCCGCCCGGGGAACGGGGCCGTTGGAAAAGACGAACTCCGGCACAGCAGGGGGATTCTCGGCCGTGGGGGTCATGGCCTCCGTAGGAAGCGCCGGGGTAGGCAGCACCACCGGAGTCGTTTCAAGGACCGGCGCGTCCGAGCAGCCCGCCAGCAAAAGGCAGAGAAGGAGTGCGGCGATACATCGTTTCATAAGGATCACCAAAGATGAAAGTTGAAAATTGAAAGTTGATAGTTGAAAGAATCGGCTCTGTAGGGGCGGCCACCTGTGCCCTTCATGGGTATCGGCCGCCCGCGACACGCAGGCACACCCGGATACAGCCACACCCGTAGGGGCGGCCATCGGCCGCCCGCGACACGCAGGCAATCACAGGATAATAGAGAATACATAAGAGATAATAATGAATAGTTGTCGGTATTTGCCAATTCGCTGAATTGGCAAATGAAATTTGAATTTCGTCGCGCAGCGACACCCTTTCTATCCACTATTCTCTATTATCCATTCTCTATTATCCATTCTCTATTATCTTTACGCAATCTTGTATGTACAGAAACACGCGAAACACAGGTGGTATCCGGCAGATTGTACCTCTGGCAGGCGGCCGATGGCCGCCCCTACGGAGCGGGCGGTAATCGACAGACGGTGCCGCGGGCGGGCGGCCGATGGCCGCCCCTACGGAGCGGGCGGTAATCGACAGACGGTGCCGCGGGCGGGCGGCCATTGGCCGCCCCTACGGTCGGTTCCTTAATTATGCACTATGCATTATGCATTATGCATTACTCCCCCGTGCTGCGATGATCCGATCCGCTGCGTACAGCCCCATGGCGCCGGACTGGCTGAGGCCGCGGCAGATGCCGGAGCCGTCGCCGATCAGATAGATGCCGTCGTGGATGCGGAAGTCCTTGTCGTGCTCGGGCTTGAGGGAGTAGTACTTGCTCTCCAGACCGTAGAGCAGGGTGTCGTCGTTGGCGGTGCCGGGGGCTACCTTGTCCAGGGCCTGGATGGTCTCGATGATATTGGTCAGAATCCGGTGGGGCAGGGCCAGGCTCAGATCGCCTGCCGTGGCCTTGAGGGTGGGGATCACGGTGTTCTGGCCCAGCCGGTGGTCGTTGGTACGGCGGCCCCGGATCAGATCCCCGAAGCGCTGCACCAGCACGTTGCCCTGGCCGATCAGATTTGCCATTTTGGAGAAGGACTTGGCGTACTCCGTGGGGTTGTGGAAGGGCTCCGTGAAGTGGATGGAGGAGAGAATGGCAAAGTTGCAGTTTTCCGTCTTCTTGGCCGGGTCCGCAAAGGAGTGGCCGTTGGCGGTGATGATGCCGTCGTTGTTCTCCGCGGAGACGATGCCCCCTTGGTTGAAGCAGAACATCCGGGTGCGATCCTCAAAGGTCTTGGTGCGGCAGAGGATCTTGGGCTCGTAGATCTGGGAGGAGAACTCCCGCCAGATGGCGTCCTTCATCTCCACCCGCACGCCGATGTCCACGGCGTTGGAGTGGACGGAAATGCCGAACTGCCGGCACAGCTCGCCCACGAACTCCGCCCCGTTCCGGCCTGTGGCGACCACTACCTTCCCGGCGGTCACAGCCCCCTTGGGGGTCTGCAGCTCGTAGCCGTTGGAAACGGCCCGGATCTCCCGGATCTCGGTGTTGGGCAGCAGCTCCACCCCGTTTTCCCCCAGCCAGTGGATCAGATTCTGCATGATCAGCAGATTGTTGTCGGTGCCCAAGTGCTTCACGTTCATGTCCAGCAGCCGCAGGTTGTTTTGCAGGCATTTCAGCTTCAGGGCCTCGTTGGAGCCGTATTCTTTGATTACAATTCCCGCCGGGGTGAAGCGATCCAGCACCGCGCTGACCCGGTCGATGTATTCCATGGCCAGGCGCTCTCCCAGCTCCTCCCCCAGGGTGCCGCCGTAGGCCGTGCCCAGGTTGAATTTGCCGTCGGAGAAGGCCCCAGCCCCGGCAAAGCCCGAGGTGATGGAGCAGACCGGGCAGTAGACGCAGCTCCGGCCCCCGGCGGCGGGGCAGCTCCGCTGCTCCACCATGCGGCCCTTTTCGGCAATGGCAACGGTCAGGGCCGGATCCTTTTCCCGCAGGGCGTAGGCGGTCATCAGGCCGCCGATGCCGCCGCCGATGATCACAACGTCGTAACGATCTTTCATAGTCATACCTCCGTATGCACATTTTTCTAATTATATTATACGATAGCAAAGCCGAAAAATCAAGCGGGATCGGCCTGTTCGCCGGTACTGAGGCACATAGATTGCAGAAAAAGGCCGAACTGAAATATTTTACAAAAAGCTATTGACACACACCGTGGCGTGTGATACAATGCCTACGGGATGTTCCGGTAGAAGCCGGGACGGAAAGGAGTAAAACCAATGATCAAGCAACTGAAACGGAGTTCTCTGCAGGAGGCCATCGCTGCATAACTGAATATAGGCGCATACAAACACCGGGGGCGCTGCCCTTCTGTTTTGGTGCGCGCAAAAAAGTAACTTTCAAATGGTGGGAACCGCAGGATGCAGCCACGTTCGAGAGCTGCTTCGCTGCGGGATTTTTATACCCTTTTTTACCCCAAACGGGAGATAGAAACGTAGGGGCCGGCGCCCTCGACGGCCCGTGCCGCAGTATCGAAACGCAAAATGCAGAACGAAAATCGAAAAAATGTGGTATTTCTCAAATTGCCATTTGAGAAATGATAAAACAATGCGGGGCGTCGAGGCGCCGCCCCCTACAACGCGATACGGACATCATCTCAAACAAAAGGAGAAATTCCAATGATAAACAAGAATTATGAAATCAAGAATCAAAATCTGCGTCTGGTGAAGGCCACCAGGGAGAATTTCTGGGAGCTGATGGATTTAAGAGTGACCAAGGAGCAGGAAGACTTCGTGGCGTCCAACGCCATCAGGCTGGCGCAGGCCTATGACTGCCATGCCGACGGCGACTTTGCCCAGGCCTTTGGAATTTATGACGGGGAAACCCCCGTCGGCTTTGCCATGATCGGCCACGACTCCGAGGAATATGAGGATATGCCGGAGGTCTATCGGCACAGCTACGAGCTGTGGCGCTTCATGATCGACAAGCGCTACCAGAAGCGCGGCTATGGCCGGGACGCCCTGAAGCTCCTGCTGGACTACGTCCTGAGCTTCCCGGACGGAAAGGAGACCCTGTGGAGCACCTCCTACGAGCCCGAAAACGAGGTTGCAAAGAAGCTGTACGTTTCCTTCGGCTTCGTCCCCAACGGCGAGATGGACGGAGATGAGGAGGTCGCGGTCCTGGACCTGACGGAGTGGATCGGGTGAAATAGGCCCCATACGACCCGTAGGGCGGACAGACCTCTGCCCGCCAAACAATAACGCAGTACCCGTAGGGAGCGATGCCCACATCGCTCCGCATAGATACGAAATATCACGAAAAGGAGTATTCTTTATGTTCAGAGAACCCGAAAACGCTCAGTAGTCTGAGCTTAAATCTATCATAATTACATAAGCTCAGACGGTTCCGAAGCAATATTTGGGAGGAACAATGAGCTTAATCAAGACGGTCGAAAGAACCTTCGACCGATACGACCAAGGCATTCAGCAACTGGGCGAACGCGCGGAGGCGTCCCCGGCGGCAGAAACGCCCGATCAGGCGTCGATCCGCGTCTGGCACCGCTGCGGCGGCTGCGGAAAAAAGCAGGAATTTCTCAACAGCGGCAGGTTTCGCGTCAACGCCAACGGAAATAACGTGGACGTGTGGCTGATCTACCGCTGCAAAAAATGCAAGCATTCCTGGAATCTTACGATTTACGAGCGGACAAGGCCGTCCAAAATCCCACACGAGCTGTTTGAGGCCTTTCAGGAAAACGACGCGGAAACCGCCCTGGCTTACGGCAGGAGCGTCGAATTTCTGAGGAAAAACCGTGCGGAATTCCACGGCTCGTAGCGCGGGCGATCTGCCCGCCGAAAGCCTTCCCCTTGAGGGGAAGGTGCCCCCGAAGGGGGCGGATGAGGTGGAGCCTCGACAAGCTGCCGCCACCGACGAACCGCTCAGGGCAAACAACCCCACCTCATCCGTCAGCGGGCTTGCGTGAGACGCCCGCTGCCACCTTCCCCTCAAGGGGAAGGCAAAGCCGGGACGTGAGCCCCGTCCCCTGCGGCCAGCAGCGCGGGCAGACCCTTGCCCGCCGTCCAAATGCACCCGCAGCGCGGGCAGACCCCTGCCCGCCGTTCCGCCGCACCCGCAGCGCGGGCAATCTGCCCGCCCATAATACAAAAGGAGATTGAACAATATGAAAATAAAACTGGTACCCGTCAATGAGGAAAACAGAGCGGCTGTTTTGGCTCTCTCCGTCCGGGAGGATCAGCCCTTCGTCGCGTCCAACAAAACTTCCCTGCGTCAAGCCGACGAAACCAACGCGGAGGCGCCGGGCGTTGCCCGCCCCTTTGCCATCTGCGCGGACGAGAAGCTGGTCGGCTTCTGTATGTTCGCCTTTGCTCCCGAAGCCGAGGATGCGGCAGACCGCTATTGGCTCTGGCGCTTTATGATCGACCAAAGAGAGCAGGGCAAGGGCTATGGACAGGCTGCGCTGCAGGAAATCATCAAGTATTTTAAGGACAACGGCGCAGATCGGCTCTACCTGTCCACCGAGCCGGAGAACGAGCGGGGCCTGCACATCTATCACAAGGCGGGCTTCCGGGAGAACGGCACGATCTGCGAAGACGAGGCCGTGCTGATGCGGATGCTGAAGGGGCCGAACAAAACGATCAAAGACTTTTACGGTGTCGACGTGGACAAAACCATGCGGATCAAGGGCAGGAAGGGATACGGCGTCAGCGTGGCAGTCTGTGATGCAGACGGGGATTTGAACGCCTACTGCTCCGGCAGCGGCCGCTTCGGGCAGGATTTCCCGGTGAACCCGGACATGCTCTTCCAGGCGGGCTCCGTGTCGAAGCCCATGTTCGCCCTGACCCTGCTGCGGTACGCGGACAAGGGCCTTATCGACCTGGACGCGGACATCTCCGGCGTGGTGCCGGAATTCGTCAGGAAGGGTCCCATGACCTTTGCCGCCCTGCTCAGCCACACGGCGGGCTATAACGTGCACGGTTTCCCCGGCTATCGGGCGGATCACGAGCCGCTTTCCCTGGAGGACGTGCTGAGCGGAAAGGGCAATACGCCGAAGCTCCGCCGGATCCGTCCCTGCGGCCGGCAGTTTAACTACTCCGGAGGCGGCTTCGTCCTGGCCGAGCTGGCCTTCACCCGGATCACGGGAACGACGCTCCGTGAAGCATTTCAGAAGGAGGTCGCCGAGCCTCTGGGCCTGAAACACACCGGCTATTTCCAACCCCTGGACGAGGAACTGATCGAAAATGCGGCCTTCGGCGGCAGGCTCCGGATCAAAGAGGATCCCGCCCACGGTTATCACTATTATCCCGAGCACGCGGCGGCGGGCCTTTGGACCACGCCGACGGAGCTGGTCAAGCTCGGACTGGCCCTTTCCAAGAGCTACCGGGAAGGCGGCTTCCTGAAGAAAGAGACGGCTCGGCGCATGCTGACGCCGGTCATGGGTAACTACGGTCTGGGCATTCATAGCTTCCGGGGCGACGTCGGCTATCATGACGGATGGAACGAGGGCTTCCTGACGACCTGGATATTCTCCCTGCGGGAGGATCTGTGCGCAGCCGTGATGTTCAACCGGACCACGGAGGAGCTGGATTGGGAACAGTCGAAGATCGCTATCGAGCTGTTCCAGACCGTAGAGGAGGACGCTGCCGACGCGCCGGGCAAGCGGACCCTGAAGGCATACTGCGGCAAATACGAGCATCCCGAAAACGCCGATTTCTGCGTGGACGTGGTATTCCTGCAGGACGGGAAGCTGTACGCGAGCTTCCTCGACGCGGAGGACGGCCCGTTCATCGGTCAGCTCTATCCCATCGGGAAAAAGACCTTCGGCCGCAAGGGCGGCTTTGCCAAAATTGTCTTCGGAAAGGACTGCCTGACCATCGACGGAATCACCTGCAAGAAGTTGTAACGCACCCGTAGCGCGGGCAATTTGCCCGCAAAAATACAATACAACAAGGAGAATATGTTTATGGATAAGAAAACGATGATGGAAAACCTGGTCCGGGAGGCCCACGAAAAGGATGTTTTTACCGGCACCTGGCTCTATGCCGAGCACGGCGAGATCATTTCCAAGGGGGCCGTGGGCTTCCGGGACGCGGAAAACAAGCTCCCCATGCAGGAGGACAGCATCTTTGAGCTGGCCTCCGTCAGCAAGCAGTTTACCGCCACGGCGATTATGCTGCTGCGCAGGCGCGGGCTGCTGCACCTGGAGGACGAGCTTTCCAAATTCTTCCCGGAGAACCCCTATCCCGGCATCACGATCTATCACCTGCTGACCCACACCAGCGGCTTGCCCGATCACGAGACGTGGGCCATGAAAGCTTTAAAGGACGAAAAAACAATCCCCACGAACGCGCTTTGCGTGCGTTTCCTGAAGGAGAGCGGCTTGAAGCCGGAGTTCGCGCCGGGGGAAAAGTTTGAATACTCCAACACCGCCTACTGTCTGCTGGCTGAAATTGTGGCGCAGGTCTCCGGCATGCCCTTTGAGGACTTCCTGCGCAAGGAAATCTTTGAACCCGCCGGGATGCTTTCCACACGGGTCTGCCACATTCGGATCGACGGGATTCCCTTCGAGAACTTTGCCCGCGGCCTGGTGCTCCGGGACGGGAAATATACCGTTCCGGACGAGCTGGAAGAGTTTCACTATGTGGTATTTCTGGATGGAGAAGCTGGTGACGGCTTTGTGTACAGCAACGTTTTCGATATGCTCGCCTGGGACCGTGCCCTGCGGGAAGGGAAGCTGCTGACGCCGGAAGAGCAGGCCATCATGTATTCTCCCGGAAAACTGAACAATGGGGAACATGGGAGCTGGGCGCTGGATCACGAAATCGGCTACGGCTTCGGCTGGGATATTTACAGCTACCCAGAGCTGGGCCGCGTCGCTCTGCACGAAGGCGGCTGGCCCGGATACGTCAGCTATTACGAGCGTTTTCTGGATGCGGATCGGGTACTTGTGTTTCTCTGCTGCCGCTATCCCGAAGACGTCAGGGGCTGCGATGGCTTCTACGAGGGTATGCGGGCGATCGCAAGGGGCGAGGAACCCAAGCCCATCCAAACCATCGAGGATATCACGATCCAAAATCCGGACAAGAGCAAGTGGGAGAGCTTCTGCGGAAAATACGAGCACCCCGAGGACGCCGATTTCATCGTGGACGAGGTCTGGATGCGGGACGGCGATCTTTGGGCGAAGTCCATCGACGAGGACGGGGATGAAATGAAATTCAAGCTCTACCCCATCGGGGAGAACGAGTTTGGGCAGAAGAGCGGGATGCTGGTTTTGAAATTCGGCGACGGCTGCCTGAGTTTCGACGAGATCACCTGCAAGAAGCTGTAACGCACCCGCAGCGCGGGCAGACCCCTGCCCGCCGTCCCGCTGCACCCGCAGCGCGGGCAATCTGCCCGCAAAAACAAAGGAGAATGATTATGGAAAAGAAGACAATGATGGAGAACCTGATTCGGGAGGCCCATGAGAAGGGACTCTTCAACGGCACCTGGCTCTATGCCGAGCACGGCGAGATCATTTCCAAGGGGGCTGTGGGCTTCCGGGACGCAGAGGACAAGCTCCCCATGCAGGAGGACAGCATCTTTGACTTGGCCTCCGTCAGCAAGCAGTTCACCGCTGCGGCCATTATGCTGCTGGTTCGGAAGGGCCTTGTGGGGCTGGAGGACGAAATCACGAAGTATTTCCCCGGGCTTTCCTACCCGGGCGTGACGGTCCGGCATCTGCTGACCC
>JAEEZZ010000131.1 GCA_016292255.1 Oscillospiraceae bacterium
GACTCCTCCCTGAAGGTTCCCCACGGCGAGAGCGGCATCATCGTGGACGTCAAGAAGTTCACCCGCGCCAACGGCGACGAGATGAGCCCCGGCGTCAACAAGGTCGTTCGCGTCTACATCGCCCAGAAGCGCAAGATCTCCGTGGGCGACAAGATGGCCGGCCGCCACGGCAACAAGGGCGTCGTTTCCCGCGTCCTGCCCGAGGAGGATATGCCCTTCCTGCCCGACGGCACCCCGCTGGACATCGTGCTGAACCCCCTGGGCGTTCCCTCCCGTATGAACATCGGTCAGGTGCTGGACGTCCACCTGGGCTACGCCGCCAAGACCCTGGGCTGGAAGGTCTCCACCCCCATCTTCGACGGCGCCAACGAGAAGGACATCCGCGAGACCCTTAAGCTGGCCGGGCTCCGCGAGGACGGCAAGTCCATCCTCTACGACGGCCGCACCGGCGAGCAGTTCGACAATCTGGTCACCGTGGGCTGGGTCTACTTCCTCAAGCTCCACCACCTGGTCGACGACAAGATCCACGCCCGTTCCACCGGCCCCTACTCCCTGGTCACCCAGCAGCCTCTGGGCGGCAAGGCCCAGTTCGGCGGCCAGCGCTTCGGCGAAATGGAAGTCTGGGCCCTGGAGGCCTACGGCGCTGCCTACACCCTGCAGGAGATCCTGACGGTCAAGTCCGACGACGTGACCGGCCGTGTGAAGACCTACGAGGCCATTGTCAAGGGCCACAACGTGCCCACCCCGGGCGTGCCCGAATCCTTCAAGGTCCTGGTCAAGGAGCTCCAGTCCCTGTGCCTGGATATCAAGGTCCTGGACGAGCAGGGCGACGTGATCGAGCTCAAGGACGAGGACGACGACGATGTGGTCTACACCGCAGAGGGCGGCGACGACTACACCCACGAGGAAGAATTTGTCACCGACGCCGACGAGGTGTTGGAGTCCGGCTATAACTACGACGAGGAACAGGATGAAGACACCTTCTCCACTGTCCTCCAGGAGGTCGTCGCGGAGGCGGAAGCCGCCGCAGAGGCCCAAGACGACGAATAAGGAAGGAGGAACAAAACAATGCCTAACGCCACCTTTGATTCCATTAAAATCGGTATTGCCTCCCCTGAAATGATCCGCGAGTGGTCTTACGGCGAGGTGCTCAAGCCCGAGACCATCAACTACCGCACCCTCAAGCCCGAACGGGAAGGCCTGTTCTGCGAGAAGATCTTCGGGCCTACCAAGGACTGGGAGTGCCACTGCGGCAAGTATAAGAAGATCCGCTACAAGGGCAAGATCTGCGACCGCTGCGGCGTCGAGGTCACCAAGGCCAAGGTCCGCCGCGAGCGCATGGGCCACATCGAGCTGGCCGCGCCCTGCTCCCACATCTGGTACTTCAAGGGCATCCCCTCCCGGATGGGTCTGCTGCTGGACATCAGCCCCCGCATCCTGGAGAAGGTCCTCTACTTCGCCAACTATATCGTGGTGGATCCCGGCGACGCGCCGCTGATCCAGAACCAGATTCTCTCCGAGAAGGAATACCGGGATCTGCGGGAGAAGTATGAGGACGATTTCGACGCCCGCATGGGCGCGGAAGCCATCCAGGCCATGCTGAAGAAGATCGACCTGGAGCAGCTCTCCGAGAGCCTGCGCGCCGAGCTGAAAACTGCCTCCGGCCAGAAGAAGCTCCGCATCATCAAGCGGCTGGAGGTCGTGGACTCCTTCCGTCTGAGCGGCAACGATCCCGCCTGGATGGTCATGGACGTACTGCCTGTGATCCCCCCCGAGCTCCGGCCCATGGTCCAGTTGGACGGCGGCCGCTTCGCCACCTCCGATCTGAACGATCTCTACCGCCGGGTCATCAACCGCAACAACCGTCTGAAAAAGCTGGTCTCCATGGACGCCCCCGACATCATCGTACGCAACGAGAAGCGGATGCTCCAGGAGGCTGTGGACGCCCTGATCGACAACGGCCGCCGGGGCCGCGCCGTCACCGGCGCCAACAACCGGGCGCTGAAATCCCTGTCCGATATGCTCAAGGGCAAGCAGGGCCGTTTCCGTCAGAACCTGCTGGGCAAGCGCGTGGACTACTCCGGCCGTTCCGTTATCGTGGTCGGCCCCGAGCTGAAGCTCTATCAGTGCGGCCTGCCCAAGGAAATGGCCATCGAGCTCTTCCGGCCCTTCGTGATGAAGAAGCTGGTGGAGGACAAGCTGGCCTCCAATATCAAGTCCGCCAAGAAGATGATCGACAAGGGCGCCACCGAGGTCTGGGACGCACTGGAGGTCATTATCAAGGATCGCCCCGTCATGCTGAACCGTGCGCCCACCCTGCACCGCCTGGGCATCCAGGCCTTTGAGCCTGTGCTGGTGGAGGGCCGCGCCATCAAGCTGCACCCCCTGTGCTGCACGGCCTTCAACGCCGACTTCGACGGCGACCAGATGGCTGTCCACGTTCCCCTCTCCGCCGAGGCCCAGGCCGAGGCCCGTATGCTGATGCTCTCGGCCAACAACCTGCTCCGGCCCCAGGACGGCAAGCCCGTCACCGTGCCCACCCAGGATATGATCCTCGGCACCTACTATCTGACCTATCAGCGCTATCAGATCAACCACTATCCCAGCCTCCACGCCGCCATGCAGTTTATCTCCAGCGGCAAGCTGACCATGGACGATCCCGTCTTTGTCCGCAACAGCTGGGACGATCCCGAGGCTGAGGGCTTCCACCACTTTATCAAGACCACCGGCAACGGCATCCACAACGAGATCGACCGGCCCGACGAGGCGGACGACGCCTTCGAGACCCTGGCCGAGGCTGTTGCCGCCCTGGACGCCGACAAGATCGAGCCCACCCGCACCGTCTGGATCTACAACAGCTGGGACGATGCCAAGGCCATTTCCGAGGAGGATCATCTCTACGTCCGCACCCTGGCCTGCCTGGCCAAGGAGGCCTTTGAGAAGGGCGAGCGTCCCCGGGAGATCCTGCCCAGCTTCACCGGCGTCAACGAGGCCATGATGGCCTACGCCGAGCACGGGCTGGATATGCACGAGCCCATCCGCGTCTACATGGAGCGGGAGATCGACGGCGTGATGCACCGTGGCATGATCAACGCCACTGTGGGCCGTCTGATCTTCAACGAGCCCATCCCCCAGGATCTGGGCTTCTTCGACCGCACCGGCGGCGACCTGCTGAGCCTGGAGATCCAGGAGAAGGTGGGCAAGAAGCTGCTGGGCAAGATCATCGACCGCTGCATCCGGGTCCACGGCGTCACCATCTCCACCGAAATGCTGGACAAGGTGAAGGCCCTGGGCTACAAGTACTCC
>JAEEZZ010000132.1 GCA_016292255.1 Oscillospiraceae bacterium
CTGGCATGACGCACCAATGATTGGTGCGGAAGAAAACAATGATCGGTGCGAAAACACCACTAACAAACCAAATTGGTGCGGAATTGGTGCGATTCACCGAACGAAACTATAAAAAACCCTGAAAAAGCAAGGAGAAGTGAGGATATATGAAATTAGGTATCGTGGGTCTGCCCGGCGTGGGCAAGACGACGCTTTATAACGCGCTGACCGGCTCCAAGGCGGAGACCGGCGGCTACGGAGCCTCCACCAAGGCCAACATCGGCCAGGCCAAGGTGCCCGACGAGCGGCTGGACTGGCTGGCAGAATACTACAAGCCCAAGAAGTACTCCCCTGCCAGCATCGACTTCGTGGACGTGGCCGGCGTCAGCAAGGGCCAGGGCCGGGGCAACGCCGTGCTGCAGAACATCCGGCAGACCGACGCGCTGGTGCACGTGGTCCGCTGCTTTGACAACGACAACCTCTTCCCCGAGCCCGCCGACGCCCGCTCCGACGCCGAGACCCTGGAGCTGGAGCTGATCCTGGCGGACATCGACGTGGTGGAGCGCCGCCTGGAGAAGGCCAAGAAGAACCTCAAGGGCGGCGACAAGAAATACAAGCACGAGGCCGACACCTGCGAGGCCCTGCTGGCCCACCTCTCCGAGGGCAAGCCCGCCCGGAGCTTCACCTTCACCGACGAGGACGCGGAAATGCTCCAGGACGGCGGCCTGCTCTCCACCAAGCCCGTGATCTACGCGGCCAACCTGGACGAGGACGGCATGGCCGACTATCGGAACAACACCCAGTTCCAGGCCCTCTCCGCCCTGGCCGCCGAGCAGGGGGCCGCGGTGCTGCCCGTGGCCGCCAAGTTCGAGGAGGACATCATGGACATGGAGCCCGAGGACGCACAGATGTTCATGGAGGAGTTAGGGCTCACGGAGCGGGGCCTGGACCGGCTGATCAAGACCTCCTACGAGCTGCTGGGCTATATCTCCTTCCTGACCGCCGGCCCCGACGACGTCCACGCCTGGACCATCACCCGGGGCACCAAGGCCCCCCGGGCCGCCGGCAAGATCCACTCCGACATTGAGCGGGGCTTCATCCGCGCCGAGGTGGTGGCCTTCGAGGATCTGAAGGCCTGCGGCACCATGGCCAACGCCAAGGCCAAGGGTCTCTTCCGCCTGGAGGGCAAGGAGTACGTCATGCAGGACGGAGACATTGTGAACTTCTTATTTAATGTGTAAGCCCGAACTAAGTGATAAGTAATAGGTAATAGGTGCCGAACGTGACACTTATTACCTATTACTTATTACCTATTACTTTTTTACGCCAGCAATTCCCGTAACTGCAACAGCGCCCGCTTTTCGATCCGGCTCACCTGCACCTGGGAGACGCCGATGAGCTTGGCCGTCTGATCCTGGGTCAGCGCATGATAATAGCGCAGGGACAGAACCTTCGCTTCCCGCGCCGGGAGGCTGTCCAGGGCCTGCCGCAGGGCCAGACGCTCCACCAGCTGCTCCTCCATAGGACTGTCGGAGAGGACGGCCTCCAGGGTCAACCCGTCCTCCCCCGCCGGCTGCTGGATGGAGGACACGGGATCGGCGGCGGTTTCCGCCTCGGCAATCTCCTCCACGCTCAGATCCAGAGCCTCCGCCAGCTCCGACAGAACCGGCTCCCGGCCCAGGGCCTTTCCCAGCCGATCCCTGGCCTGGCGGATGGCCACAGCCCGCTCCTTGAGGGTCCGGCTGACCTTGACCGTCCCGTCGTCCCGGAGGAAGCGGCGGATCTCCCCGGCGATCTTGGGCACGGCGTAGGTGGAAAAGCGGGTGCCGAAGGCCGTGTCGAAGCCCGCCACGGCCTTCAGAAAGCCCATGCTGCCCAGCTGAAAGAGGTCGTCCGGCTCCACCCCCCGGCCCCAATAGCGCCGGGCAACCGCCCGGATCAGCCCGGTGTTCTCCTCCAAAAGCTGCTCCGTGGCAGCCTTGTCCCCCGCCTGGGAGCGGACGATCAGGCTGGTGGTGTCTGCCGAGAGCGTCCGTAGGGAGGCATCCCCTGATGCCTCCGCCGCCGGAACGGCGGCGTCATTGCCTGCGGCAATGACAGGAGCGATGTGGGCATCGCTCCCTACGGGCGTTTCATTTTGCATTTTGCACTTTGCATTTTGCATTCTCACTCAGCATTCCCGCGGCCTGTGAGCTTTCTTCGCATCCGGACGGTGGTGCCTCTGCCGGGGGCGGAGCGGAGGGCGAAGCTGTTCATGAAGCTCTCCATGATGGTGAAGCCCATGCCGGAGCGCTCCGCGCCGCCGGTGGTGAACATGGGCTCCCGGGCCTTGGCAATATCCGGGATGCCGCAGCCCTTATCCCGGACAGTGATCTCCAACACGTTTTCCGGCAGGCGGCGGAGCCGGAGGGTCACGGGGCCGATCCGGTCCGGGTAGGCGTGGACGATGGCGTTGGTGACCGCCTCGGAGACGGCGGTCTTCACGTCCCCCAGCTCGTCCAGGGTGGGATCCATCTGGGCGGCAAAGGCCGCGGTGATCTGCCGGGCCAGGGCCTCGTTGGCGGACAGGGACGGGAATTGGACGACGGCTTCGTTTTCCTGCTTCATGCCGGGCTCCTTTCCGCGCCCAGGCGCACCAGCTTTTCGATCCCGGCGGCCCGGAGCACCTTCATGGGCTGGGGCGGGATATTGGCCAGCCAGACCTCGCCCCCCAGCTCCTCCATGGCCCGGAGGGTATGGATCACGATGGCGATGCCGCTGGAATCCATAAACGTCACGGCGGCGAAGTCCAGCACGCAGCAGCGGGGCAGGTAGACGTCGATCTTGGACGTGACGGCCTCCATGGTCTGCCGGGCGGAGTGGTGGTCGATCTCCCCCGAGAGCAGAATGGTCAGCCGCTTGTCCTGCAAGAGGCTTGTGTATTGCATTGGAAAAACACTCCCTTATGTATAATAAGCGCGCATGGAACACCATGCGCGCTTATTATACGTAAAGAAGTGAAAAATTGCTGTCGGAATCCGGGGGGCGGGGGACGGATTCTTCGCTGCGCTCAGAATGACACCTTACTCCTCGGGCAGATCGAAGAGCTTGAGGGTCTCCGTGGCGGTGGTGGGGATTCTGAGGCTCGTCATATCGCTTCCGGAGCTGTTAATCATCAGGGTCAGCATTTCTACGTCGTCGTATTTGGATTCGTACCCAAATCTGATATAATAGGTTTGAACGGGGAGTCTTCCGGCCGCGGCGTCAGCCACCAGGGCCGCCCGGAGGGCGTTCCCGTCGAAGCAGGAATACTTGGTGTTTTCGTAGTCATACCCATTGTATATGTCGATCCATCCAAAGTCGATCTGCTTGGGGAGCCGCTCCTCGTACCAGGGCCCGGCAACTCTGCCGTCCGTGTAGAGTTGATCGATCCTTTCAAAGTCAACTTCGGTAACTTGCCCATAGCAGCGATGCAGGGTCGTGCCGTCCGCCAACTGGTATTCGATGTGGAATTCATCCAGCATCCCATCGTATAACATATTTCCCTCACCGATACGATTATCTCGCTTCGCCAGGAAGCCGCTGTGGAGCTGACGGACGCTTTCGATCTGATCCGGTTCCGTAAGGACGATGAGATCCGAGTACAGCGCGTTATCTGTATAGCCTTCTCCGTAAGGGTCATAGCTCCAGATCTTCACAGACACGACCTCGTCCGCGTCGGGGAGCCGGCGCTGCCAGCCCAGGACGTCATACCGCATGGCGCCTACCGTCAGAAGCAGGGCCAGCACAAAGAGCCCGTAGCCCATCCAGGTTTTTTTGTCCTTGAACACCTTTGCCGTCCGCCGCAGCACCATGGTGGCGCCGAACCAGCCGATGAACAGGCCGATCATACTGATGGGCAGGAAATAGTCGGCGTGAATGGACGCGAAGCCCATGCCCAGGTAGAGGCCCACGCAGAAGGTAAACACCAGGCGGAACAGCTGCTCGGCCCAGGGGAAGACCATGGCGTCCCCTGCCCGCTCCACGTGGCGCTTCTGATAGAACAGCCAGGCCAGGCCCATCAGCACCACGCCGATCCCGGCGTAGATCCCCAACGGGACGATCGTATATTCGTCCGCAATCATCGTCACCAGGGGGCTCAGGTACATCAGCCAATCCGGCGTGGAGCTGTTCAGGCCGTAGACGAACCACCGCGCCAGCGCAAAAAATACCAGGGGGATCAGCAGGCAGACGAAATTCAGTGCCGCATAGGACAAACCGGAGATAAACTGACTGCCCGAGAGGAACATACAGAACACAGCCAGGCCATAGAAGAACAGGTACTCCAAGCACCATCTCCCGACCCATCCCAGGTTCAATGCGGATACCCCGTTCACAAGAAAGACGATCTGGTTGGCCAGGGCAGTCACCAGCACGGGAGCCAGGAAGAACAGCAGGCCGGAGACCAGGTTGGTCACAAACAGGCAGGTGCGGGTCATGGGGAAGGCGTGCATCATATAAGCAGCCCTGGCATTGTGCAGATACCGGAACAGGATGGACGCGAAGAGGAGCGCGGAGAAAGCGCTGATCAAGGGGCCGGCCTCACGCAGCGTACTCAAATATCTCTGCACGTCCCAATACTCCTTCACCTCCCGCAGGGCGCTGACGGGGAAGGCCAGCAGCAGCATCACCAGGAGGATCCCCCAGGCCGGGGCGAAGCGGGTGATATTCTTTTTCAGCAGGTTCCAATCAAAGAACGACGTTTTTGACTTCATAGTCCACACCTCCCAGCTCATAGACGAAGACCTCCTCCAGCGTCAGAGGAACCAGGTCGAAGAAGATCGGGTTGATGGCGCTCAGAGCGGTGCTGACCCGCTCCTGGCTGCCCCGGATGATGACGGTCTCCACCCTGCCCACGTGGGAGCGGTGGAGCACCTGGAGGCTTGCCGGCAGGTCGCTGCCCTCCCGGAAGACGATCTGGGCCTTGACCACGTTGTCCTGGAGCTCGTCCAGGGTTCGCTCCAGGAGCATCTTGCCCTTGTGGAGAATGCCCACATGGTCGCACACGTCCTCCAGCTCCCGCAGGTTGTGGGAGCTCACCAGCACCGTGACCCCCCGCTGGGCCACGTCCTGGAGCATCAGGCTCCAGACCTGGCGGCGCATCACCGGATCCAGGCCGTCCACGGGCTCGTCCAGCACCAGGACCTTGGGCCGGCAGGCGATGGCCAGCAGGAAGGCCGCCTGCTTCTGCATACCCTTGGAGAAGCGGCGAAGCTGGGTCTTGGGATCCAGGTTGAAGCTCTTGCGGAGCTCCTCGCACAGGGCCATATCAAAGCTCTCGTAGGTGCCCTTGTAGAACTTTGCCATGTCCGTCAGATTGGCGGAGGGAAAATAGAACACGTCGTCGGGGATATAGGCGATGCCGGATTTCACAGCGGGGTTCTCGTAGACCGGCTGGCCCCCCACGGTGACGGTGCCGCTGTCGGGCCGGAAGATGCCGGTGACGTGACGGATCACCGTGGATTTGCCTGCGCCGTTGGGCCCCACCAGGCCGTAGACCGCCCCCTCCGGGACTGTCATATTCAGATCGTCCAGCGCCACAAAGCCGTCAAAGGTCTTCCGCAGATTGCGTACTTCAATCATGAGGGTGTACCTCCTTCGTTAGGACTCGTAGGGGGCGGCGTCCTCGACGCCCCGCGGGTATCAGGATTCGGAAAGTTCGGGCCGTCGGGGACGCCGGCCCCTACGGCTGCCTGCAGCGGCGCACAGTGTGCGCCACACGCCGCGTTGTCGGTCAGCAGCGTCCGCAGCTCCTCGGGGTCCTCCCCGAGCTGCAGCAGCTCTGTCCAGATGGCCAGCAGCTTTTCCCGCAGCTCCCGGCGGCGGCCTTCGTCCACCCCGGAGAGCTTCCCGGCAAAGGAGCCCTTGCCGGGGACGGAATAGATGAAGCCCTTTTGCTCCAGCTCCCGGTAGGATCGCTGGATGGTGTTGGGGTTGATGGCAAGCTGGCTGGCCAGCTCCCGAACCGAGGGCAGCTTCTCACCCTCGCCGATGGCCCCGGAAAGGATCAGCCGCCGGAGCTTTTCCTCCAGCTGCTCATAGATGGGCCGGGGATCCCGATAATTCAGACTGATCAAGCAACCACGCTCCTTTCTGTATGAACCGTATCAACTGTATTAGCTGTTGTGATACAGTTATAACACACCGAGCAGCGCTTGTCAAGAGGAAATTTTTTCTCTTTACAAACCGCCTTCCATCCCTTATAATATATGGGAAATTTTAACACGGAGAATGATTACGATGATCGAATTTGAAGAATACAAGGTCAAGCTGAACGACCTGGAGCCCAAGCTGGGCGAGCTGCGGGCCTCGCTGAACATCGACGGAGCCAACGAGGAGCTGGAACGGCTCCACGCCATGGCGGAGGCCCCCGGCTTCTGGGATGACCCCGAGAAGTCCCAGAAGATCATGGTGAAGACCAAGCAGCTGGAGGGCAAGTGTACCCACTTTGCCAAAATGCAGACCCAGTGGGAGGATCTCTATACCATCTGCGAGATGGCCCTGGAGGAAAACGACGAATCCATGCTGGAGGAGCTGACCACCGGCTTTGCCCAGCTGGAGGCCGAGATGGAGGACGCCCGGCTGGAGACCCTGCTCACCGGGGCCTACGACGGCAACAACGCTCTGATGAGCTTCCACGCAGGCGCAGGCGGCACCGAGGCCCAGGACTGGTGCCAGATGCTCTACCGGATGTACACCCGCTGGGCGGAGCGCCACGGCTTTACCTACAAGATCCTGGACTATATTGAGGGCGACGAGGCCGGGCTGAAATCCGCCGACATTTTGGTGGAGGGCCCCAACGCCTACGGCTTCCTGAAATCCGAGCACGGCGTCCACCGCCTGGTGCGGATCTCCCCCTTTGACGCCAACGCCCGCCGCCACACCTCCTTCTCCGCCGTGGAGGTGATCCCCGAGATCACCGACGACGTGGACGTGGAGATCCGGCCCGAGGACATCGAAATGCAGGTCTACCGCTCCTCCGGCGCAGGCGGCCAGCACATCAACAAGACCTCCTCCGCCGTCCGGCTGATCCACAAGCCCACGGGCATCGTGGTGGCCTGCCAGCAGGAGCGCTCCCAGTTCCAGAACCGGGAGACCTGTATGCGGATGCTGAAATCCAAGCTGGTGGAGATCAAAGAGCGGGAGCACTACGACAAGATCTCCGACATCAAGGGCGTGCAGCAGAAGATCGAATGGGGCTCCCAGATCCGCAACTACGTCTTCATGCCCTACACCCTGGCCAAGGACGCCCGCACCGGCTTTGAGAACACCAACATCAACGCGGTGATGGACGGCAACATCGACGGCTTTATCAACGCCTACCTCACCGCAGCCGCCACCGGCAACTGGGCCGGCAAGGGCAACGGCTAATTCAATAAACGTAAAACGTAGAACAAAGGACGAAAAACTGCGGTGTTTTTCAAAAATCATTTGAAAAACGAAAAAAATCCTTGCTTTTTCCGCTGTTGCATGGTAATATAATCTTCGCTTTGAATGAGAAGTACTGCATTTGGAGGTTTGAATATGGAAACTCTCAAGACTATCGCTTTGGTGCTGGATCTGATCTGCGCCGCGATCCTCATCGTTATGATCATGTTCCAGTCCAGCAAGACTGCCGGTCTGTCCGGTGCGATCGCCGGTGCTTCCGACTCCTTCATGTCCAAGGGCGGCAGCAAGACCCTGGAAGCCAAGCTGGAAAAGGCCACCAGAGTTGTCGGTCTGGCTTTCGTGCTTCTGAGCCTGCTGACCGTTATGCTGGTCAGCTCCGTCAAGACAAACGCCTCGACCGCCACCCAGAGCAACGACACCGGCGTGGTTACCACCACGGAAGCCGCCCAATAATCCGGGCAGCATGAACGACCCGCTTTCCTGATTCGGAAAGCGGGTCGTTCTTTGTTTCCTGCGTTGTTTATTTTGTCTTCGCGGCAGGCAGCACGCCGCCGTTTTGCGTGAGAAAATAGCTCACGTAGTGCATCCGCATGGCCGCGTTTTGCAGCACGTTGGGCAGGGCGTCAAAGTAGAGGAAGCGATCGTCCACAATATAGTAGTCGCCCAGGCAAATCACGGGCAGAAGCTGCTCCGTCTGCCGGCTGAACTTCAGGAAGGACGGCCCTTCCCAGCCGCAGGCGTCAAAGAGCCGGTTCATCAGATAGCAGGGGCTGATGGCGGGGCCCTCCCCGCAGAAGTCCGCGCCGAGCTTTGCCTTGGCCGCGCCGTTGGCCCAGATCAGATACTCCGTATCCCGGTAGTTATGAATGCTCTCGATGCTGCCGTCGGTCATGTCGATGCCCAGGGCCTCATAGCCGATGTTCTGATCCCCCAGCCAGGGCTTATGATCCCCGAAGAAGACCAGCACCCAGGGCGTGTCGTCCGCGTTCAGCTCGTCGGTCAGCGCCCGGAGCTGGGCTCCGGTGTCCGCGATCCCGCTGAGATAGTTGTTGACGATGGTGTAGGTCTCCCCGTCCAGTCCCTGGGGCGGCACATAGACCTCGCTGAAATACACCGTGTCGGTGGCATAGGGGCCGTGGTTCTGGTAGGTCACGTTAAAGGAGAAGACGTAGTCCTTCTGCTTCAGATCCTCCCGGCACAGCCGCAGGATCTCCGGGAACAGGATCGCGTCCGGGGTGATCCTGTCGTCGCAGATCTCGTCGTAGTGGTTCTCATAGAAATAATACTGCTCGATCCCCAGATTGGCGTTGACGCTATTCCGGTTATAGAAGGACTCATAGCCGGGGTGGGAGCCGTTGAGCGCATAGCCCTGGTCGGCGAAATAGCGGGCATAGCTCCAGCTTGCCCGGCGGAAGTCGGTGAGGAAGGGGAAGCCGGTGAGGGCGCATCGCTCCGTGTTGAAGGTGCCCCCGGCAAACACGTTGGACACCAGCGTCCCGTGGATGCTCTGATCCCGGACGGCATGGTAGTCGGCATAGGGATCCACCCCGGTGATCATGTCGGTGTATTGGCTGAAATCGGTGAAGGCCTCGCCCATGATCACGATGACGTTGACCTTTCTGTCCTGGGGGATGGGATCCGTCTCATACTCCTCCAGCAGGTAGACCGCAGCCGCCTCGGAATAGGCTCTGGGCGGGGACGGCACAGCCTTTTGGATGGAATTCAGGAAGGGGTACATACAGCCCCGGGAGATAAACTGATTGCTGTCGATCCAGACGTTGAGCGGTTCCCAGCAGGCATAGGACTCATAGCGCTCGTTGTCCAGGTACACGTTCCCGTAGAGCAGCCCGGCAGCCGCGATCAGCAGCGCCGCAAGCCCCAGGCGGAACGGCAGTCTGGGAAGCCGACCCCGGAAAAAGAAGAAAAACAGCAGGGTCGCCAGCAGCACCAGCACCGCCGAAAGGATGATCGACCCGGTGACTTCGATATAACGGGCGCCCATGGTGACGCCCTCGGAAATGACCGTCAGATCCTCCGCCACAATGGGGTCGCTGCGGGCCAGAAGCTTCCAATACTCCGCCCAGGAGTAGATCAGCGTAAAGCTTCCGGTGGCCAGAAACGCCACCCAGGCGCGGTTCGTCAGCGCCCAGAGCAGGAAGATGAGCAGCACAAAGGGCAGCACGTTCCAGAGCACCAGACCCGGCTGGGTAAAGTAGAAGTTGAACAGTTCCTTTCCGTAGCGGCCTGTGCCGAACCAGAGATTCATCAGGCCCAGGCAGATCCCGGCGATAAGAAGGACAAAGCCCGTCAAACAGCCCAGACGAAAGCGGACCCCGCGGGACTTCCCTGCCGGATCGAACCACGCCAGCCGGCGGGGCTTTTCTATCTTTCTCTGTTCCTGTTCTTCCATATTTTCGATCCTTTCCGATCCGTTATTTTGTCAAGGTATAGGCCACCAGCGCCAGGGCCTCCCGCAGCATATAGGTGGGGGTGCTGAAGCGGTATTTGGACTTGGCCGCCAGGCCCTGGGCCTCCAGGCCGATATCCTCCGCCATCCGCAGGGCGCGGTAGATGTGGAAATCATTGCTGACCACCACCACGGGGCCGCTCAGGCCCTCCCGCTCCATCAAGGCCTTTGAAAAGCTGAGATTCTCCTGGGTGCTGGAGGATCGGTCCTCCAGATAGAGGCGGCCGGGGTCGATTCCCTTTGCAGTGAGGGAGCGAAGCATACATTCCGCCTCGGAGATATCCTCCCCGTCTCCCCTGCCGCCGGACAGAACGGCCACAGCGGAAGGATTGGCCGCCAGGTAGTCCGCAGCCGCCTGGATCCGGTAGCTAAGCAGCAGGGAGGGCGTCTGCCCGCGCACCTGGCAGCCCAGCACGATCAGCGTGGGGCAGCCCGCCTGGGGCTCGGCCCGGAGCTTGGAGGCCACCAGGCAAAACAGCACCAGCACCGTGAGCAGCAGGGCGGAGCTTCCCACCCCCACCGTCACCAGCAGGAGCTTTCCCCAGCGTCTGGCCCAGAGCCAGCGCAGCAGCCGCAGAAAGCCCGGCCAAAATCGAAAGACGGCAGCCAGCAGCAGGAAGCCCGTCATGGCGGCCAGGTTCGCGACGTTCAGGATCCCGCCGAAGACCGGGGCAAAGAATACGCAAAAGCCCAGCAAGGACAGCAGCGTCAGGATCAGCCGCCAGCGCGGAAGCCTGCGTTTTTCCTCCCCGGCGGAGCTGCGCTGGGGCTTCTCCGCCTTTGGCGCGCTGCGGCGGGGCTTCTCTGTTTTGGAAGCGCCGGTGCGGGCTTTTCTCATGCGCGTTCCTCCCGGTGCAGATAGAGTCCCAGTTGGATGGCCCGGACGTAATCCTCCACCAGCGGGACCATGACAGCCGGCATCTCCGGATAGAGCTTCTGCCCGCTCAGCATCGTCACGGTCAACTGTTTTCCGTTTCGTTCCATGGCATAGATCTCTGCCACCGGGATCACCTGCACGGGAAGCTTGCTGTCCTTCCAATAGATGGCCCGCGGCCCGACGGCCACGCCGTCGCGGATGGAACCAAGCAGGCCGGAGGTGTCAAACCAGATCAGCGGCGTGTTCTCCGGCAGGCCGAAGGTCGCCAGCAGGCGGGCCGTGCGCTGCTCCCAGTCGTCTCCGGCACGGAACAGCGTGCCCTCGCGCAGGTGCTCGCCGTCATAGCGGCGGCGGAAGAGCTCCAGCGCAAGCGCGGCGTCCGGCAGCCGGCGCTCCACGGGAGCGGCGAACTCCGCGGTGTCAAAGCGGCGGGTGCGGATGGGGCTGGCGGAGCGGGCGCCCACCAGCTCCGGATCGTTCCAGCGGCGCACACACTCATTGAGGAAATCCAGGGTGCGCTCCGCGCCGCTTCGGCTGATCTTGGCGGTGGTCAGCAGATAGCTGTTGTCCTTGCGGACCACCTGCAGATTCAGGCTCATGTGCTGCTTCATGGTCTGGAAGCGCTCAATTTCCTTCACGGGCAGGAAGGCCAGCTCCTTGCCCACCTTGTAGTAAAAGCGTTCGCCGGAAAGGGCGTAATCGCTGCCGTTGTCAAACAGGAAGACCGGGATATCCCTGGGCTGTTCCATGCCGCTGCCGCCCCAATAGGCGTCCAGCCGCTTCTGATATTCCTCGCTCCGGCTGGCGAAGCAGAAGTCCGCCATGCGGAGCTTATTCTGGCCGATGAGCTGGCGGGCAAGCTGGGCCCGGGCGTCGGTGTTCTCCACCACCAGGGCCTCTTCCCGCTCCCGCAGGCGGCCCAGGTATTCCGTTCTGGCCCGGTCGCTGAAATCCCCCCGGCCCACCTGGGCCCGCAGAGAATCCAGACCCTCGAAGTCCAGCAGGTCAAAGTCGTTGTTCAGGGCCATGAGCCGCAGCATATCCATCCGGTAGAGCTTCTCGTCGATCTCCGCCAGGGGCGCGGCCGTGAAGCGGGGCGCCAGCTCCTTGCCGGTGATCTGCTCCCGCAGGGCCAGGATCTCCCGGCGCTCCATGTCGTTCAGCTCCGTCAGCTCCTGCTCCAGGGACTGGAACACCACCTTCTCCCGGCACAGGGCGATCTTGTGGCGGTACGCCGTCACATACTTGGGATTCCAGTTGTTGGCCTCCAGGGTGACGGCCACAGAGCGGAGCTCCTTCTCCGTCATGGTCTCCGCGCCAGCGGTGATCCGCTCCAGATTCTCCAGATCCAGCTGATCCTGCCGCTCCTCGATCCGCCGGTAGCAGTCTGTTTTCAGAACCTCGGCGCAGTCCGTCCGATCCACGCTCTGGCGGATCTGGGCCAGGGTCTGGGCGTCCGCCTCCTCCACGCCGGCGCAGATGTCCTCCAGGGCCTCGCTCAGCAGGGCGTCCATCCGGGCGTTGACCCGCTGGGCAAAGGGCGTCCGCGTCTGGACGGTGTAGGCGCCGGTGTTGATCCGCTCCGCCACAGCCCGCAGCGCCGGGAGATCCATTGTGTCCACGTCGTCCGTCAGCGCCTCCAGCTCCTGGAGCTCCCGGGCCCGGTAGGCCGCGTGGATGGCGTCCAGCGCCTGCTCGCGGTAGGCCGCGGGATCGTCGCCGGTCTGAATGCTCTTGGCCATTTCCAGCAGGGCGGCGCAGTCGGCCTTGTCCAACATGGCCAGCAGGGGGGCCAGATCGGGCTCCGGCTCCGCAGGGGGCGCCTCCCCCTCGTCCAGCGCGTCCAGCATGGCGTCGATCTTGTCCTCCAGAGGATCCGAGGGTGCGGGGGTGGCCGTCTCGGGAGCAGGAACCTCAGGCGTGTCATCCTGAGCGGAGCAAAGCGGAGTCGAAGGATCCGTTCCTTCGTCCGACGCAGCCGCGGGGGGTACGGATTCTTCGCTTTGCTCAGAATGACAGTTCTGGGAAGCCTCTGCCTCAGGCGGGCGCACACTGTGCGCCTCTACATTTTCACTTTGCATTATGCATTCTGCATTTTGCATTTTGCATTCTGCACTCTGCATTCTCCCGGCGGCGCGCAGCGCCGCTTCCAGGGCCGGGACGCCGGTGTTGATCAGGGCCAGATGCAGCTGCTCCGGGGGGACCTGGCGGCCGTCCAGCAGGCAGACGCCCTCGGTGTCGGTGACGGCCAGGGCGGAGAGGCTGTTCTCCCCCGGGGCGAAGCGCTGGAAATACTCCGCCTGGGCAACGATCTTCTTGGGAGGCAGATCCCGATCCGCCGGGGACAGGCCGAAGAGCCGGGCCGCGCCGGCGCAGATCGGCCAGATCCTGGGCTGGGCAAAGCCCCGCTCCCGCAGGAGGGCCCGGGTGCTGTTCACAGCGGTCCGGAGGGTGCCGGGACGGTCGGCCTTGTTCAGGGCAAAGAGGATCTCCAGCCCGGGCTGGGCGGCCAGCTCGTCCAGCAGGGCGATCTGGGCGGGAGCGTCCAGACGGGTGGCGTCCAGGACACAGAGCCGCAGGTTCTCCGGGCAGCACAGGTCGCCGGGCAGGGCGGCCAAAAGCGTCCGCCGTCCCGCACCGGGGATGGCGAGGGTCAATTCTGAAATGGGAGTGAACTCTGACATGGGAAGTACCTCCTTCTGATATGTTTTCGTCTGTTGCAGACGGGGAAAGGCGGACAAGCAATGCTTGTCCCTACAGATTGGGTTCTTTCGGCGTCACATACACCGTGCGGTAGTTCTCGTAGACCACCATGCCGGGCTTGGCCCCGGCGGGCTTTTTCACCTGGCGCACCGGGCAGAGATCCACGGGGACGTTGTGGCCCTGGCGGGCCTGGGAGTACCAGGCGGCCAGCTCTGCGGCCTCGGTGACGGTCTGATCCGGCACGGGGGCCCCGGCGCAGGCGATGATCACGTGGCTGCCGTGGGCCTTCTGGACGTGGAGCCACAGGTCGGTCTTGTAGGCCATTTTCGTGGTGAGCAGGTCGTTTTGCCGGTTGTTCCGGCCCACCAGGATCTGGATGCCGTCGGAGGAGGTGAACTGCATGGGCTTGGAGGCCGGGGCCTTCATCTGCTTTTTCCGATCCGTGGGGCGAAGATAGCCCCCCTCGATCAGCTCGGTGCGGATGTCTGTGATGTCAGCCTCCGTCTCGGCCCGCTCCAGCGCCTCCAGCACGGAGGAGAGATAGCTCTCCTCGCTCCGGCCCTGGGCGATCTGTTCCGTGAGGAATTTCTCCGCGTGCTTGGCCTTGGTGTAGTCCTTATAGTACTTGGCAGCGTTCTGCTGGGGGGAGAGGGTCACGTTCAGGGGGATCTCGATCTCCCGCATCTCCGGGTCATAGAGATCCGGGGCGATCAGCCGGGCCTGGCCCCGCTCAATGCGGTGGAGGTTGGCGCTGACAATGTCCCCCAGCTGCCGCAGACGCTCCCGGTCGTAGGTGGCCTCCAGCTCCTTTTCCTGGTTGCTCAGCTTCCGGCGCACCCGGGAGAGCTGATTGCTCAGGGTCTTGTGCATGGTCTGGGTGCGGGCCCGCATCCGCTCCGCCAGGGCCCGGCCGGAGTAGAAGTCGTCCAGCAGCGCCGAAAAGCCGGAGAAGGGGGCCTGGGCCATATAGCCCTCATATTGGCGGATGGGCCGGAAGGAGTAGTCCTTCCGCTCCCCGTTCAGATACAGGCAGCAGGGCGCAAAGTCCCGCTCCAGGCCCAGCAGCTCCCGCAGCAGAGCCGGGGCCAGGGCCGGACGGTCCAGGCTCAGCAGATCCGGGTCGGTGCGGCCCGTGCTGAGCCAGGCCAGCTCCCGGGCGATCAGCGGGGAGATGCCGGCATAGCGATCCATGAGCCAGCGATCCAGGGCTGTGGGGTGATCCACCGCCTCCAGCGCCTGCCGCAGTCCGGCTTCCGTCTCCTCCCGGAAATCCAGCTTGCCCTGGGCGGGGGGCTCCCGGTAGAAAAGGCCCGGCAGCACCTGGCGCTTCTCGGACATTTCAAAGTCCACCCGGCGCAGGCAGTCGATGATCCGGCCGTCGGGGCCGGTGAGGATCAGATTGGAGTTGCGGCCCATGAGCTCCAGGTACAGGTGCTTTTCGCTGAGCTCGCCCAGCTCGTCGGCGCTCTCCACCCTGAGCTCCACCGCCCGCTCCAGGGGCAGCTGCCGCAGGGACAGGATCCGGCCCCCGGCCAGATGCTTCCGCAGGAGCATACAGAACATGGGCGGCTGGGCGGGGTTCTCCCAGTGGGCCTCGGTGTAGTGGAGCCGGGGATGGTTGGAGGAGGCCGAAAGCAGCAGCCTCCGGTTCCCCGCCGCCGGACTGCGGAGCTGCAGCAGCACCGTGTCCCGCTCCGGCTGCTGGATCTTGTCGATCCGCGCCCCCGGCAAGGTTTCATTTAATTCTTTCGTCAAAGCAGATAAGAATATGGCGTCTAATGGCATAGTTTACTCCATAAATGAAAAACGAAAAAGTAAAAAAGAATAACTTCGGTATTTTTCAAATCTCCGATTTGAAAAATGAGATTCAATTCGTCGCGAAGCGACACCTTAGTTTTTTGTTTTTCGTTCTTCGTTTTTCGTTCTTCCAAGTGTGTACAGCTCGCTGACGCGAGCTTTCTGCCCCGTGAGCCACAGCCAGCCGAACAGCGTTTCGAGGCCGGTGGCCCGGGCGTACTGGCCGGGGGTGGCGGATTTGGGGGCGGGGTGGGTGTGGGCGTTGCGGCCCCGCTTGTAGACGGCGGTCTCCTCCGGGCTCAGATGGGGCAAAACCGCCTCCACAAAAGCCGCCTGGGCGGGGGCCGTGACCCGGGCCACGGTCTGGGCGTGCAGGTCGTGTACCCGCTGGCGGCTCCCGGCGCAGATCAGCTCCGTCCGGGTCAGCAGCTCAAACACCGCGTCCCCCACATGGGCCAGGGCCAGCTCCGAAACGGTGGAAAGCTGCTCCGGGGTGAGGGTCGAATTCAGATAGTCTGACATAAATTTAGTCCTTTTCTTCCAGGTGGTGCGGCGGGAAAGAGAGTTGATAGTTGAAAATTGAAAGTTGAAAATGAATGTGTTTTCCAGATCACGATCTGAAAAAAGAAATCATTTCCATTTTTCTCTTCATTTTGCATTTTCCGGATGCTTGTATTCCATTCTGCAGGGCAGCCGGATCTCGGGTCGCCGGAAGCACGGAAACACCCGGAATGGAGCGGCCCGGGGACATATCGTTTTACGCCCAACCGAATGGTATCGTTATTCGTTGAAAACAGCCGTTTTTTCGTTCACGATCCGAGCGGCAAAAACTTTCAACTTTCAATTTTCAATTCTCACTGATTTCCGCTCTCTTCCAGGTACTTGATCCGGTACGTCACCAGGGCCACTCCCAGCAGGGGCAGGGCCGAGGCGTACATCACGGGCAGCAGGGAGCTGACATAGCCCCCCAGCAGAATGAGGGTGCCCAGCACCAGCAGCACCCGCCGCAGACGCTCCAGCCGGTCGATCCGCTGTCTGTTCCGCTCCTCCGCCGGGGCATCCTTCTGCGCGCGTTCCGTTTTCATAGGCACACCTCCCCTTTTACTCCTGTTATTATACCAAACTTTGCAAAAAATGCAATCCCATATTGCCCGGCTTTGCCCCTGTCCTCCCTCCGTTGTCGAAATTATTAAAAATTAACAAAATTGCCCTTGTCAGAACCGGTTTCCTGTGATACAATGCTCGTACGGAATTTGATAAAGGAGGCGTTTTTCGATGCAAATTCTGAAGCCCGCCACGGCGGGCACCCTGGAATCCAGCGATTTGATGGTTACGCTGGAGCCGGGCAACGGCGGCATTGAGCTGTCTCTCACCAGCAGCGTCATGAATCAGTATGGCCGTCAGATCAAAAAAACCGTTCTGGAGACCCTGGAGCGGCTGGAAGTCAAGGACGCAAAGGTCACTGTGGTGGACAAGGGCGCCCTGGACTGCACCATCAAGGCCCGTGTGGAGTGCGCGGTGTTCCGTGCCAACGACGCTTCGGCCGAGAATATTCCCTGGGGAGGTGTCATTGTATGATCCCGAGACCCAAGCCTGAGCGGTTCCGCCTGCGCCGGACCATGATCTTCATGAGCTCCCAGAAGCCCGGCCTGATCAAGGACGCCTACATCTACGGTGTGGACTCCATCATGCTGGACCTGGAAGACGCCGTGGCAGAAAACCAGAAGGATGCTGCCCGTTTCTCCCTGTACCATGCCCTCAAGACCATTGACTACGGCGATACCGAAGTCATCGTCCGTATTAACGGCCTGGATACCCCCCACTGGAAAGAAGACATCCGCGTCTGTGTCGCCGGCGGCGCCGACGGCATCCGTATCGCCAAGTGCGAGAGCGCCCAGGACGTCAAGACCGTGGAGGAGCACGTCCTCGCCGCCGAGCGTGAGTTCGGCGTGGAGGAAGGCCGCACCCTGCTCATGGCCGCGCTGGAGAGCCCCAAGGGCATCCTCAACGCCTATGAGATCTGCTCCGCCTCCGACCGGATGTTCGGCGTTGCCATCTCCGGCGGCGACTTCCGCAAGTGCATGCAGACCAAGTTCACCCCCGACGGCGTGGACATGATGGTGGCCAGAGGCCAGATGCTGATCGCGGCCCGTGCCGCCGGCGTCCAGTGCTTCGACACCGTCTTCACCAACCTCAACGACGAGGAAGGCTACCGGGCCGAGGTCCTGCAGAACAAGGCCATGGGCTTTGACGGCAAGAGCCTTATCAACCCCAAGCAGATCCGCCTGGTCCACGAGCTCTTCGCCCCCACCGAGAAGGAAATCACCCAGGCCGAGAAGATCGTGCGCGCTTACCGCGAGCAGAGCGCTGCCGGCGTGGGCGTCTTCACTGTGGACGGCAAGATGATCGACATCGCGTTCATTCCCGGCGCGGAGCGGACGCTGAAGCTGGCCCGCGCCTGCGGGCTCTATGAGGGGGATCTGGTATGAAAAACGCAGTAGGCAGAGACATTCCCGATTACCTCCTGACCAACGGCAAGGAGGTCTATCAGGGCAAGAATTACATGGACGGCAAGTATATCCAGAAGGCCGCCCCCAAGACCCGCCGTTATGAGAAGCCCCAGGAGTCCAAGATCGTCGCCACCATCGCCGACGCCCTGCGGCAGTGCGGCTGCAAGGACGGCTGCACCTTCTCCTTCCACCATCACCTCCGCAACGGTGACTACGTGGCCAACATGGTCATCAAGGCCGCTGTGGAAGAGCTGGGCATCAAGGACATCACCGTGGCCGCCACCTCTCTGGGCTCCGCCCACGACGTGATCGCCGACTACATCGAAAAGGGTATCGTGGTCGGTATCCAGACCTCCGGTATCCGTGACCGGATCGGCGACGTGGTCTCCGCCGGCAAGCTGAAGACCCCCGCCATCATCCGTTCCCACGGCGGCCGTCCCCGTGCCATCGAGGCCGGTGAGGTCCACATCGACATCGCTGTGGTGGCCGCTCCCACCTCCGACTGCGTGGGCAACTGCCGCGGCATCGGCGGCAAGCACAACTGCGGCTCCCTGGGCTACGCCATGACCGACGCCAAGTACGCCGATCACGTCATCGTCGTCACCGACGATCTGGTGGACTTCCCCAACTACCCCGCCTCCGTGGAGGCCATTGACGTGGACGCCGTGGTCGTGGTGGACTGCATCGGCGACCCCAAGAAGATTGCCTCCGCGGCTGCCCGCATCAGCCAGAATCCCCGTGACCTGATGATGGCCGAGAACGTGGCCAAGGTCATCGCCTCCACCCCGTACTTCAAGGAAGGCTTCTCCTTCCAGACCGGCGTGGGCGGCCCCTCCCTGGCGGCCAACCTCTTCCTGGAGAAGTACATGGACGAGCGCGGCATCAAGATGGGCTGGGCCATCGGCGGCATCTGCGGCCCCATGGTGGAGCTGCTGAAGAAGGGCAAGGTCGGCAAGGTCATCGACGTGCAGGACTTCGACCTGGAATCCGTCAACTCCATCAACCAGACCCCCAACCACTTTGAGATGAGCGCCTCCCAGTACGCCAACCCGGCCAACAAGGGCGCCTTCGTCAACAAGCTGGACTTCGTGGTCCTGGCGGCCCTGGAGATCGACACCGGCTTCAACGTCAACGTGCTCACCGGCTCCGACGGCGTCCTCCGCGGCGCTCCCGGCGGCCACCCCGACACCGCAGCCGGCTCCAAGTGCTGCATCATCGTCACCCCGCTGACCCGCGGCAGAATGGCTACCGTCTGTGAGCACGTCGTCACCGTCACCACTCCCGGCGACTGCGTGGACGTCCTGGTCACCGACTACGGCATCGCGGTCAACCCCCTGCGTCCCGACCTCATCGAGTGCCTGGACAACGCAGGCATCCCCCACGTCACCATTGAAGAGCTGAAGGACAAGGCCTACTCCCTGGTGGGCCGTCCCGACGATCTGCAGTGGGAGGACAAGGTCGTGGCCATCCTGGAAGCCCGCGACGGCACCATCCTGGACGTGGTCCGCAAGATCAAGCCCTACACCGTAGACGAAGATTAATTCACCCTGTCCCCGTCCCGCGGGGGAAGATGTCTCCCATCCTCCCCCGCGGGTTTTGTATTCTCCCCAGCCCAAGCGCCAAGAGAATTGAATATAGGAAAGGAGCATCCCCATGGAACGAACGCTGGACCAGGTAACGCTTTTCTGGGTACGGATGTCCGCCGAGACCGCAAATCTGATTGTCGGTCTCCTCGGTCTGCTGACCATCGTCGCCATCGTTATCACCCTGTTCAAGAGCAAGACCCAGCCCGCCATCGCATTCATCGTCTGGCCTGCTCTGCTCGGCATCATTCTCGTCATCGGCGGCCGCTACGATTTTGACAACCTGGCCATTATGATCAAGGCCGGCTTCAACTCCACCGGCCCCACCGCCGCGCTCTTCGTCTTCTCCGTCCTCTACTTCGGCATTATGACCGACGCCGGTATGTTCGACGTCATCATCAACAAGCTCCTGACGCTGACCGGCAACAGCGTGGTGGGCGTCTGCCTGATGACCGCCGTCATCGCCCTGGTGGGCCATCTGGACGGCGGCGGCGCCTCCACCTTCTGTATCGTAATCCCCGCCATGCTGCCGGTCTACAAACGGATGCACATGCGCAAGACCACCCTGCTCCGGATCGCGGTCCTTGCCATGGGCGTTCTGAATCTGATGCCCTGGGCCGGGCCCACCATGCGGGCCGCCTCCGTTCTGGGTGAGGAGTGGCCCGCCAGCACCCTTTGGAAGTATATCCTGCCCATTCAGATCTTCGGCATCCTGCTATCCATTGCCCACGCGGTTCTGGCTGGTCTGCAGGAAAAGAAGCGGGGCGCCGGCCTGGACGGCAGGCTGGCCCGGGAGCGCGGCCCCGTCGATCTGGAAGAGGAAGCCCAGGCCGCCGCGGGCTCCGATCTGGCCCGGCCGAAGCTGTTTATCGTCAATGTCCTGCTTACGGTGGGCGTCATCGCCCTGCTGATCTGGGACGTCTTCCCCAGCTATGTGCCTTTCATGCTGGGCACCGCCCTGGCGCTGTTCATCAACTACGGCTTCACCGCCAAGATGCACAAGAAGATCATCAACCTCCACGCCGGACCCGCGCTGATGATGTGCTCCACCCTGATGGGCGCTGCCGTCCTCATGGGCATTCTGACCTCCAGCCTCCAGGTGAAGCTGGAAGACGGCAAGGAAGTCTGGTCCGTCATTTCTGCGAAGGTCACAACCCTGCCTGCAGACTCGCTGCCCTCTGTGGTGCGCTGCCTGGCCGGAATCGTCTCCGACATCCTGCCCAGCTTCCTGGGGCAGAACCTGCCGCTTGTGATCGGCATTCTCTCCGTGCCTCTGGCTCTGGCCTTCGACACGGACTCCTACTTCTACGGTATGCTCCCCGTTATGATGGCAATCGGCCAGTCCTTCGGCGTAGAGCCTCTGCCTATCGCCGTCGCCATGGTGGTCTGCCGCAACTGCGCCACCTTTATCAGCCCCATGGTCCCCGCCACTCTGCTGGGTACCGGTCTGGCCGAGGTGGACATCAAGGACCACATCAAGTCCTCCTTCCTGTACGTCTGGGTCTTCTCGATCCTGTGCATGATCGTAGGCATCATCTTCGGCAAGCTCCCGCTGTAGTCAAAACGGTTTTTCCCGGCGCCGGGAATCCGGCGCCGGGACCTTTCAAATGGAGAATTGACAATTGAGAATTGAGAATGATTGCGCTGCGCAAATTGCAATTTGCGCAGCTCCGAAAGTTCTCAACTCTCAATTCTCAACTGTCAATTGTTTTCTGGAGGTTTTCATGAGCGTCTCACAGGTTTACCAATCTGATAAACGCGCGATGGGTAAAATAAAAGCCCTGCTGGAGCGGGTGGACATCACCCTGGACGAGCATCTGGACTATACCTGCGCTGTCTTTGACGAGGCCGGGGAGCCCATCGCCACCGGCTCCGCCTTCGGGCCCACCCTGCGCTGCTTCGCTGTGGATCCCGCCCACCAGGGCGAGGGGCTGCTGAACGAGATCATCACCCACCTGATGGAAAACCGCCTGGAAAAGGGCTTCTTCCACCTTTTTGTCTACACCAAGCCCGGCAGCGCCAAATTCTTCCAGGATCTGGGCTTCTCCGTCATTGCGGAGGTGCCGGGCTTCCTGGTCTTCCTGGAAAACCGGAAGGACGGCTTTCCCGGCTATCTGAAAAAATTGGAGGCAAAAAAACGTCCCGGCCGGAACGCCGCCATCGTTATGAACGCCAACCCCTTCACCCTGGGGCATCGATATCTGGTGGAGACCGCCGCAAAGGAGAACGACACGGTCTACCTCTTCCTGCTCAGCGAGAACGCGGGGCCCATCCCCGCGGCGATCCGGCATCGGCTGGTGCGGGAAGCCGTGGCGGATCTGCCCAACGTAGTCTGCCTGGAAACGGGAGCGTATTTGATCTCCTCCGCCACCTTCCCCGGCTACTTCCTAAAAACCGAGGACAAGATCCTCCGGACCCAGGCCGCTCTGGATACTGCACTCTTCGTCCGCATCGCCCAGGCCCTGGATATTCAAACCCGCTACGTGGGCAGCGAGCCCCGCTCCCTGGTGACGGGCATTTATAACGAGGTTCTATCCGTAGCCCTGCCCGCCCATGGGATCGAATGCCGCGTCATTCCCCGGCGGGAGCTGCCCGACGGGCAGATCATCTCCGCCTCCACGGTGCGGCAGGCCATTCACGACGACCGCCTGGACAGCGTGGCCGACATGCTCCCGGAAACGACCTTGGCCTTTTTCCGCTCCCCTGAAGCCTCCCCCATCGTGGCGGCCATCCGCCGGGAAACCGACGTCGTGCATTATTGACCACTCCTCGGTAGCGGAGCACACTGTGCGCCGCTACCGAAAGGCTGTCCGGTGGCGCACACTGTGCGCCGCTGCAGAAAGATGAAGATGATATTGAAATGATTGAACAAGAAATCACACTGTCTGACATTTTAACCGCCCGGGAAGAACGGGTGGCCATTCAAAACGCCCTGCTGGCCGAATACCGCGCCCCGGTCATCTCCTTTACCATGAACATGGCCGGACCCGTCAAGGTCACGGCCCTGTCGCACCGAGCCTTTTTGTGGGGGATGGAACAGCTCCGGCTGGGCTTTGTGCAAAACCGCATGAAGGTCCTGAAGGAGTATTCCCGCGCTCTTCCCACCGGCGACGAGGCCTATTTCGCCATTGACGCCCCGGCAGAGCAGGTCAAGGCCCTCTGCGTGGAGATTGAGGAAAGCTCACCTGCCGGTCGCTTCTATGATATGGACGTCATCGGCCTCGATGGCCACAAGCTGGAACGGGGCATGGAACGGCCCTGCATCGTGTGTCACAGGCCGGGCCGTGAA